>NZ_DEXN01000009.1:13666-97111 GCF_002364155.1 Alcanivorax sp. UBA3183
ACCTTTCTCGACAACCTGCAATGCCTGGATTGCGGCCACGCCTTTCGAATCGACACCGATTAACCCGTATTTCGCACTTACCCCCTTTCACTGCATGCCAGAGCCCGCCTTGTGCGGGCTTTTTCATGCCGTTTTGGAGTTTCTATGGATATTCGAGCGAGCTGGGCCTGTACCACGTACAGGGCTACGTTAATCCTGAGGAGATTATCAGTACGGCGGCCACCATTTTGTATGGCTGAAAGGTGTCTAGCAAACCGGTGGCGATTCAGCTTGTAGATCGAAGAACGGCCAAGACCGGTATCTCGTATCACTTCTGTTAGCCTCATGAATCGCATGAAATTCTCCTCGTCATTCGTTCATGCGATAGCGCAGCAACGTAAAAACTTACTCACCTCCTCTCTGGCTACAGCCAAAGTTCCTAAACCCATCGTCATAAAGCTTGGTATCCACCTTTGCCAAGTAGCTCATGCGCCTGAACACCTCATGATATTGCGCGGTATACATAGACGATCCTTTTGAAATCAGCTGGACCGGGCTATCAGGGAAATGGACTAAACCGATTCCTTGACTCCCAGTCAGACCAAGAGTGCGACCCCAAGCTCGCTGAATACGCTCTGCCATGTTGCTAACTGCTTGTTCTTCCGCCAACCACCAGGGGAAGTCCGGCTCTTGCTGACCTAAGATACGCCCCAACGCGGAGTAAGCATCCCTATTGACCATAATGGCAATATGATAATGGGGCTGCCCTTCCCCACCGAACTCGCGACACCAGATCATACGAACATGGCAGTCATGAACCCGTTTTCCCTGGCCGCGCTTACGCTTCGAGTCGCACCTGATCTGCGAACGAAGAGAGTTGATGAAGCCGCTTGCCTGCCCCCCTTTGGGACCTGACCAACCGTACGGCAGCCTAGCAACGAAATGGATGACACAGGTTCGTGGATGCTCATTTAAGGCCCGGTCCAAAGTAGACCGGATAGATTTGAGGTAATTCACCGCGAGTGGACGGTCAGGCCTTGCCAGTACCGGCAAGCCCTCCCAGACTGATTCATAGTGGAGTTTGAGGTTGGTGTTGCTTGAATGTCGTTTTCTCATTGTCTGGCACCTATGGTTTCTTCATAGGTACCAGCGCACTGGTTGAAATTTACTCATGAGCAGGCTGGTTTGGTCCAGCCTGCCTGTTACTCAACCAACTGCACTTACCAGCCTTCACAAGTGGGCTGGCTAAGTGACTTTATGACTATATATATCTATTACCGACACTCAGAGCGGGTTATCAAGTACTGAAAGCCCACAACAGGGCCTTTACCCCACAGACGGGAGCCCAAATAGCGCTATCCAGTTAAAACAATCGATTACGAGTTCTGGAACGGGGTTATCGTACCCAGAAGGCCCACAAACCAATAACACTATTGAGCTTGAAGGCTGACATCAATTCACAGCTTAAATCAGTGCTATCCACGGTATGTAACTACCCCTCATCCTCAATACCAACTTCCGTGTCTACAACCTCCTTTTTGGTCTTTACACTTGGCTTAACAAGCAGGCCAATTTCATACTGCTCTTTTGTAGACAAGTCTACACGGTTGATTTCCTTAGTTGATTTTACATAATCGATTGAAGCCCCTTGGTAAATCCCCGGAGTAACATTTCTGCCTGGCGGCGGCGCAACCACAGCCTTTAAAATCAACAACTTACCATTCTCTGTTGATCGCAATATCGATATCCTACCATCTGGTGGCATAAGCAAACGCATCACCCCTAGTTTTTTGCTTAGCACTTCAGATTTCATGCACGCAGCCCTCCATATCCAGCCAGATAGGAACATCGCCGCTCTAGAGGCCGCCTCATCGCTACTCTTTCTCTCCTTTACACATAGCAATGCCTCCATTTCTAAGCGCAGATTGATGCTTGGTTCTGGTAGAAATTGACTGCCAATGAATAAGTATCTATCGGTCAATATTTGACCTACATAATCGTCTAAAACAGCCTGCAGATATTCTTCAAGCCCATCGAGCACAGCATCTTTGAGTCTTTTAGCAACGTCATCTTCACACTTCACCGGCAACAAATAGTTTCTACGGTCATATTCAATGGCAACGTAGGAATCATCCTCACAACCATTACTGAGAATCCTTATCAACTGAGGAATCTCTCGGCCCGGGTGGTACTGATCTTTTTTTTGTATATGAAGGACAAACGCCCGACCACACCAGCTAGCCTCAAAAATAGGGTGAGCCAGGTTGAGAAAATAGATGCTCGGGCACTTGCCGATTCCTATATCACTCACAATCCCAGCAACCACATCTCGCATGTACCCTAAGCGCCAAAGCTTCCTCAAATGCCGGCGTACTCTTTGAACTGACATCCCCACCTGCTTGGCCAAGCCAAAAGTCGAACAATTTCTGACTACACCGCAGGAATCCGCCTCAGTCAGCAACACTATAAGAACCAGCTTGCTACCGACACTCAGGGCATCAGGGTTGGGAGGGCCAAAAGTACGACCTTTCTTTCTCGTGACCTCCAACCCTCCAGGTGAGGGAATACTGAGCAGTGACTTTACCAGCCCCTCATGTCCCACACTCACTGGCCCAACCTGGAGATTCAACCGATCGGCAACGAGCTTTGAAAGTCGATAATCGTAAGACGGCCTTCCGGTCCTACCTTCAACGCGCCGGGCATCAAGAAGACCTTGGTCAACCAGTACCCCTATCGAATGACGGGCTAATCTCTCACTAACTCCCAACTTCCCCGCCAAACGGTCCAGAGACGTTTGAGCCCATTCGCCTATACCAAATTGATAGATAAAGGCAGTCAAAAAATATCGCTCAGCGGCCTGCAGCTCTTCAGACGACAAGCAGTTAAAGCTGGATACTAGAGCATTGCCAAGGTACATATTTGCACAAATGATATCTATTTTTGCCCATTATCAATTATGATCATATTTACGTCAATTCATACGGTATGATTTACTTGTCATGAAAATCTCAAGCATTAGGAGCATTGAAAGTGAAGAAACCAATCCCACCGAAAGAGTGGCTTGGCTCCGACAAGGACAAGTCAGATTGGGCCAGGCACTATTTGCGAAACAACCCCCCATCAGCCCTTTCAGTAAAAGCTCCCCACGAAGAGAACGAGCCGACCTTGATGACACTGGAAAGAATTTGGAATAACGGATTGGGGGCAGATGCTTTTGCACGCATCAAACGAGCATGGAATGCTTACAGCTACCGGAAGAACAAAAACAAGCGGACTTTCAGTTTTGTGCTACCCGTAGAAGAAGCTCTGTTTTTGAAACGTACGTCCAAATATCTAAAGGTGTCACAAAGCGCCCACCTGACAGCTCTGATTTGCCAGGATAGAACACATATCGAGAAACTGAGAAATGAGCATCAACAAAGACTCGAAGGCGCCAGAAAAACGCGCAATTCACTGGTAGAGGACAGAAAAACCAAAGAGCTAGGTCGCCTGCGGAAAGAAAATACGAGGCATGCGGGCATTCTCAAGCAATATGAAGAACTTATAAGAAAGCTAGTAGAGAAAGACCTTGTAAGGCAGGAATTAGAAAGGCAGGGATTGCAGGACCCCATACAACTCGATGCGAACAAAAGGGACGACCTGGACTCTCAAGCCAAAAAGCTGGCAGCAAGACACCTTGAGGATGCTCGAATTGACGCGTCTCGCACTTCTAACTACTCAGCGCCCTGACACCACCTCCAAGTGATCCACCCAACGCTGCAACTACAAGCGTCACCCAGCCTCATAGCTATGGAGTACCCTCAACCCCTTTTCTAGAGTGATCCGGCACAGCTTCAGCCATCTTGCCGGGCATCCAATACGCGCCAGGCCTTTGTAAACGGACCGCCTGACCAATCAGGGAAAACTAAAGGTCAGTGGCGCGTAAAGTAAAGGAGACAGGCCAGCCACAGGGATTAGCTATTGAGAAACGGTGACGGAACGGTGACGAAACACAGAAAAGCATAAGCGACGCCTAAAAACCAAAAAGGCCAGTCATCCATGACTGGCCTATCTCTTTGTTTTTCCGACCTTAATTTGGTCGGGACGGGAGGATTCGAACCTCCGACCCCTTGCACCCCATGCAAGTGCGCTACCAGGCTGCGCTACGCCCCGAGATGTGCTTGGCAGGCAGAGCTACCAAAGCGGCGGCAATCATAGCGGATTTGGTGGGGGGATGGAACCGGTAAAGTGCTGTTTGGTCAGGGTTTGAGCGATGAAGACGCAAGCTTCAAGCTGCAAGGGACAACGCGGGAGGGGGGCGTGCCGACTGGAGTGCCTCGACCCGCGTCCATTAGCGTCGGAGTGCGGGATGAGCGGCGGCTATTCGTTTGGGTAATGGGATCTTTTCTGGTGGGCCCGGTGGAGGGCTGCTGACTCTTCGCCATGCAAGCATGGCTCCAACAGCGACTCGCGGGCATGAAAAAGCCCCGGGAGCTCGGCTGCCGGGGCTTGGTTCGCCATGGCAAGCATGGCTCCTACGGGAAACGGAGGTTATGAGGCTTTAAGGACGTCGAGGACCTCTTCCATTTCCACGATCATCTGCTTGATGATCTGGTGGTACTGGGTGGCCTGTTCGGCGTTGGCGCCGCCGGTGAGCTGCTGGCGGGCGCCGCCGATGGTGAAGCCCTGATCGTAGAGCAGGCTGCGGATCTGGCGGATCATCAGCACGTCCTGGCGCTGGTAATAGCGACGGTTGCCACGGCGCTTGACCGGCTTGAGCTGGGGGAATTCCTGCTCCCAGTAGCGCAGTACGTGCGGTTTTACGTCACATAGGTCGCTGACTTCACCAATGGTGAAATAACGCTTCCCAGGAATCGCCGGTAATTCGTCGTTATGACTTGGTTCCAGCATAGTCCTCAACCCGTTGTTTTAATTTTTGTCCTGGACGGAAGGTGACAACCCGGCGGGCGGTGATGGGAATTTCCTCACCGGTTTTCGGGTTGCGTCCTGGCCGTTCACTCTTGTCCCTGAGATCAAAATTGCCGAAGCCGGAGAGTTTCACGGGCACGTTGTTTTCCAGCGAATGGCGGATCTCTTCGAAGAACATCTCCACCATTTCTTTCGCTTCACGTTTGTTCAGGCCAAGCTCTTCGAACAAACGCTCGGCCATGTCCGCTTTGGTCAGCGCTCCCATCAATAGCTCCCTAACCCTTCCTTAATCAGTCCCTTAAGGCGGCGTTAAACTGTTGTTTTAACTGGGATACTACGGCATCCACCAGGTCGTTTACCTCTTCATCCTTAAGAGTGCGTGAACGGTCCTGGAAGGTCAAGCCCAAAGCGAGGCTTTTGCGATTTTCCCCGATGCTATCACCTTGATATATATCAAAAATCCGCACCCCTGTGAGACGTTCGTCACAGGCATTCCGGACCGCGGCTACCAGCTCACCCGCGGGCACGCTGTCTTCGACCACGAAGGCCAGGTCACGACGCATGCGGGGCTGGTCTGACACACCGGCAAAGTGCGGCAGTACGCCGTCCAGCAGCGGGGCCAGGGCCAATTCGAAAGCGTAGAGCTGGGCGGGCAGGTCCAGATCCGCGGCCAGGCGCGGGTGGATGCGGCCCAGATAGCCGACGACTTCGCCGTCACGCTTGAGCGCGGCGGTCTGGCCCGGGTGCAGGGCCGGATGCTCGCCGGGCTCGAAGCTGAAAGCGTCGGCGTCGGACAGGGTCAGCAGGGCTTCCACATCCCCTTTCAGGTCGAAGAAGTCCACCGGGCGCTTACCTTCCCAGTTCTGCGGCTGGGCGCTGCCGTAGAGCAGGCCGGCGATCATCGGGGTCTGCTCCAGGCTCTCTTCGCCCTCAGACTGACCGGTGGGCACGAAGCGCAGGCCGGTTTCGAACAGGCGCAGGCGGTCGGCCTGGCGGTTCAGGTTGTGGCGGGCGGTGCTGAACAGGCCGGCCAGCAAGGTGGTGCGCATGACTCCCAGGTCCGTGGAGATGGGGTTGAGCAGCGGCAGCGGCTCCACCCGCGGCTCCACCTGCTTGAGCAGGCCCGGCTCCACGAAGGTGTAAGTGATCGCTTCCAGGTAGCCGCGGTCGATCAGGGCGTCGCCCAGGCGGCGCTGGTTGACGGTCTGCTCGGCGACGGGTTCGCCGGAGGGGGAACCGGCAGGCACACGGCTGGGCAGTTTTTCATAGCCGTAGATACGCGCCAGTTCCTCGATCAGGTCGGCTTCGATGGCCATGTCGAAGCGCCAGCTGGGGGCCAGCACCATCCATTCTTTGCCGCTTTCCTGGGTGGATACTTCCATGCCCAGACGGTTGAGGATGTCTTCCACCTGTTCGGCGGGCAGGCCCATGCCCAGCAGGCCTTCGATGCGATCTGCACGCAGGGTGATTTCTGCCTGGCCCGGCAGGTGTGCTTCGTCCACGGCTTCGCTGACCGGGCCTGGCTGGCCGCCGGCGATTTCCAGGATCAGGGCGGTGGCGCGTTCGATGGCCTCGTTCTGCAGCTGCGGGTCCACGCCCCGCTCGAAGCGGTGGGAGGAATCCGTGTGCAGGCCGTAGGAGCGGGCCTTGCCGGCAATGGCCAGGGGCGCGAAGAAGGCGCATTCCAGGAAGATGTCCTGGGTGTCGCTGGTGACGGAGGACGGCTTGCCGCCCATGACACCGGCCAGGGCCAATGCCTGGCTGTCGTCGGCGATCACCAGAGTGTCGTCGCGCAGGGTCAGTTCCTGGTCGTCGAGGGTGAGCAGTTTTTCTTCCGCGTTGGCGTTGCGCACGGTGATGCCACCGCTGAGCTTGGCCAGATCGAAGGCATGCAGCGGCTGACCCAGCTCCAGCAGCACGTAGTTGGTCACGTCGACAATGGGATCAATGGTGCGCAGGCCGGCGCGGCGCAGGCGTTCGATCATCCACAACGGGCTATCGGCGTTGACGTTGACGCCCGTGATCACGCGGCCCAGGTAACGGGGGCAGCCCTGGCTGTTTGCCAGGTTCACGGTGAGGGTGTCGTCGATGGCCGGGGCCACCCTGTCGATGGCCGCATTGATCAGCAGGCTCTGGTTCATCACCCCGACTTCGCGGGCGATGCCGCGCAGGCTCAGGCAGTCTGCCCGGTTGGGGGTCAGATCCACTTCGATGACGGCGTCATCCAGCTGCAGGTACTTGCGGAAATCGGTGCCTACCGGCGCGTCGTCCGGCAGTTCCATCAAGCCATCGATGAGGTCTTCCAGGCCCAGCTCGGAGGCACCGCACAACATGCCGGACGATTCCACGCCACGCAGCTTGGCTTGCTTGATCTGGAAATCGCCGGGCAGGACGGCGCCTACTTGCGCGAAGGGGATTTTCAGGCCGGGGCGCACGTTGGCTGCACCGCACACCACCTGGGTGGTATCGGCGCCATTGCTGACCTGGCAGACGCGCAGTTTGTCTGCATCCGGGTGCGGCTCACAGCTTTCTACCTGGCCGACGACCACGCCGGTAAAGGCCGGTGCGGCAGGTTCCACCGCATCCACTTCCAGGCCGGCCATGGTCAGTTGCTGCACCAGGGTGTCGGTATCGATGGCGGGGTTGACCCATTCCCGCAACCAGGCTTCGTTAAAACGCATTGTCGAATTCCTTTAAATCATGGGAGTTTCTGTTTGGCCGCCGGGAGAATTCGCCTTGTGAACAAGGCTCCAACGGCGGCCTGACGGTACAGAAACGCCTTAACCGAACTGGGACAGGAAGCGGGTGTCGTTTTCGAAGAACAACCGCAGGTCGTTGACGCCATAACGCAGCATGGTGAGGCGCTCCACGCCCATGCCGAAGGCAAAACCACTGTATTCGTTGGCATCCACGCCACCGTGCTCCAGCACGGACGGGTGCACCATGCCGCAGCCCATGACTTCCAGCCAGCCGGTGTGGGAACACACCCGGCAGCCTTTGCCACCACAGCTGACGCAGCCCACATCCACTTCGGCGCTGGGCTCGGTGAACGGGAAGTAGCTGGGGCGGAAACGCACCGGCAGGTCTTCCACTTCAAACACGAACTTGAGGAATTCCGCCACGGTGCCGCGCAGGTCGGCAAAGGTGACGCCCTTGTCCACCAGCAGGCCTTCCACCTGGTGGAACATGGGGGTGTGGGTCAGGTCGGAGTCGCAACGGTACACCCGGCCCGGGGCAATGATGCGGAACGGGGGCTTGCCCTGCTCCATCACCCGTACCTGTACCGGTGAGGTATGAGTGCGCAGCAGGCGGCCGTCACCGAAATAGAAGGTGTCGTGCATGGCCCGTGCCGGGTGATGGGAGGGAATATTCAGGGCTTCGAAGTTATGGAAGTCGTCTTCCACTTCCGGGCCTTCGGAAATATCGAAACCCAGGCGGAGAAAGAAATCCTCAATGCGGCGACGCATGCGGGTGACCGGGTGCAGGTTGCCAGGCAACTCGCCCCGGCCCGGCAGGGTCACGTCGACGGTTTCGCTGGCTAGCTGCTCGGCCAGGGCCGCTTCTTCCATGGCATGCTTGCGGGTGGCGATGGCATCCTGCACTTTCTGTTTGCCTTCGTTGATCACCGCACCGGCCTGGGGGCGCTCTTCCGCGCTCAACTTGCCAAGGCCCTTCATCAGGGCGCTGATCTCGCCTTTCTTACCCAGGTATTTCACCCGCACATCGTCCAGGGCCCGGATATCGCCAGCCTGTTCGACATCTGCCAGGGCAGCGTCCACCAGGGCGTTGAGATTTTCCATTTAAGACTCCGCAGTCTTTAAATCAGGAGAAAGTTGAAAGTTCAAAGTTGCAAAGCGCGATTCCAGACAGATGCCACCCGACACCACTAAAGCCGCGCCTCACCCATACACCGCGGGGAAAGAGCCACTCGATTGGCATTAAAACCCAACCGCGTTTCAACTTTATACTTTCAACTTTCAACTGGTCTTTTTTCAAACAAAAACGGGGGAAGAGCGCGAGCTCTTCCCCCGTTGAGTATGCTGTTTTGTCTAGGACGAAACAGTAATCAGGCGGTGAGACTCGCTTTGGCTTTTTCGGCCAAAGCGCTAAAGGTTGCCTGATCGCGGACAGCGATGTCCGCCAGTACTTTACGGTCTACTTCGATGGACGCTTTCTTCAGACCATCGATCAGACGGCTGTAGGACAGGCCGTTCAGACGCGCAGCGGCGTTGATACGAACAATCCACAGACGACGGAACTGACGCTTACGAACCTTACGGTCGCGGTAGGCGTACTGACCGGCTTTGGTAACGGCCTGAACCGCTACACGGAATACACGGCTGCGGGCACCGTAGTAGCCTTTAGCCTGCTTGAGAATTTTCTTGTGCCGACGACGGGCCTGCACACCACGCTTTACTCGTGCCATTTTTCAGATCTCCAAAAACCGTATCAGTTATGCGTAGGGCATCATGCGTTTAACCAGAGCTACATCAGAATCATGTACCTCGGTTTTCGGACGCAGCTGACGAATAGTCTTGGCAGACTTCTTGGTCAGGATGTGGTTTTTGAATGCCTGCTTGCGCTTGAAACCGGAGGCGGTTTTTTTGAAACGCTTGGCAGCCCCACGATTTGTCTTGATTTTAGGCATGGTACCTTCTCAAGTTGGTTAGTTAGTTCAACAACCGGTTACGGCTGTTTCTTCTTTTTGCCCGGGCTGAGCACCATGATCATCTGGCGCCCTTCCATGTTCGGACGTTGCTCAACAGAACCGTACTCTTCCAGGTCCTTCTCGATACGTGCGAGAAGATCCCGGCCCAGTTCCTGGTGAGCCATCTCCCGACCGCGGAAACGGACGGTGATTTTCGCTTTGTCGCCGGCCTCGAGGAAACGAATGAGGTTACGCAGTTTCACCTCATAGTCACCAATGTCGGTGCCGGGACGGAATTTGATTTCCTTGACCTGGGTCTGACGCTGTTTCTTGCGCCCTTCCTTGGCCTTCTGTTTGGCTTCGAACAGATGCTTGCCGTAATCCATGATTCGACAAACCGGCGGTTCCGCACCAGGGGAGATTTCCACCAAATCCATCTGCTTTCCGGTGGCTTTCTCCAGCGCTTCCTGCAGGGTCACAATACCGACCTGCTCACCGTCTACATCAATCAACCGAACATCGGTTGCCTGGATTTGCTGATTTATATTGGCGCGCTGCTCGCGGCCTTTGCCTCCACGCTTAATGTCGTGAACCTCCAATCTGTTATCGAAAACGAGGCAGGATGCCTCACCGCCTCAGTAAATAGGCGCGCATTGTATGCCACCACAACAGGCACAACAACCCCGACCCCAGTGGCCGGCGTGCGCAACTGACTGAAACGGAATGAATTCTGGCCGGTTGAGGGACTACCCCCACTCCAGACAACTGCGCAAACAGGGCCTGAATTCCGGCAAGGGAGCGTATTTTAAGCAAATCTGGACACTTTTCAAGCAGTGAATCCTGCCGAATGCCCTGTGGTGCGGCATTCCGGCTGGACGTTCCTTCCCGCGCCACACGTTCCAAAATGGGCCACTCGTACCACCCCACCCGCTCCAGGGGGCATTGGATCGCCCTCCTCCTATTCGATATATTTGAACCTGTTAACAATTTCAGGGGCAACAAGCTCTGCCCGGGGGAAGGTACACAGGAATGTCAGCAGCCGATCGAAGCGAACTTACCCATCTGGCGCGGGCAGAAAACGGTCAATCCAGTGCCGATCAGCTCGAAACGGACGACACCCAGGCAGATATTCTGGATAGTCTGGTCACCAGTCTTTACAGCTGTGTTGAACACAAGGACGGCTTCGACCTCTTTCTGCGCAACATCCGCGACACCTTTGGCCTGGTCAGCTGTTGCCTGGCCGTGATACAGAAAGAACCGCAACTGAAAGGGCTGTATGGCTGGGCCGTGGGCTATCCGCCCGGCATCGTCCCCCTGATGCTCAAGACCGGCCTGGTGTTCAAGGACAAGGCCATCGCCAGGGCACTGGAAACGGGCCCCAACGCCCTGTTCAGCTACGCCGATGGTGACCCGGAGAGTAACTTTCTGGCGGATATGTCCACCTTTTCCCGCACCTGGATACGCGCCGCTGGCATTATCGACAGTGCCACCATCGCGTTCACCAACAAGTACCAGCAGCACGTGGTGCTGGTATTCAACCGGCACAAAGACAGCCGCGTGTTCAGCAAGCCGGAAATGGCCATGCTCTCGCGGCTGAAGAAACACGCCGAAATTGCCCTCGATTTGTATGAGCGACTGCACCGCTCAGAGCAGAGTTTCAAGGACCTGCAAAGCAGCATCGCCGTATTGAAACAACCTGTTGCCGTGTTTTCGCCGGTTTCGCTCTTGGTGAGTGCCAGCCCAGCCTTTGTTGAGATTGGCAGACGCTACAAGGTATTCACCATTAATCAGGACAGCCGGGAAATCGTGTTCAGGGATCAACAGTTTGGCAAGGATTTCTACACCCAGCTGATGTTGTTCATTACCGGCAAGACCGGCGCCCTGGACGACAGCGACACCCTTTACCTGCAAACCAGCGCCCTGCCCCTGCGGATCTCCATCACCCCGGTACACAACCGAGAAAGCAACAACAGCAATGTGCTGGTGGAAATCTTCGACCCCAATGTCAGCCGCACCCCAAGCATTGCCGAAATCCGCAAGGTCATCA
Organism: Alcanivorax sp. UBA3183; assembly: GCF_002364155.1. Classification (NCBI taxonomy): domain Bacteria; kingdom Pseudomonadati; phylum Pseudomonadota; class Gammaproteobacteria; order Oceanospirillales; family Alcanivoracaceae; genus Alcanivorax; species Alcanivorax sp. UBA3183. Next base: position 25,249 of record NZ_DEXN01000009.1, read on the forward strand.
GCGCCACCGAGGCCGAGGCCCGCGTTTGCCTGTGCCTGCTCAAGGGGGCCAACACCGCCGAAGCTGCCGAGCAACTGGATTTGGCCATTAGCACCATTCGCACCAACATCAAATCACTGCTGCAGAAGAACAGCTTCAGCAGACAGGTGGACCTGATTACACACCTGATGCGGATTTGCTCTTGAGCTTCCCGGCGCCGGCGACAGTCCTGGAGCGCCATAAAAAAGGCGGCCTTATGGCCGCCTTTTTTCATTGTGCTTCGCTCATTCCCACTCAATCGTCGCCGGGGGCTTGGACGAGATGTCGTAGGTCACCCGGCTGATGCCGGGGATCTCGTTGATGATCCGGCTGGAGACCAGCTCCAGGAACTCGTAGGGCAGGTGCGCCCAGCGGGCGGTCATGAAGTCGATGGTTTCCACGGCACGCAGAGCCACCACGTACTCGTAGCGGCGGGCGTCACCCACCACGCCCACTGACTTGACCGGCAGGAACACGGCGAAGGCCTGGCTGGTCTTGTGGTACAGACCGGCAGCACGCAGCTCTTCGATAAAGATATGGTCCGCCAGACGCAGGGTGTCGGCATATTCCTTCTTCACTTCACCGAGGATGCGCACGCCCAGCCCCGGCCCCGGGAAGGGGTGACGGTAGACCATGTCGTAGGGCAGACCCAGCTCCAGGCCGATCTTGCGCACTTCGTCCTTGAACAGTTCGCGCAGGGGCTCGACCAGCTTGAGCTTCATGTCTTCCGGCAGCCCACCCACGTTGTGGTGGCTCTTGATCACGTGGGCCTTGCCGGTCTTGCTGGCGGCGGATTCGATCACGTCCGGGTAGATGGTGCCCTGGGCCAGCCAGTTGGCGTTTTTCAGCTTGCTGGCCTGGTCGTCGAAGATATCGATAAAGGTGTTGCCGATGATCTTGCGCTTCAGCTCGGGATCCGCTTCGCCGGCCAGTTTGCCGAGGAAGTTGTCTTCCGCGTCCACGCGGATCACTTTCACGCCCATGTTGTCGGCGAACATTTCCATGACCTGGTCACCTTCCTGGTGACGCAGCAGGCCGTTGTCGACAAACACGCAGGTGAGCTGGTCGCCGATGGCCTTGTGCAGCAGCGCTGCCACCACGGAGGAATCCACCCCGCCGGACAGGCCCAGGATCACCTCGTCGGTGCCGACCTGCTCGCGGATGGTGTCGATGGCATCGTTGATGATGTTACTCGGCGTCCACAGGGCTTCGCAGTCACACAGCTCGCGCACGAAGCGCTCCAGCAGACGACCGCCCTGCAGGGTGTGGGTCACTTCCGGGTGGAACTGGATGCCATAGAAGCGTTTTTCATCGTTGGCCATGCCGGCGATGGGGCAGCTGCCGGTGGTGGCGGTCGCCACGAAACCGGCCGGCATCTCGCCGACACGATCACCATGGCTCATCCACACGTCCAGGTATTCCTTGCCCTGCTCTTCGTGATCGACGATGCCGTCCAGCAGGCCGTTCTTTTCCGCCTTGGCGACCCGGGCGTAGCCGAATTCGTGCTTTTCACCGGCAATCACCTTGCCGCCCAGCTGCTCGGCCATGGTCTGCATGCCGTAGCAAATACCCAGCACCGGAATGCCGGCCTCGAATACCGCATCGGGGGCACGGGGCGTTTCGGCGGCGGTGACAGACTCCGGGCCACCGGAAAGAATGATGCCCTTGGGCGCAAACTCGCGGATTTCCTCGGCGGTCATGTCGAAGGCACGGATTTCACAGTACACGCCGATTTCCCGCACCCGGCGGGCGATCAGCTGGGTGTATTGGGAACCGAAGTCCAGAATCAGGATGCGCTGGGCATGGATATCTTGCATGGCTCGCTTTCCGCTGGCGCCTGGCTGGCAGGCTGTAAATACAAGGGCCGGCTACGCCGGCCCTGAATCGTTAACGCTGACACTCGATGGCGGGCTTCAGCCTACCGGGTAGTTCGGCGCTTCCTTGGTGATTGTCACATCATGCACATGGGATTCTTTCATGCCCGCGTTGGTGACTTTCACGAATTCCGGCTTGGTGCGCATCTCTTCGATGGTGGCACAGCCGGTGTAGCCCATGGAGGCGCGCAGGCCGCCCATCAGCTGGTGAACGATGGCGCTCATGGGGCCCTTGTAGGGAACCCGGCCTTCGATACCTTCCGGCACCAGCTTCTCGATGCCGGCGGCGGCATCCTGGAAGTAGCGGTCGGAGGAACCGGTAGAGCCGGACATGGCGCCCATGGAGCCCATGCCCCGGTAGGCCTTGTAGTAGCTACCCTGGAACAGCTCCACGTCGCCGGGCGCTTCTTCGGTGCCGGCCAGCAGGGAACCGATCATGATGGCGCTGGCTCCAGCGGCCACGGCCTTGGCGATGTCACCGGAGAAGCGGATGCCACCATCGGCAATCAGCGGTACGCCGGTGCCTTTCAGGGCTTCCGCCACATCGGAGATGGCCGTGATCTGCGGCACGCCGATACCGGCCACGATGCGGGTGGTACAGATGGAGCCCGGACCGATACCGACTTTTACCGCATCGGCGCCGGCGGCAACCAGATCCCTCGCAGCAGCAGCGGTGGCAATGTTGCCGCCGATCACCTGCACCTCGGGGAAGTGTTTCTTCACCCAGGCCACCCGGTCGATAACGCCCTGGGAATGGCCGTGGGCGGTATCCACCACGATCACGTCAACACCGGCTTCCACCAGTGCGGCCACGCGCTCGTCGGTACCGGCACCGGTGCCGACGGCGGCGCCTACTCGCAGACGACCCTGAGAGTCCTTGCAGGCGTTGGGATATTTGGCGGCTTTCTCGATGTCTTTCACGGTGATCATGCCGCGCAGTTCGCCTTTATCGTTGACTACCACGACTTTTTCGATGCGATGCTTGTGCAGCAGGGCCTGAACTTCATCCGCGCCAGCGCCTTCCTGCACGGTCACCAGCCGGTCCTTGCCGGTCATGATGTCCTGCACGCACTGGTCGTAGTTGGTGATGAAGCGGGTATCACGGCTGGTGACAATGCCGACAACCTCATTGCCTTTCACCACCGGCACACCGGAAATGTTATTGGCTTCGGTAATGCGCAGCAGCTCGGCCACGGTGGTTTCCGGGCTCACGGTGATGGGATCTTTCACCACGCCGGATTCGTATTTCTTTACCATGCGCACGTTACGCGCCTGGTCGGCTGTATCCATGCTTTTATGGAGGATACCGATGCCCCCTTCCTGCGCCATGGTGATGGCCAGGCGGTGCTCGGTAACCGTATCCATGGCTGCGGACGCCAACGGAATATTCAGAGCAATGTCCCGAGTCAGTTTCGATTTCAGGGACACGTCCTTGGGCAGCACATTGGAATGGGCGGGAACAAGCAAAACGTCGTCAAACGTTAGTGCCTCTTGCGCAATTCTGAGCATATTGCACCGTAGGGAGTGAGGGGGGCCCCTGGCAGGTCCGCCGGGTGGAGCGGCGGCACCTCGAGACAGGCACCCCGTTAAATTAGGCGGGCGATTATACGTCAAGGGCGGTCGGTCACACAATCACCGCTGGCCCACGGCAAAAAAACTCGCTACCCTCCCGCGATGACATTTTCATCCCGCGCTGAACCGCTGTCCATCAGTCAACTGAACCTGGAAGCCCAGGGCCTGCTGGAAGGTTCCTTCCCGCTGATCTGGCTGCAGGGCGAACTATCCAACTTTTCCCGCCCGGCCTCCGGCCATTGGTACTTCAGCCTGAAAGACTCGCGTGCCCAGATTAATGGGGCCATGTTTCGAAATCGCAACCGGCTGCTCGACTTTAATCCCCAGAATGGGCAGCAGGTGCTGATCCGCGCCAAAGTCACTCTCTATGTCCCTCGTGGCAACTTCCAGATTGTCGTGGAACACATGGAGCCGGCCGGTCAGGGGGCGCTGAAGGCACAATTCGACGCCCTCAAGGCCCAGCTGCAGGCGGAAGGCCTGTTCGCTCAGGAACGCAAGCGCGCCCTGCCCGCCTGGCCTACCCAGATCGGAGTCATCACCTCCCCCAGCGGCGCCGCCATCCGCGATATTCTGCAGGTCCTCAAACGCCGCTGCCCGTCCATTCCGGTGGTGATCTACCCGGCGGCGGTACAGGGCGCCGATGCACCGGCACAACTGCGTCAGGCGCTGGATGTGGCGATTGCTCGGGACGAATGCGACGTGCTGATCATCGGCCGTGGCGGCGGCTCCCTGGAGGATCTCTGGGCGTTCAACGATGAAGCCCTGACCCGCGCCGTGGCCGCCTGCCCGATTCCCATTGTCTCGGCCGTGGGTCACGAAGTGGATACCGGCCTTACCGATTTTGCCGCCGACCTGCGAGCGCCGACTCCGTCCGCGGCAGCCGAGCTGGTGAGCCCGGACCTGTCGGTGGTCACGCAACGGCTGGGCGGCCTGCATCGTCGCCTGCGCTGGGTGATGGCCCAGCAGTTGCGGACGCCACAGGAACGTCTGCGCCATCTCAGCCAGCGCTTGCGCTCGCCGCGCCAGTCCCTGGAACAAAGCAGCCAACGGCTGGATGAATTGCAGGGCCGTCTGCAGCGCCATATGCAACAACGGCTGGCGCTAGCGCAAAGCCGCCTGCGCCCCAACCAGCAACGGCTGGCCCGGCTATCGCCGGAACGCCTTTTGGCGGACCGCCAGCAACGGCTGCAGACGCTGGAAAAACGCCTGCCGCAGCCCTTGCTGCGGCTGATCCAGCAGCAGCAGGTGCAACTGGGCAATCTGGGCAAACGGCTGCACACCGCCAGCCCCCTGGAGACCCTGGGTCGTGGCTACAGCATTACCTTCAAGGGGGACGAAGCGGTGCGCTCCGTCAGCCAGTTGCAGGCCGGCGATACCCTGACCACCCGCCTGGCAGACGGCGAAGTCAGCGCCCGTGTTGAGCGTGTTCAGGGGTCAGATAAGGGCTCAGCACCCGAGTAAGCTGCTGACGGCGGAAGGGCTTGGCCAGGTGGGCATTCATGCCCGCCACCATGCAGCGGTCGCGCTCTTCGTCCATGGCATTGGCGGTGAGCGCCACCACCGGGATTGGCGCCCGCCCCCGCTCTCTCTCCCATTGCCGTAACTCGCGGGTGGCTTCCAGGCCATCCATCACCGGCATCTGCACATCCATGAGAATGCAGTCGAAATCCCGCTGACGCACTTTTTCCAAGGCTTCGCGCCCGTTGCTGGCGGTCACCACGGTGACCCCCATGTGCTCCAGCAGCCGCCGCGCCACCAGCAGATTCACATCGTTATCTTCCACCAGCAGTACCAGCCCGAAAAGCAGGCCGCCGACACGGTCTTCCTCGTCGGCGGGCACCGCCAGCGGCGCCGGCGCCTGAGTGCGATAGAGCAAGCGCAAGGACAGGGTAAAGGTACTGCCGCCGCCCTCGTCGCTGCTCACTGTCAGGGTGCCACCGAGCATTTCACTGAGACGGCGGGCGATGGCCAGCCCCAGACCGGTGCCGCCAAAGCGACGTGAGGTGGACGAGTCGACCTGCGAAAAGGCTTTGAACAAATCACTCTGGCGATGCTGGGGAATACCAATACCGGTGTCGCGCACCGCCAGGGCCAGGTCCAGCCAGTCATCGCGAACCTGGGCGGTGGTGATCCCCAGAACCACGCCCCCTTCCTGGGTGAATTTCACCGCATTGGAAATCAGGTTATTGAGCACCTGACGCAACCGGGTGGGGTCGCTGCGCACCATTTTACCAGCCAGCTCCCCGGCGTTTTCCAGGCGCAGATACAGGCCCTTGCTTTCCGCCATGTAGCGGAAGGTGGCCACACAGTTTTCCAGCAGCGGCAGCAGCTCGAAAAACACCGGGTCCAGATCCATGCGTCCGGCTTCGATGCGGGAAAAATCGAGAATATCGTTGATCACATCCAGCAGGTGCCCGGTGGATTCCAGCGCGGCAAGGGTGTATTCGTGCTGCTCTTCGCTCTGCGGGGTTTCTTCCAGCAGTTGCAACATGCCCAGCACCCCGTTCATCGGCGTGCGCAGCTCGTGACTCATCATGGCCAGAAAGTCACTCTTGGCCTGGCTGGCAGACTGTGCCTGACGATGTGCATGACGGAGTTTGTCGATGGCAGTCTGCTGCTCGCGATGCGCCCCTTCCAGGCTGCTGGCAAGCTCGTTGATATCGTCCTGCAGTTCTGCCAACTCGCCGCGCAGGTGACTGCGGCCGCGGACCCGATAATCGCCATTGCGCAGGGTGCGCAACAGGCCGGACAGATAGCCCAGCGGGGAAGCAATCTGGCGGGCCAGGTAATGGGCGATCCAAAGGCCGATGATGGTAGCGAACAGGGCCGGCAACAGGCTTGCCAGCAGGATCTCCTTCTGCCGCGCCAGTAGCCGGGCACTGGACATGCCCAGCACCACTTCGCCGATTCGCTCGGGCTGGCTGTCGCTCTCTGCCCCTTCCAACAAATCGCTATCGGATACCGGCTGGCGATAAATGCCGGAGTGGAATTCCAGCACGTCGGCATGGTCCTGACGTTGACCACGCCCCTCGTAGAGCAACACCTTGCCTTCACCGTCGTGGAAGACCACGTATTGCAGGTCTGCCTGCTGCATGGCCAGGCGTGCCTGGCGGCGCAGATCATCATAGTTACCTGCCAGCACCCCATACTCCGACGAGGAGGCAATCTGCTGGGCCAGGTAGCTGCCCAGTTCACGCAAATCCCGATCGGCATCCTCGAAGCGCTGCCAGGTCAGCGCCACCAACAGCAGCAACAGCATGATCAGGGCCGGAATCAGCCCGAGAAGCTGCAGCTGCTTGCGGATGCCCGCCCCTTTTTTCATGGTTTCTTTCATGCCCTCTCTCATGGAGAAACCTCCAGGGCTTCACGAAGGGAGTCGATGTCGTGAAACACCATGTCGAAGCTGTTGGCCACGTGCTCATTCACAGCAACGGTGGGGGTATGCACAAAGCCGGAACGCCGCAACCGCTTGCTGCTTTGGAAAAATTGCAGATGCACCAGCGTCTCGGCGACCAGATCCGCACCGCTGGCATACAGGCTGGCCACGCTCCCCGCCTGCACATAGGCATGATCGGGACCGAACACCGGGCGACGCAGCCGGTAGCTGGTCAGCAACACCAGCTTGGCGGTACCGGGACCAAACAACTCGCCATCCACCGGTAACACCAGGGCATCAAACCTGGCCAGACTTTCGCGCAGGCGATCTCCCATCTCATCCACCGACGAGACCGGCAGTGCGGTCAGCCCCAGGCGACCCTGATAATCCTGCACCATGCCCGGTGTCCAGGCACTGTGCGGGCCGATAATCACCCCCACGCGGCGCGCCAGGGGCATCATGATCTCCAGCATGGCCAGCTGATCGTGCAATGCCACGCCGGCCCAGATGCCCTCACACTGGCATCGTTTGCGCTTGGCCAGGGTGACCGCTGACCGGCTCACATAGACACCCAGTAATGGCTTGTCCAGTTTCTGAGCACGCCGGAACACCTGATCACCGATGGCGATCAGCAACTCTGCCTGTGTGGGATCGGCCACCCGGGTAATCGATGGCGTGGCGGCGTCGTCCAGCGCCTGAATAAAACTGTCGCGGAAGGGCCCATCCTCGGCAAGCACATGCACCGGCAGCGGGGTCTGGGCGCACAGGGACGGCGCCAGCCAGGCCAGCCACAACAAAAGGATGAGGCGTCCCTGCCGTTTCATATCAGGGCCTGTTCGCGCTATGTCTGTGGCCCCTGCTGGAGTCATTTTTTTGTCCAGTGGTGTCAGACGATATGCCGTGTAGTTGCTCTACATAAATATCGTCTGGCGCTGCTGAGCGGAAAAAGGGCCCAGCCCCTCGGGTTGTACCCCAAAATGCGCCACTCGTTGTTGCTCGTCGTTCATTTGGAATAACCAAACATTACTCCTAGCGCCTAGATTTGCGCATTTTGGGGTGCAACAGGGGCCACAGACATAGCGCGAACAGGCCCTTTATATCCTCACCGCCAGTCCCAACCAGAAACGGTCTTCCTGATAGCGGTTTTCCTCGAAGACCACCGGTTCCTTGTTCAGGGCATGCTGTACCACGCCCTTCCATTCCAGCTCCGTGTCGATCACCCGGTGCCGGAAACGCACCTGCAGATCCAGGCGCTCGAACACATTGTCGTTGTAGTCGTTGGCCAGGTAATAGGCGCTGGACAATCCCCAATGCTGGCTCAGCTGCCAGGCCCACAGGGCACTGGCGCTGTCACGGGCCGCCAGACGCCCCTCGGTCTTCTTGTTGACGCGGGTATGGATGTGGGCACCGGTAAGGCGCAGCAAGTGATTCACACCGGGCCGCCAGCTCAGCTGGGCCTCCGTGCCCTGGTGGTCCACCCGGCCTTCGTTGTTGGGTTCGAACTCGAAGGGGTTGAGGGCATGGCTGAGCAGGTCAGTGAGCTCTTCCTGGAAATAGCGCACATCCAGCTCCAGGCCTGGGAACTGGCCGTAATAGCCCAGTTCCCAGGAGCGAATGCGCTCAGGCTTGAGAGTGCCGGGGCTGGTCTGGGTAATAAAGAAACTGGCCGGCGCCCAGCCCAGCAGGGCTTCGGTATTGTCGGCAAAGGGCGATGACAGTTCCCGGGCGCGGATATTGGTGCGCGCCTGGTCTTCGTAGATATCCGGGGTGCGCAGGGCCCTGGAAAACACATAGCGGAAGCTGTGCCCCGGCGCCGCTCGCCAGTTGAGCCCCAGCCGGGGGCTGAAATGCTGGCCGGAGATGCTGTCACGCTCCCAGTAGCCGCCCAGATTGAGGGTCACCGGGCGCAGCAGATCTACTGCCAGATTGCCAAAGGCGCGGTAACTGACATTGTCGTAGGTGCCGGACAGATAACTGTCGGAGCTGACCCGGTCGTGGCGCAGGTTCAGACCGCTGACCAGCCGTACCCGATCACCCATTTGCAGGGTGTCCTGGATTTCCAGGTCGTAACGCTCTTCCTCGATATCCAGCGCGCTGGCGGCACAGAAAGGCGCATTGGCGGACTGCAGGCTAGCGTACCGGTTGGCAAAATCCGGATCACTCTGTGCCGCCGCAAAGGTGGCGCCCACGTCCCGGTTATTTTCCAGATACAGCTCACGTAGCTCCCGGGAAAACAGCACCCCGCCGCCCGGCCCAGGCTGCCCGGTCAGAGGGTCCAGATAGCAGACCGAGAAATCCGTTACGTCGCGGGTGTACTGGCCATAGCCGGTAATCTGCAACTGGTGGTGCTGGTCGAAGGCATGCTGCCATTGCAGGGAGGCAAAGGCTCGCTGGCCTTTTTGTACCGGGTCCTGCTGGTAGATGCCGATATCCTGCACCCCGCCTTCCTGTTGCCGCTCCAGGCGGTTCTGGCTGCCGCCGGCCTGCATGATCAGGGTATTGCGCGGGTCCAGTTCACGGACCCATTCGCCATTGAGAGTTTCAATCCGTTTGTCGTCATTGAGCTGGCGGCCTTCAAAGGGTTCGTCGTAGCCGTCATCCGCGCGCCGTGACAGGGACGCTCGCCAGGCATCTGTGCCCGTCCGCCCTGCGGCGGAGGCATAGCCATCGCGGATGGCGTTATTGCCGCCTTGCACCGCCAGGGTGTGCTTGCTGATATCGCGGGGATCGCGGGTAATGATATTGATGACAGCGGTGAAGGCGTTGGCACCGTAGGCAGCCGCTGCCGGGCCACGGGTGACTTCGATGCGCTCCACATCGCGGATGTCCACGGGCATGTCGTTCCAGTTCACCCGCGCCAGACCGGGCTGATACTGGCTGCGGCCGTCCAGCAACACCAGCATGCGGCGCGAATCCCGGGCCTGGGTGCCGTGGTAGGCCACCGTGGGTACGTTGCCATCTACTTTGACCGCGGACATGCCCGGCACCAGCCGCAGCACCTCGTAGAGTTCCCGGGCGCCGCTGGCTTCGATCAGGTTACGGTCGATGACGGTGACACTGGCGGGCGCTTCAGACTGGGGCTGGCTGACCCGGGCTGGGGTCAGCACCATTGCCGGCTCATCGGCCAGCGGCATCATCGGCTCCATGCCCTGCACGCCCTGCGCACAGGCCAACCCCAGCAGGCCTTGCCCCCAGTATTTGCCCCACGATCCCCGACGTTTGATGTGGCCCCCTCCCCCGTGCAGCGGGGTTACTTCTTGAAGCGTTTGATCATTCTCTTGCGCTTGTGCACCTGGCGATCCGTCAGTGTGTTCTTGCGCCCTTCAAAAGGATTGGAACCGGATTTGAATTCCAGCCGGATGGGCGTGCCGTCCAGTTTCAACAACTCGCGAAAGCGGTTTTCCAGAAAGCGTTTGTAGCTGATCGGCAGAGATTCGGTACGATTACCGTGCAAGATAATCGTAGGCGGATTATTACCACCCAGGTGCGCGTAACGAAGCTTGGCGCGGAAACGGCCATTACGCGGCGGCGGATGACCGGCGGTAATGCTTTCCATGATGCGCGTCATCTCGTTGGTGCCCACCTTGATAAAGGCCGAGTCCCAGGCTTTTTCAATCATGCCCCACAGATCACCCACCCCGGTGCCATGCAGCGCAGAGATGAACTTGATCTTCACCCAGGGAGCAAATTCCAGGCGGCGCCCCAGTTCCACGCGCACCCGTTCCTTGTGGTCCGCATCCAGACCATCCCACTTGTTCACTGCAATCATCAGGGCGCGGCCACTATCGAGCACATAGCCCAGCAGGTGGAGATCCTGATCGGTGATGCCTTCCCGGGCATCGATCACCAGCACCACCACCTGGGCGGCATCCACCGCCTGCAGCGCCTTGATCACGGAAAACTTTTCCACGGTTTCGGCAACCTTGCCACGGCGGCGTACCCCAGCGGTATCAATCAGGGTATAAGCCTTTTCCATGCGCTCGAAGGGAATCTCGATGGAATCCCGGGTGGTGCCGGCGTGGTCGAATACCACCACACGCTCTTCCCCCAGCATGCGGTTGATCAGGGTGGATTTGCCCACATTGGGGCGACCCAGCACGGCCACGCGAATGCTGCCGTCACTGGTATCCACCGGCTCACCCTGTTCATCGTAATAGGGTTCCAGATCTGGAAATGCCGCCAATATGATTTCGATCATGCTGCGCACGCCACGACCATGGGCAGCCGCGATGGGCAGCACGTCGCTGAGGCCCAGGGCATAGAAATCCGCCATGGCCGTATCCGGATCGATGCCGTCGGTCTTGTTCACCACCAGATAGGTGGGCTTGGGGAGCTTGCGCAGCTCCATGGCAATCTGCTCATCGGCCGCGGTCAGGCCGGCCCGACCGTCGACCAGGAACAACACCAGGTCCGCCTCACCTACCGCCAACAATGACTGCTCTGTCATGGGCGCGTCGATGCCATCGTCGTTTTCCCCGATGCCACCGGTATCCACAACGGTATACAGATAATCCCCCAGCCGACCGTCACCGTACTTTCGGTCACGGGTCAGGCCCGGGTAATCCGCTACCAAAGCGTCACGGGTACGGGTAAGTCGGTTAAACAGGGTGGATTTGCCCACATTGGGCCGCCCCACCAGGGCGATGACCGGTTTCATAGTTGTCTCTGCAAGGATGTCTGGGCGCTATGGTAACGCAATTCGGTGATAGAGGCGGAGAGAAGAAAATCAGGAAAACAGGGGCAGGCGCAATGGGAGCGGCCACTTGGCCGCTCCCTCTTGTTGAGATTAACGTTCTTTCAGTTGGTACGCGGCCAGTTTGCCGTCATAGCTGAGCACATAGAGGACACCATCGTAGCTCACGGCGGTGCCGGCAAAGCCATCCCAGTCGTGGCGTTTGCGGGCAACGATGCTGCCATCGTCCACATCCAGCCAGTGCAGATAGCCTTCGAAATCGCCAATCACCACGTGATTGCCCTGTACTGCGGTACCGGTAAGACGGCGACCATAGAGCTTGTCCTGCTTCCACAGAACCGTACCACTGCGCATATCCAGGGCACGTACCACGCCTGTGTCGTCAGCCACGAACAGGCTGCCATTGCTGGCACTGATGATCTGCGCGCTGGACAGTTCCTTTTCCCAGTAGGGGCGACCATTTTCCTGGTCCACCACTGCCGCCTTGCCCTGGAAGGTCACGGCGAACACGCCACCGCCTTCCACGATCAGGTTGCTGTCCACATCCACCAGGCGGTCCAGTTCGGAGCGTCCGGTGGGTTCGGCGATACGTTGCTCCCACAGCGGGATACCGTTCTCCAGATCCAGCGCCGCCAGCTTGGCGTTGGCAAAACCGGCGTAGGCCTTGCCGTTATCCAGGGTAGGCTGCGCCAGCCCGCGCAGGGTCAGGGTGGGCACCGGGGTCTCGTAGTCCCACAGCTGCTCGCCGCTTTCCACATCCAGGGCCGTCACATGGCCATCCTGGGTCTGGAATACAGCAACATTGCCGTCACTGGCGGGAATCGCCAGGGCTTCGCCGGAAAGCGTGGTGCGCCAGAGGGTATCGCCGGTTTCCATGGACAGGGCCACGGCCACCCCCTCGCGGGTACCGTAGAGCACCATGCCGTAGCCGGCATAGAAGCCACCGGCAATGCGGTCCTCGGTTTTCACCCGCCACTGGCGCTTGCCCTTGTCGCGGCTGACCGCATAGACATCGCCAAACACATCACCGGCAAATACCTGTTGCTCGGTCACCGCCGGGCGCAGGGACAATTGACTGTCCTCCACCCCGTTGCCGACGCCCTCTTTCCAGAGCCGCTTGACCTTGTAGCTGGCCTCGAATTTCGGCAAGTCATTGGGCTCAATGGCATTGGGGTTGGAGCTACAGCCGGCCAGCACGAGGCTGGCCAAAATCACGGGGAGAAGGAAATATTTCATTTAGCTCTTCAGGTCGTCCAGTTTCATCTGCACACGGTCTTTTTCACCACCGTCCTGCAGGACATCCAGGGCCTGTGTGTAAAGATCGCGGGCCTGTTCTGCCTCGCCCTGGGCCTTGGCCACATCGCCTCTCAGCTCCAGCGCCATGCCGTTAAAGGCCGACGGAAAGCTTTTGCCGAGCAGGTCATCGGCCTTGTCCCAGGCCTGCTGCTGCAGGAACACCCGGGCCAGACGCAAGCTGGCGGTGTAGCTCAGCTCATCGGTGGCACCATCATCGGCCACCGGCTGCAGGAAGCTCACAGCCTTGTCGTAGTCCGCGTCCTGCACAGCCAGGTTGGCCTTGGCCAGGCGGGCGTAATCCGCATAGGCGCTGCTGGAGAAGTCCTCCATCAGCAGGTCGGCCTTGTCGTTGATGACCGCCGCATCCATGGGGTTGGCGGACAGGGCTTCCACCATGACCTGGTAGTGAGCTGACGCTTCAGAAGCCTGCTCACCCTGATGACCCTGCCATTGACGCCAGCCAATCAGCGCAGCCACCGCCAGCACTACAGTAATCACTGCAGCGGTACCGTTTTCCTGCCACCAGGCCTTGATGCGTTCGACCTGTTCTTCTTCGTCGCGGATGTAATCGACCACCCTGCTCTCCTTTCGTTTTTATTGCCGGGAAGTGTTCTTCCTGACGCTTGGGTATTTCGTTTGTTCCGGTGCACAAATCAACGCCGGGGGTAGCAAACTACAAGCTGCCTATTTATTCCAGAAACGATATCAGTGCGTTGGTGACATCGCCCTGTGCAACCTGCTGCTGCTCACCTTGGCCGCGCAACGGCTTCACCGTGACGACCCCACTGGCCAGTTCATCTTCGCCCATGATCAGGGCGACGGCCGCACCGCTGCGGTCTGCCTTTTTCATCTGGCTTTTAAAACTTCCGCCGCCGCAATGGAGCTGAATGCCACGACCTGGCATGGCATCGCGCAGTTGCTCGGCCAGCGCCATGGCGGGGGTCAGTGCATCACCCATGGCCATTACATAGACGTCCACGGCGGCCGACAGTTCCGGCTTTTCCTGCTCGATCAGCAGAATCAGTCGTTCCACGCCCATGGCAAAGCCCACACCGGGAGTCGGTTTGCCACCCAGCTGCTCCACCAGGCCATCATAGCGACCGCCGGCACAGACGGTGCCCTGGGCGCCGAGGGCGTCGGTGGTCCACTCGAACACGGTCTTGCCGTAGTAGTCCAGGCCCCGCACCAGGTAGGGGTTCACTTTATAAGCAATGCCGTTGGCATCGAGCAAGGCTTTCAGGCCATCAAAATGCTCGCGGGCGTCTTCATTGAGGTAATCCGCCAGCTGCGGCGCATCCTTGAGCACTTCGCGGGTACCCGGGTCTTTGCTGTCCAGCACCCGCAGGGGGCTGCGCTCGAGGCGTTTCTGCGAATCCTCGTCCAGCTGTTCGAAATGGGTCTTCAGGTAATCCAGCAGGGCGTCGCGATAACGGGCCCGGTCGTCACTGTCGCCCAGGGAATTGAGCTCCAGGGTGACCTTGTCGGCCAGGCCCAGGGCTTTCCAGAGACGGGCGGTGAGCAGAATCACTTCCGCATCGATGTCCGGACCGGTGATGCCGAACACTTCCACGCCAATCTGGTGAAACTGACGATACCGGCCAGCCTGGGGACGCTCATGACGGAACATGGGGCCGGTGTACCAGAGCCGCTGGGTCTGGTTATACAGCATGCCGTGCTGCTCACAGGCACGTACGCAGCTGGCGGTACCCTCCGGACGCAGGGTCAGGCTGTCGCCGTTACGATCATCGAAGGTGTACATCTCTTTTTCGACGATATCAGTGACTTCGCCGATGCTGCGCTTGAACAGGTCGGTCTGTTCCACCACGGGCATACGGATTTCCTGGTAGCCGTAGCTGGCCAGCACAGCGCGGACCTTGTCTTCCAGCCACTGCCAGAGACCCGTCTGTTCCGGCAGGATGTCGTTCATCCCGCGGATGGAGGTGATTTTCTTGCTCACGAAAATTCCTTGGTAAAAAAGTCGGACGTCTGATGTCAGACGTCTGACGCGAAAGCCTTCAGGCTTCAGGCGTCTGACATCAGACTCTCGACGTCCGACCTGTCATTCACTTCTTGCGATAATGCCTTTGGCTTCGTCGTCACGCTGTTTCTGCACCTTGGCCCGAACCATGCGTTCCAGTTCATCGACCAGATTGTCCGCGGTGATGTGATGACTCTTTTCACCGTCCCGATACGCAAGATTGTTAGGTGTGCCCCCGGTCAGGCCCACGTCTACTTCCCGGGCTTCGCCGGGACCGTTGACCAGGCAACCAATCACCGCCAGGTCCACGGACTCGTTGATATCTTCCAGGCGCGCTTCCAGCTCGTTGACGGTCTTGATCACGTCGAAGTTCTGCCTGGAGCAGCTTGGGCAGGCGATGATGTTCACGCCTTTCTTGCGCAGGTTCAGGCTTTTCAGAATGTCGAAGCCCACGCGCACTTCCTCCACCGGATCGGCAGCCAGGGAAATGCGGATGGTATCGCCAATGCCTTCCATCAGCAGAGCGCCCAGCGCCACAGCGGATTTCACCGTGCCGGAGCGGAAGGTACCCGCTTCAGTCACACCCAGGTGCAACGGCTGTTCCAGCTGGGCAGACAATTTACGGTAGGCCTGCAGGGTCATGAAGACATTGGAGGCCTTCACACTGACCTTGAAGTCCTGAAAATCATAGCGGTCGAGAATATCCGCATGGCGCATGGCGGATTCCACCAGCGCATCGGACGTGGGCTCACCGTATTTACGCTGCAGCTCCTTTTCCAGGGAGCCGGCGTTCACGCCAATACGAATCGGGATACCCTTGTCCTTGGCGCACTGGATCACTGCCTTGATACGATCTTCGCGGCCGATATTGCCCGGGTTGATACGCAGGCAATCCACGCCACGCTCTGCCACAGCCAGGGCAATCTTGTAGTCATAGTGGATATCCGCCACCAGCGGCACATCCACCTGCTGACGAATCTTTCCGAAGGCGTCGGCGGCGTCCATGCTGGGCACCGAGACGCGCACGATATCCACACCGGCATCCTGCAAGCGGCGGATCTGGCCAACGGTGGCGTCCACATCGCAGGTTTCGGTATTGGTCATGCTTTGCACGGAGATGGGGGCATCGCCGCCCACGGGGACGTTGCCGACAAAAATCTGCCGGGTCTTGCGGCGCTGGATTTTGACTTCCGGTTCCATGGTGTTTCTACCCTCGCGAATCAGGGAATGGAGACTCGCACAACTGTACCGGGGGAATTCGTCGGCAAGGTGACAACCTCGCCATTGAGAATCAGTTCATCAACGGCCCCGGCATCGCCCAGAGTCAGGCTGAACGGCGCTTTGCCATCCAGTTGCAACGCGGCGCCGCCCTGCTGTTCACCCTGGCGCAAGGTGCGGCCAGTGGCGTCCTTGACGCTGATCCAGCAATTGCCGGAAAACGCCATCAGCAGGCGGTCGAGGCCGTTTTCGGCCAACATGCTCGGGGCAGGCTCGTCGCTGCTCTCTACACTATTTAGACTCTCGGCACTGTTACCGTCTGCCGCCGCCCCGGTGTCTTCAGGCTGGGCGTCGTTGGCAGTATCGTAAAGGGACTGGGGGGAAAGCTCGTCACCGGCGCCCTGCTCTGGCGCCGATTCCGGCTCACCGGGAAAAGGGCCAGTTTCGCCGCCGACCTCTTCATCAGCCTGCAGAGAAACACGTTCTTCAGGCGCATTCATTCCGGAGGTAGACAACGGCGCCAGCGCTTCTTCTTCAGGCCACAGCCAGATCAGCAGCGCCACCACAACCAGCAGGGCCACTACCGCCAGCAACGGCTTGCGCCACACGGACGGCGGCGGCGCCATTTTCGGCAGATCCAGCGGCTTATCGAAAGCATCATCGTTAACTATCTGCTGGAAGGTGTTGGCAATTTCATCCGCTGGCAAGCCGAGTAACCTGGCGTAATTCTTCAGGTAACCCTTGACGAAGGTTGCCTCAGGCAAACGCTCGTAGTCATCCGCTTCCAGGGCTACCAGGTAACTCTGGGAGAGATGCATCTTCTTCGCCGCTTCGGCAGGGGTCCAGCCCAGTGCCTCACGGGCTTTGCGACAACGTTCACCCGGTAGCACGACCATGTTATCGCTCATTTCCCGCTCTCCTGAGAGGCTTTCCAATTCTGCCACTCACGGTATTCTCCGGAGCGGCGATGCATGTTTTCCAGTGCCAGCTCATAGCTGGACTGCTGATCTTCGTGACCCAACCTACTTGCCAGACGGATGCCGAGCCACAGGGATCGGGCACTCTGCCGACCACTGCGCTGTAGATACTGCTGGTAGTAATCCCAGGCAAGTCGCATGCGATCTTGCCGCTGGTACAGTTCGGCCAGTTCCAGGTTCGGTGTTACGGCCCTGGGGTCGAGGCGAATCGCTTTGACAAAGGCCTTTTCCGCGGCGTCATCATTGCCCAGCTGGCGATAACACCTGCCCATGTTGGCCCAAGCGCTGCCTCGACCCTGGTAGGAAGGATCATTGGCAGCGCGCTCGAATTTTTCCAGTGCGTCCTGGTAAGCACCACGACTGTAAAGCATGGTGCCGTAATTATTCAGCGCCGGAGCAAAGTTGCGATCTGCCCGTAACGCTTTCTTGTAATGAAACTCTTCCCGTTCGGGGTCATTTTCGTATTTGTAGAGCAGAGCCATGGCGTTGTGCGCCACCGCGCTGTCATCGTTGTGGGCAAGAGCCCGGGAGAAATGCCGGCGCGCCTCGGAAGGATTGCCCTGCTGCATATACTGCAGGCCCGCGGCAACACGGCTGGTTACCGCATCGTCCACTTTGACTTCCCGTTGCCCCGAATCCACCGTCACACACCCGGTAGCCAACAGACTTGCGATCAGCAAGCCTGGAAAAACCCGAAAAAAACGTCTCATTGCGCTTGCGCTGTGTTGTTATCGGTTTGTTCGGAGCGGTGAAAAATGGATTGCTTCCAGCGCTCACTGCGCCGGGTCCGATCTTGCACCTGCCCCACCAGCTGACCACAGGCGGCATCAATATCGTCACCGCGCGTTGTCCTTACGGTAGTCAGCAATCCATTGTCATTCAGGTACTTATGAAACTCCAGAATATCGCTTTTCCGTGACCGTTCATAACCGGCATGGGGAAAAGGATTGAACGGGATCAGATTGACCTTCACCGGAATGCCGTTAAGCAGCTTGACCAGCTGACGGGCATGCTCCGGTTTGTCGTTCACATCACGCAGCATCACGTATTCCATGGTAATGGTTTTATGACGATGGGTGATGTTGTCGCTGTAGCGCTTGCAGGCCGCCATCAGTTCTTTCAGCGGGTACTTGCGGTTCAGCGGCACTAGTTCGTTACGCAGCTCGTCATTGGGTGCGTGCAGGCTGACGGCCAGCGACACATCCAGATCCTGGCTGAGCTGGTCCATCCTCGGGATATGGCCGGAGGTAGAGAGGGTGATGCGCTTCTTGCCGATACCGTAACCCAGGTCATCTTTCATGATGCGCATGGCGGTAAGCACATTGTCATAATTGAGCATGGGTTCGCCCATGCCCATCATCACCACATTGGTGATGGGGTGTTCGCCAAGATTGCGACGGGGACCAAAAGCGCGGCTGGCCTGCCACACCTGGCCGATGATCTCGGCGCTGGTCATGTCGCGCTGGAAACCCTGCTTGCCGGTGGAGCAGAAACTGCAATCCACGGCACAGCCGACCTGGGACGACACGCACAGAGTGCCGCGGCGACCATCAGGGATAAAAACGGTTTCCACAGAACCACCGCCGCTCAGTTCGAACACCCATTTGCGGGTGCCGTCACGGCTGATGCTTTCATGAGCTACATCCGGGCCACGGATTTCCGCCACCTCGGAGAGTTTCTGGCGCAATGCCTTGCCCACATCGGTCATTTGCTCGAAGGAATCCGCCTGATGGTGGTGGATCCATTTGAGTACCTGCTGGGCACGGAACTTCTTCTCGCCCATTTCCAGGAAGAATTCTTCCATTTGCGGACGGGAAAGACCGAGCAGATTGACCTTCTGTTGGGTTGTCATAGCATTCTCCAGTCAGACTGTTTAGTCAGTCTGTATACAAGTCTGCCACGGCAGGCGCCGTGGCAGACAGTGCACCGGCTGTTTTAGCGGGTGCGCGGGCAGAGTTCTTCGTCAGCGAAGAAATAAGCCACTTCACGGGCAGCAGACTCGGCAGAGTCAGAGCCGTGCGCCGCATTTTCGTCAATGGTCTGAGCGAAATCGGCACGGATGGTTCCAGCTTCCGCATCCTTCGGGTTGGTAGCACCCATCAGGTCACGGTTCTTGGCTACGGCGTCTTCGCCTTCCAGAACCTGTACGATTACCGGACCGCTGGTCATGAAGGACACCAGATCCTTGAAGAAGGGGCGCTCCTTGTGCTCAGCGTAGAAGCCACCAGCCTGCTCGTCGCTCAGGTGTACCATTTTCATGGCAACCACTTTCAGGTCGGCCTTCTCGAAACGGGATACGATGTCGCCAATTACGTTCTTGGCCACGGCATCAGGCTTGATGATAGAGAGGGTGCGCTCAACAGCCATCAGTCAGTTCACTCCAGAATTTACGTTAAATGGTCCCCGGGAACCCAAAACAAGCTCCTCCAGGCAGAGAAGGGGCAATCCGGCAACCTTGCGAACGCAAGAACCACAACCACCCCTTTGGAACCGGCGGATTATACGCAAGCAGGGTGAATTATGATACCGTTGCCGCCCCGCCACGGGCCTGCCGCCCTGCCGCCACCGGGAGCCGGTCGAAAGCCCGCCTCTATATGGTCGATGGTCGACAGCGCTCACGAATGGCGTATAATACCTGACTAAATTACTCTGGTATTCAACATCAGGCCCTGACCTATGAGCCAAGCTGAACTGGACAAACTGATTCGCTCCAACTACGAGGCCGGTTTCTCCACCACGGTGGACACCGAAACCCTGCCCCCCGGGCTGAGCGAGGAAGTCATCCGATTCCTGTCCGCCAAGAAAGAAGAGCCGGAATGGATGCTCGAATGGCGCCTGGACAGCTACCGCAAATGGCAGGAAATGCCCTCCCCGGGCTGGGCCCACCTGCACCACGACCCTATCGACTTCAACAAGGTGTCCTACTATTCCAAGCCCAAGAGCCTGGATGACGCCCCGAAGAGTCTGGATGAGGTGGACCCGGAGCTGCTCGCCACCTATGAAAAACTGGGCATTCCCCTGCATGAGCAGGAGATGCTGGCCGGCGTCGCCGTGGATGTGGTGTTCGACTCCTCCTCCGTGTTTACCACCTTTAAAGAGAAGCTGTGGGAAGCCGGGGTGATCTTCTGCTCCATTTCCGAGGCGATCCAGAATCACCCGGAGCTGATCAAGAAATATCTGGGGAGCGTGGTACCCAAGGGCGACAACTTCTATGCCGCCCTCAACAGTGCCGTGTTCTCTGATGGCTCCTTCGTCTATATCCCCAAGGGCGTGCGCTGCCCCATGGAGCTGTCCACCTACTTCCGCATCAACGAAGCCAACACCGGCCAGTTCGAGCGCACCCTGATCATCGCCGATGAAGGCAGCCATGTGAGCTACCTGGAAGGCTGCACCGCACCCCAGCGGGACGAGAACCAGCTGCACGCGGCCGTGGTTGAGCTGGTCGCCCTGCCCGGCGCCGAGATCAAGTACTCCACGGTGCAGAACTGGTACCCGGGCGACGAAAACGGCAAAGGTGGCATCTACAACTTCGTCACCAAGCGCGGTGTTGCCCACGACAACAGCAAGATCAGCTGGACCCAGGTGGAAACCGGCTCCGCCATCACCTGGAAGTATCCGTCCGTGATCCTGCGTGGTGACAACAGCATCGGTGAGTTCTACTCCGTGGCCCTGACCCGCCACATGCAGCAGGCGGACACCGGCACCAAGATGATCCACCTGGGCAAGAACACCAAGAGCACCATTATTTCCAAGGGCATCTCCGCCGGCCGCAGCAGCAACAGCTACCGCGGCCTGGTACGGATCAGCCCACGGGCAGAAAACGCCCGCAACTTCACCCAGTGCGACTCCCTGCTGCTGGGCGACACCTGCGGCGCGCACACCTTCCCGTACATCGAGTCGAAGAACCCCTCGGCCACCATCGAACACGAGGCCACCACCTCCAAGGTGAGTGACGACCAGATGTTCCTGTGCCGCCAGCGCGGTATCGACCCGGAAAAAGCGGTCTCCATGATCGTGAACGGCTTCTGTAAAGAGGTGTTCAAGGAACTGCCCATGGAGTTTGCCGTGGAAGCGGGCAAGTTGCTGGAAGTGAGCCTGGAAGGGGCCGTGGGCTAAGGCCATACCCTGAAGACGACACTGTAGGAGCCATGCTTGCATGGCGAACCATTGGCGCTTTTCAGATCAATCAGCGTCATCATGAGGGATGGCTCCCACGACAAGATCAGCTGCGGGGCTTCTTGCGTATATAGAGCGTCTTGTTGATTTTGGCCACTGTCTCGCCGTCATCGTTGACGATGATCACTGGCCAGCAAGGCAGGTATTTGTTGCCATCGGCAGTGTGCTGGTGGATCTCTTCCAGCATGGTATCAGTTAGTTGGAAGCGGGCATGGACCCGCCCGGTGCCAGGCTTGATGAAATCAATCTCGGCAGCCTTGTCCCAGACGATAAAATCCCGCCCCAGCACGTTCATGACCATGAGCATGTAGAACGGGTCCACCATGGAATAGAGGCTGCCACCAAAATGGGTGCCCACATAATTGCGGTTGTACCAGTGCAACCCCATGGACACCTTCAGCTCGCGAAAGTCTTCCGCCAGATAGTCCACCCGCACACCGGCGCCGAGATAGGGGCCGTAAAGATTCAGGAACCAGCGCAGTCCTCTCGGGGTGCGGGCAAAGCGGGTTAGCAGATTACTCACTGCCGGGCTCCAGCACGGCCAGGGCCTGGTGCAGGCGATTGCGCACGGGGACAGAGACCGGTTGATCGTGGTCCTTCAACAGGCGAGCCATTTCGTCCAGGGCGGCAAACTCTTGCTGCTTCATGGCCGAGGGCAGTTTCTCCAGTTGCCATTGAAGGCGGCGCTGTCGCTCGGCTTCCGGGCTGGGTACGCCGGCCAGTGCCTCGAAGGCAACCGCCAATGTCAGCGATTCGTCACCACATTCATTCACTTCAGAAAGACTTTCTACCGTCTGCTGCAGAGCTTGCCAGTGCTCCCATTCAGTCAGGCGGTCGAGCCTTTCACGGGCACGACGCCGAAGTTGCTGAGCCTGGCGACTCAGAGACTGGGGCAGGGCGGAGCTGTTGAATTGCTCAAGTGCGTGCAGCGCCTCTTTTAAAGCGTGGGCACCTTCCCTTGAAAAAGGCGCATCCAGGCAGCTTTCCAGTTGTGTGACTGCACCTTGCGCTTCCTGTGAGCGGGTTTCCTGTTCCGCCTTTCGCTCGGCATGCTGGCGATTGCGCTCGGCAAACAGGGCATCCATGGCCTTCTTGAATTTTTTCTGGCCGGCGCGATGCTGGGCCGGCGGTAACCAGGGGGTGTCGCGCCATTGCTTCTGTAATTGCTGCGCTTGCCGGGTGGCTTCGCCAACATCATTTAGCTCGGCCAGGTTTTTTGCCTGGGTGATCAGGGCCTGCCGAGAGGTTTCGGCGGCCTCGATATAGTCCTTCAGCCTTTCGTCCAGGCCGGACAGGATGGCGGAGAAGCGTTTCTGTACCTCACGAGCATGAGTAAAGCGCACCGGTTGAATCGCTTTCCAGTCTTTCGGTGCCTGTTGGCGGATTTGCCAGATGCCTTGCCAGTCGGCTTGGCTCCAGTCCTGCGCGTCAATAAATTGCTCGAGTTGCTCGCAAAGCTGGCGACGTTTTTCCAGATTGCTCTGGCGCAGCGCGTCCTGCTCGGCAAAATGTGCCTGGCAAGGCTCATAGGCTCGATCAGAGGCGGCCTTGAAGCGATCCCACAGTGCCTGATCCTCATCCTGATCGGAGCTCATCAAGGCGCGCCATTCATCGTGAAGCGCCTGGATGGCGGAAGCCAGTTGCGGGGCATCCATGCTGCTCTCGGCCAGGGCCTCCATGGATTCGCACAGCGACACCTTCTTCGGTTCGGCAGCAAAGCGGTGCCAGTCCTGCAGTTCGGCACGGCGGGCTTCCAGTTTTTTCAGCTGGCTGGCCAGAGCCGGATCACTTTGCTCGTCGATGATCGCCTGAGCCTTGTGCCAGAGACGGTTGGCATGGCGCAGATTGCCGTCGCGGAGCTCCCGCTTCAGAGCAACCAGCAACCCCATGTGGGGGCTTGGTGCGGGGCGAGCCCGGACCGTTGATGGCTTTTCTTCGCGGGCAGGGGGGACGAGGGTAGTCAACAATGGTGGCTTGGGGTATCCCGTGGGCCACTCGGCCGCCAGGCTGTGCAGACGAGCGGGATCATCGCGGGCTTCGAGAATATCGGCGGCCAGATTGAGCATGCGCTCGAAAGCACTGACCAGATCCTCGAAGGCCAGTTTGTCATTGTCCGGCGCCGGGGCTTGCTCATTGGCGCTGTCCCAGCGACGCTTCTGGGTGGCAAGGGCAGAGCGCAACTCGCCCAACTGGTCTTCCCAGGCCTGTGGGTCGCTCTGACTCAATAGTTGATACAGATTGTGGGCGGCTGCTTCCCGTTCTGCACGGGCGGTATCTGCCAGTGCTTGGCGGTGATTTTCCTCCTGTAGCGTCGCCAGTTGATGGCGGCATTGCTGGAGTGCCTGCTGAACCCGCTCGGCCAGGTCAGGTGTGGCCCGGTTGCTGCTGTCCTGCCATTGCTGTTCCAGCTGTTCCAGACGCGGGCCATAAAGGGCGTCGACGGAGCGGCGAGCGTGCTGTTCCAGCCGGTCGGCCAGTTGCACGACTCGTGCGGACTCGGCCTCTTCCAGCTGAATTTTTTCTTGCAGGGCCTTGGCTTGTTCCCGGGCCAACCGGGTGACGCGTTTGTCGCGACCTTCGCGGCTCAGACGTTTCAGTAGATAGAGACTGCGAAGCTGCTGGGCGGCTTCGAGGCGCAGGGTCTCCGTTCTGCTTTCCAGGGCCAGTTCAAACAACAAATTGTCATCATCAAGACGTTCAATGGCGGCCTGTTGGCACATCTCATCGGGGCTGTTGCGGGCAATAAAGCCCAGCGCCTCGCGATTGCCGGTGAGGCGTATCAGTCTCAATCGGGTTTCGCTGTTCGGGGCGCCATCCGCGGTGCCGGCCAGCAGTGCCATGATGCGCATGGAGGCGGCTTCGCGGACCGAGGGCTCTTCGTCACGCTGGTGGATTTCGTCCAGCAGTGAAAAGTCCATAATTCTGCCGCTGGCGGCGGCTCGCACCAGAGAGTTGGAGTCGCCGCGGGCAAGACGGGCTAGAGTGGCCTCGTCGTCAACGGGGGATAGTTGTTCCACGGCCTTGAGCCGCATGTCGGGATTGCTGTGCTGCCAGCGTGGTTTCAGAAATCGGCCAAACATATCAATTCTCAAAAAGGCGCCAGACGCTTGACGCTCGATGCCTGACGCTGAAGCGGGGTGCGTCAGGCGCCTGGTGTGGTACGTCCGGCGTTATTATTTTCCAGTAAGGCATCCTTTTCCGCCCAGAGGTCGCCAATCCATTGCTGGAATCGGGCGCGGAATTCCGGGTCCGATTCGTAGTCGCCTTCCGAGGCCCAGGCGGGGATCACGCGCTGTTGAACGATGACGTCAACTTCATTCATGGCGCCGCCGAGAAAAGCCAGCAGAGAGCGGGGTGCCTCCGGGGGGTAAATAATGGTCACATCAAGTAAATTTCGCAAATGTCCTGACATGGCATTAAGGGTAAAGGCTGCGCCACCGGCTTTGGGTTTAAGCAGGTGCTTGTAGGGAGATTGCTGCTTGGCGTGCTTTTCTGCCTCGAAGCGAGTGCCCTCAAAAAAATTCATCACCGAGGTGGGGAAGTAGGCAAATTTCTCGCAAGCCTTGCGGGTGGTTTCCAGGTCCTTGCCTTTCAGGGATGGGTTCTTTTCAAGCTCAGCCTTGCTGAAGCGCTTCATGAAAGGAAAGTCCAGAGCCCACCAGGCCAGGCCGAGTAGCGGCACCTTTATCAATTCCTGCTTGAGGAAAAACTTCAGGAAGGGAATTCTGCGGTTGGAGATGAGCTGCAGAACCAGAATATCCGCCCAGGACTGGTGGTTGCAGGTGACCAGATACCACTGATCACGATCCAGGGTGTCCATGCCGGTGATGTTCCATTTCACCTGACTGGTCAGGCCGATAATGGCGTTATTGATGCCGATCCAGGTCTCGGCGATGAAGACCAGTATTTTCGACAATACCACCTGGGATTTTTCCCCGCGCAGCACCAGCCGAAGCAGGGCAAAAACGTAAAGCGGAAGGCAGAGAAGAAGGGTGTTAAGCAGGATGCCCACCAGGGCCAGTGCGCCACGAATCTTGTGCCAGATAGTCATAACTGTCGTCGTCAATAGCAGGGTAAACAGGCATGCTACCCAAAGCGCTTGGGCATGTCCCGTGTCCGTTTCGGTCATTTTTGCCGAAAATACAGGGCGTTGGGGTCCTGGATGCAGCAGAAAGGCCATGCCGGAATGGCATGGCCTTAGCTGGGATAATCAGTGGATGATCAGTTCGCCCAGCCACTATTGCGGCGGCGGCCTGAGCGTGAGCGCATGATCATGCCGGCCACCAGGCCGAGCAGCAGAATGCCGACCCCGGTAATCCATTGCTGGGAGGTGTTGTTGTTACGCAGCATCACGTTCTCGCCTTTCACTTGATCCAGCTCGGAACGGAGCAGGCTTAGCTCCTCATTCAGGCGTCGATTGGCCTGGTCCAGGCGGATTGGGTCAGAGGCCACGTCCTGCAGCTGTTCCAGCTCTTCACTACGGGAGCTCAGGGCATTCTTCAGTTCCGAGGACTGCTCGGAAAGTGCCTCATGCTCCCCTTTGAGCTCAGCCAGCTGAGTGCGCAATTTCGCCGCTTCCGCCTTGGCTTCTTCGCTTGCCTGATTGGCTCGCTCCAGCATGATTTCAGCGGTGGGGCTCTGGCTCAGGTACTGCTTGCCAATATAGCCTTCAATGTCTTTGTAGCGAATTTTTGCCCAGTCACCGTCGAAACCGAGAAACTCGATGCGGGTGCCGCTCTTGATGCCCCGGTGGAGAATGCGGCCAGCGGGGTTGGCAGATGAGCGAATCGGTACATAGATGCTGTCATCTACCCAGGCAGTGGAGGCGACAGCCGTATGGCTGGCTACCATTATTGCCAGGAAACAAACCAGTCTTGCGAGCATGGGGGTCTTTACTCCTTCGTGTCAGGCCGCGCAGTCTAGAGAAGTCATCAGGGTTGCGGCGCTACCATAATCACATTTCGTGCTGTGGGCCGTGGTGTCTTTGTAAAAAATGGCAATCTGTCCAGCTGAAGGTCAGGGCAGTACCTTCTTGAACGGTTTCACCGTCACGCCAGCGTAAACGCCGGCAGCAATGTAGGGATCGGCATCCGCCCATTGTTGAGCGGTTTCCAGCGAGGGGAATTCGGCGACGACCAATGAGCCGGTGAAGCCGGCTTCACCGGGATCGTTGCTGTCGATGGCCGGATGCGGGCCGGCCAGTATCAGCCGCCCCTGTTCTTTCAGGGTTTCCAGGCGGGCGAGATGGTCCGCCCGAGCCTCTTTACGCAAGGGAAGGGAATTTGCCACGTCCTCACTGATAATCGCGTACAGCATGGTTTCGCTCTTTATTCAGGGTTAACGGTGGTGTGCGGCCATGATGTCTTCCAGCTTCAGCCCGGTCAGCTTGCCGATGCGGCGAAACAGAAAGACCATGGCAAGAATCAGCACAATCATGGAGGGCACGACAATAACCGGGTAGCTCAGGGCTGTCATCTTGCCCAACTCGGCATTGAACGCCTCGCTGCCCGGCGGGCTGGTCAGAATCACCTTGGCCAGAACGTAGTTGAGCACCGAAGACAGGAAGAAGGAGGCGGCCACCATCCAGGAGGCCTGTTTGAGGGTCAGCTCGAAGGCGCCGAGGTTGTTATTGTCTTCCAGTTTGGCTGCGATCTTGTCGGTATCCAGCACCTTGTCGTTATAGAGAAAGGTTTTTACCAGCGGCCAGCGGGTGCGCAGGGATACCACCGTTGCGATGCCCAGGAGGGCAGGAATGGCCGCCTCTTTCATGGCGATATACTTGGCGTCCAGCTCCATCAGGCTGATGCCGCCGGTAAGCAGAATGCTGACAACGCCGAGGCCGGAGAAGAAATTGGCCTTGCCGTTCTGCAGGAAATCCCGCAGGCCGTAGAGCAGGGGGAAGGCCAGCGCCACCACGATGGCCCACTTGGT
This sequence comes from Alcanivorax sp. UBA3183, assembly GCF_002364155.1. NCBI lineage: Bacteria > Pseudomonadati > Pseudomonadota > Gammaproteobacteria > Oceanospirillales > Alcanivoracaceae > Alcanivorax > Alcanivorax sp. UBA3183. The sequence continues at coordinate 52,358 of NZ_DEXN01000009.1, forward strand.
GCCCAGCCAGTCATCCCCGGAGAGTTTGGCCAGGATCAGTGCGGGAATAGCGATATTGATCAGCAGATTGGCCAGCAGACTTTCCTGCTTCGGTGGCGTGGCGCTGGCTGGCTTGCTGTTCTGTTCCGGGGTGTTGCTTTCGCTCATTCGGGATTCCGTTTGATCAGTTTATGGCAGCCGGAGGGCGTTAAAGATGCCGGTGAAGGGCTCAAAAATGCTACCCTGCGCCTTGATTCCCGTTGTCGGCTTGCCGTAACAGGGCCGCATGACGAATTTGAGAGTCATTGCAGACACATCGAGCACCTTGAGAGGATCCGGCTATCTCCCGTAACCACACAATCGACCTGCACAGTCACAGTACTGCGTCCGACGGTATTCTAAGCCCTGCAGCGCTGGTGTCGAGGGCTGCGGACTACGGAGTGACCTGTCTGGCCCTGACGGACCACGATACCCTGGCCGGGTTGCCGGAGGCCCATGAGGCTGCCCGGCAGCACGATATCAGCCTGGTGAACGGTATCGAACTGTCCGTGCGCCACGAAAACCGCGAATACCATGTGCTGGGGCTGTGGCTGGATACCGATTGTGGGCAGTTGCAGGAAAGAGTTGCCGCCCAGCAAGAGGCACGAGTGAATCGTGCCCGGGAGATTGGCCGCCGTCTTGATCGTGCTGCGACCCTGGCCAACAGTTATGAGCGTACCTGTGAACTGGCGGGCACCGATGCGCCGGGCCGTCCTCTGTTTGCCCGGTTTCTTGAAGAAGCGGGCAGGGTGCGCAACCACCGACACGCCTTCAACCGTTACCTGAAGCAGGGCCAATCCGCTTTTGTGGCGACACCCTGGTGCACCCTGGAAGAGGCCATTGCCGATATTCATGCCGCCGGTGGCACCGCGGTGCTGGCCCATCCGCAGGCCTACGGCATGACGCGCAAAAAACTGCGCCAGTTTCTTGCCAGTTTCAAGGAGGCCGGCGGCGACGGCCTGGAAGTGGCCATGCCCGGGCTCTCCCCGCAACAGACCGCGTTGCTGGATGAATGCTGGCAACACTTTGATCTGCAGGTGTCCGCCGGTTCGGATTTTCATTCGCCAGAGCAGAAATGGCTGGCACTGGGGCGATTGCCGCCGGTGCCGAACGGCGCCAGGCCTGTGTGGGAAGGGCGGCTAACTAGTTGACAATTGACAGTGGACAGTTGACAACTAAAACAATGGGTTGCGGCAATGTTTTGACGTTAGCTGTCAACTGTCAATTATCAACTACCAACTGAAGTTATGACCGAAATTCTCTACATCCATCCCGAAACGCCTCAGCCGCGGCTTATCCGCCAGGCGGTAGACGTTATTCGTAACGGCGGGCTGATTGCCTACCCGACGGATACCACCTACGCGCTGGGCTGCGGTATCGGCGAAAAGAATGCGCTGGATCGGCTGATCCGCCTGCGGCAGCTGGACAAGAAGCACCAGTTCACTCTGCTTTGCCATGATCTGTCTGCGCTGGCCATCTATGCCAAGGTGGAAAATCCGGATTATCGCCTGCTCAAGGCCCACACCCCGGGCCCCTATACCTTCATCCTCAAGGGCACCACCGAGGTGCCGCGGCGTTTGATGGACCCGAAAAAGCGCAATATCGGTATTCGCGTGCCAGATCATGCCATCTGCCAAGCGCTGTTGGCCGAGCATGGCGAGCCGATCATGACGTCTACCTGCCATCTGCCCAACGACGAGTTCCCGCTCACTGATCCCCAGGATGTCCGCGACTTCCTGCAAGGGCAGGTGGATCTGGTCATTGATGGCGGTTTCTGTGGCGTAATGGAAACGACCGTGATTTCCATGGCTGACGGTGATGGCCCCGAAGTGGTGCGGGAAGGGGCCGGCCCTGTGGACAGTATTTTCTGAATCTTGCCCTGGCTGACTATGTTTTACCCAGAGTGCCGCAAAGGGGCTGCTTGCCACTGTCCCTGATACCCCGGTTCACCGTATAATCGCGGGCTTTCCCCCGCGTGATGCCTGTCGCATTGCGCGGCTGATCGGGTTTAGTGCGCTCCCGCCTGTGAGCGAGACACAGCGGCGTGCTGATATAACCCAAACAAGATTCTAAGGAGTAGGCTTTGAGTTCCGTGGTTCCTTCCCAGCGAGTTGTTTCCGGCATGCGCGCCACTGGCCGCCTGCATCTGGGTCATTACCATGGCGTGCTGAAAAACTGGGCGCGTCTGCAGCACGAATATGAATGCTTTTTCTTCGTGGCAGACTGGCACGGGCTCACCACCGAATACGAAAACCCGCACAAGATCGAACAGCACGTCTGGGACCTGGTGATCGACTGGCTGGCCGCCGGGGTCAACCCGGGTTCTGCCACGCTGTTCATTCAGAGCCAGGTGCCGGAGCACGCGGAACTGCATCTGCTGCTGTCCATGATGACTCCGCTGTCCTGGCTGGAACGGGTGCCCACCTATAAGGACCAGCAGGAAAAGCTGCGCGAAAAGGATCTCAGTACCTATGGGTTTCTGGGCTATCCGCTGCTGCAATCCGCAGACATCCTCGCCTACCGGGCCGGCCAGGTGCCGGTGGGGGCCGATCAGGTCGCTCACGTGGAGCTGACCCGGGAAGTGGCCCGTCGCTTCAATCACCTCTATGGCCGTGAGCCGGGCTTCGAGGAAGCCGTGGATGCAGCCATCAAGAAAATGGGCAAGAAGCAGTCGAAGGTATACCTCAATCATCGCCGCCAGTATCAGGAACAGGGCGATGAAGCCTCCCTGGAGACTGCGCGTGCCCTGGTGGAAAGCCAGCAGAATATCACTCTGGGTGACAAGGAGCGCTTGATGGGTGACCTGGAGGGCGGCGGCAAGGTAATCCTGCCCGAACCCCAGGCACTGCTGACACCGGCCTCCAAAATGCCGGGGCTGGATGGGCAGAAAATGTCCAAGTCCTACGGCAACTTCATCACCATGCGTGAGGAAGAGGCGGATATCGACAGCAAGATTCGCCGTATGCCCACCGATCCTGCACGGGTTCGCCGGACCGATCCAGGTAACCCGGATAACTGCCCGGTATGGCAGTTCCACATGGTTTATTCCGATGACAACACCCGCCAGTGGGTGCAAGAAGGTTGCACCAGTGCCGGCATCGGTTGTCTGGATTGCAAGAAACCTATCATCGAGGCCGTGCAGGAAGAGCTTGAGCCGATCCGCAAGCGTGCGGAGGAGCATCTTCGCAATCCGGATCTGGTCCGCACCCTGGTCGCTGAGGGTTGTGAGGAAGCCCGTGAGGCTGCCCGCGCCACCCTGGAAGAAGTCCGCGCCGCTATGGGGCTCAATTACCGCTGAGGCGCACTAGCGCACTCGGGAGAGAGAGATGACTGAACCGGCAGAACCCACAGTCACACCCATTATGAAGCCGCTGCATCCCAGCCAGGCAGAGATGCCCTTTGGCTTGATGTATGGCAAGGCGATCACCAAACTGCCGGACGATCTGTATATACCGCCCGACGCCCTGGAGGTCTTCCTGGAAGCCTTTGAGGGCCCGCTGGATCTGTTGCTGTACCTGATCAAGCGACAGAATCTGGACATTCTCGACATTCCTGTCTCCACCATCACGACTCAGTACATGGAGTACGTGGAGCTGATGAAGGCGATGAACTTCGAGCTGGCGGCGGAATATCTGGTGATGGCCGCCATGCTGGGCGAGATCAAGTCGCGCATGTTGCTGCCTCGCCAGAAAGAGGACGAGGAAGACGAAGAACACGATCCGCGTGCAGAGCTGATTCGCCGTTTGCAGGAATACGAGCGCTTCAAGCAGGCAGCAGAAGACATCGATCAGCTGCCGCGCCTGGAAAGGGACATCTTTCCGGCAGAAGCCAAACGCCCTGAATTTACCCGGGAAAAGGCCCAGCCGGATGTGGACATGCGAGAGCTGCTGCTGGCCCTGAAAGAGGTCATGCACCGGGCCGATATGTTCGAGAGCCATCAGGTATCCCGGGAAAAGCTGTCTACCCGGGAGCGTATGGCCAATGTGCTGGACAAGCTCAAGGGCCGGGATTTTGTGCCCTTCGTGGAGCTTTTCACCCCGGAAGAAGGGCGGCTTGGCGTGGTGGTCACCTTTCTTGCCACCCTGGAGCTGGTCAAGGGCAGCCTGATTGAGCTGGTACAGAACGGGCCTTTCGCTCCCATTCATGTGAAAGCGAAGACCCTGGTACTGGAAGAATCTGATGTGCTGGCCCAACTTGAACTGGAAGACGAACCCGATGACGGCGTGGATGATGAACCCGATGCCCATGACGGAACCGAGGGGTAGCTGTGGAAGCTGAACAGATAAAAAGAATCATTGAAGCCGCCATTCTGGTGGCGGAAGGCCCGCTTGACCGGGATGCACTGCAGACTCTGTTTGATGAGGAAGACCGCCCCAGCAAGCAGGATCTGGGTAAATATCTGGAAGAGATCGGTGAGGCCTATGCTGACCGTGGCATCTTTCTCAAAGAAGTCGCTTCTGGTTTTCGTTTCCAGGCCCGCCCGGAACTGGGTCAGTGGGTAAGCCGCCTGTGGCAGGAAAAACCTCCCCGTTACAGCCGGGCCATTCTGGAAACCCTGGCATTGATCGCCTATCGCCAGCCTATTACCCGTGGCGAAATCGAAGAAATTCGTGGTGTTTCAGTAAGCTCTCATATCGTCAAAAGCCTGCTGGAGAGAAACTGGGTACGCGTGGTGGGGCACCGGGATGTACCGGGCCGGCCGGCCATGTTTGCCACCACCAAGCAGTTTCTCGACTATTTTGATCTGAAGAGCCTGGAGGACCTGCCATCGCTGTCGGAGATCCGTGATCTGGACAAGATCAATGAAGAACTGGCTCTCAGCGATGTGCCCCCTGCCAATGCCAGGCCGGGCGATATGGATGAAGCGCCGGAAGGCGAAGATGGCCATGGCATGCTGGAGGGTGAGCGTGAACAGCGGCTGCCAGGCGACCAGGAAGCCTTCCCGGGCCTGGAGCAGGAACCGGAAATTGATGATGACACCTTGATGAGTATGGACAAGGTAGATTCGGTGTTATCCGACTTCGAACAGGAATTCCGCCGCAAACCGGCTGCCGACAAGGACAAGCAGGAAGCCGTTGCCAGCGATGAAAGTGTGGCCGAACAGGCCGAGACGGCTGACAATAGCCCCAATGACGCTGACGGCGAGGATGCCGCTGCGGAAAATAGTGCAGAGGACAGCCAGACACGTCATGACTGAAACTGAAAAATTGCAGAAAGTACTGGCGCGAGCCGGACTGGGCTCCCGACGGGAGCTGGAGAAATGGATCGCTGATGGCCGGGTTTCGGTCAACGGCGCAGTGGCAACCCTGGGTGATCGGGTTGGCAGTGAAGATACCCTACGCGTAGATGGCAGGATTATTAAAGTGAAGGCGGAAGAAGAAATCGTTCAGCGCGTGATCATGTACCACAAGCCGCCCGGCGAAGTGTGCTCCCGCAACGATCCGGAAGGGCGCGCCACGGTGTTTGATAACCTGCCGCGACTGCAGGGCATGCGCTGGGTACAGGTGGGCCGTCTGGACATCAATACCACCGGCCTGCTGTTGTTCACCACCGATGGTGAGCTGGCCCACCGCCTCATGCATCCCTCCAACGGTTTCGTGCGTGAATACGCCGTGCGTGTACGTGGCGGCATGACCCCGGAAAAGCGTCAGGCGATGCTCGACGGCGTGCTGCTGGAAGATGGTGTCTCCAAGTTCGACAGCATTGAAGATGCCGGCGGCGCGGAAGAGGGCGCCAACCACTGGTACAAGGTGACACTGACCGGGGGTAAATACCGGGAAGTGCGTCGCCTGTTCCAGTCCCAGGATCTGGATGTGGCGCGCTTGATGCGGATCCGTTTCGGCGACCTGACCTTGCCGCCCCAGTTGCGCCAGGGCCGCTGGATGGAGCTGGAGCCTGAGCAGATACAGGCACTGATCGGCAAGGTAGAGCTGAAGGGCAAGAAATACACCGGCCTCTACGGCCGCGCCCGCCTGCGTCACCAGCGCGCCGGCAGCAAACCTCCCCGCAAGGCCCGCGGTCCTTACCGCCGTTAAGTCACCCCTGTAGGAGCGCCTCTCGAGGCGCGAATCGCCGGTGCCAATCGGGGTTCGCGGCTCGAGCGCCACTCCTACGGAAGCCTCATGACACGTCCTGCCAGGGCCGGCAGTGCCGTCTCGACTCTCAGAATCCGCGCGCCGAAGCTGTGACAGGCAAAACCCTGTCGCTGCAGCATGTCCACTTCGTAATCCGTCCAGCCTCCCTCCGGGCCGATGGCCAGGGTGACAGGCTCGGCCAGGTCACAGGGCATGGCCGGGTAGTCACCGGGGTGGGCGAGAAGGCGGCGGCCGGGGCCAGCCCAGGTGTCCAGGCCATCTTCCACAAACGGTTTGAAGCGTGGGGCGAGAACCAGCTCCGGCAGTGTGGTGTCGCGGGCTTGCTCCAGTCCCAGCAGCATTTTCTCGCGGAGCAGGTCGGCTTTCAGGTTGGGGGTCTGCCAGTAGCTTTTGTCCACTTTCCAGCTATTGATCAGCACGATGCGCTTGATGCCAAGACTGGTAGCGTCAATCAGAATGCGTTTGAGCATCTTGGGGCGGGGCAGGGCCAGCAGTAGCGATAGAGGGAGTGGCGCTTCAGGGTGAGAGTCCACTTTAAAAGAAACCTCTATCCTGCTGTTTTCTATGGATTCAATTTGCGCCTTTCCCATCGCTCCATCAATAATCCCGGCGCGGCAGGCATCACCAACGGTCAGCCCGAGGATATCGCGGACATGGCAGCATTGACGGTCATCCAGACGCCAGAGATCGCCATGAAGGTGTTGTTGAGGGTGCAGTAACAGCAGATTCATGGCGCGGATTATCGCACAGCCTGACCCGGAATCCGCGCGAAAATCGCCGGATCAGGGTGACGTAAATCGCTGTTTACTTGGCTGTTCTCGCCCTTTGCCTGGCCAGCCGGCCTTGCTAGATTGCTCCCATTACACAATCAGCCCATTCACCGGCGTCAGGATCCCCGGGGATGTGGCTGGATTGGCCCGCTGGTAACTGGCGGCGCCTTCAGGCCGCTGGTAGAGTGTGCCGCCCGTTCACCCGTTCGATTCACTGTTTAAGTGTGGAGAGTTTCATGCAGTTTCAGGGTACTGACCAATATGTGGCCACCGACGACCTGAAAATGGCCGTTAACGCAGCGATTGCGCTCAAGCGCCCGTTGCTGATCAAGGGTGAGCCGGGTACCGGCAAGACCCTGCTGGCCGAGCAGGTAGCTGAATCCCTGGGCCTGCCTCTGCTGTCCTGGAATATCAAATCCACCACCAAGGCCCAGCAGGGCTTGTATGAGTACGACGCGGTGTCTCGCCTACGCGATTCCCAGCTCGGTGCTGAAGGGGTGGAAGATGTGGCCAACTACCTGAAGAAAGGCAAGCTGTGGGAAGCCTTTACCCATGACGGACAGGTGGTTCTGCTGATCGACGAAATCGACAAGGCCGACATCGAGTTCCCCAATGATTTGCTGCAAGAACTGGATCGCATGGAATTCTTCGTCTACGAGACCGGGGAAACCATCCGCGCCGAGCAGCGCCCGATCGTGATCATCACGTCCAACAACGAAAAAGAGCTGCCCGACGCTTTCCTGCGTCGTTGTTTCTTCCATTACATCAATTTCCCCGATGCCCAGACCATGCAGGCCATCGTCGATGTGCATTTCCCGGAGATCAAAAAGAACCTGGTCACCGAGGCCCTGGAAATCTTCTTCGAGCTGCGCAAGGTGCCCGGTCTGAAGAAGAAGCCCTCCACCAGCGAGTTGATCGACTGGCTGAAGCTGCTCATGGCCGACGATATTCCGGCGGACATCCTTCAGAATCGCGATACCAAGAGCGCGGTGCCACCGCTCTACGGTGCATTGTTGAAAAACGAGTCGGACGTACAACTGCTTGAACGCCTGGCGTTCATGAACCGTCGCGAACGCTAACCGCAACGCTGGCTGATTATGCTGATTGGTTTCTTCGAAAATCTGCGCCGTTACCGGGTCCCGGTAACCCTGCGCGAATTGCTGGATCTCTTTGATGCCCTGCAGGCCCACGTGGCTTTCGGCTCCATCGAGGATTTCTATCTGCTCAGCCGGGCGGTAATGGTCAAGGATGAAAAGTTCTACGACCGTTTCGACCAGGCTTTTGCCAACTACTTTGAAGGGCTGGAAAACCTGGAGCCCGATTGGCTCAACAAGGTGATCCCGGATGAGTGGCTGCGCAAGGAGCTGGAGAAGAACCTGAGCCCGGAAGAGTTCGAAAAACTCAAGGGTCTGGGTAGCCTGGAAAAGATCATGGACGAGCTGCGCAAGCGGCTCGAAGAGCAGGAAAAGCGCCACCAGGGCGGTAACAAGTGGGTCGGTACCGGCGGCACCAGTCCCTTTGGTGGCTACGGCGCCAACCCGGAAGGGGTGCGCATGGTCGGGCCATCCCGCAACAAGCGGGCGGTGAAGGTCTGGGAAAAGCGGGAATTCCGCAATCTGGACGATTCCGTCGAGCTGGGAACGCGTAATATCAAGCTCGCCCTGCGCCGGCTGCGCAAGTTTGCCCGTATTGGTCGCGAGGAAGAGCTGGATATGGATGACACCATCCGTTCCACCGCTCGTAACGCCGGCCTGCTCGACATCAAGATGCGTGCGCAGAAGGAAAACCGCGTCAAGGTGCTGATCTTCTTTGACGTAGGCGGCTCCATGGACCCCTACATCAAACTCTGCGAAGAGCTTTTCTCCGCCGCCCGGCTGGAGTTCAAGCACATGGAGTATTTCTACTTCCATAACTTCATCTATGAGTATGTATGGAAGGACAACCGTCGTCGCTGGGACGAGAAGATTTCCACCTGGGATGTGCTGCATAAATACGGCAGTGACTACAAGGTGATCTTTGTCGGTGATGCGGCCATGAGCCCCTACGAAGTGAACTCCGTGGGCGGCAGCGTGGAGCACTGGAACGAAGAGGCCGGTGCGGTCTGGTTCCAGCGTCTTATGGAAACCTACGATAAGGTGGCCTGGCTCAACCCGGAACCGGAGCGTGCCTGGCAGATGACCACCTCCACGCAGTGGATCAAGCAGCTCAGCGAGCACAAGATGTATCCGCTCACTATCGAAGGCCTGGAAAAGGCCATGCGCTATTTGAGCAAGTAATGGTCTTTTTGTAGGAGGCTGCCTGCAGCCGAACGCCACAATCGGGTTCGCGTGCAGGCAAGCTATTTCCTACGTCCCTCAAGAGCAAAAATCTGCATTCCGCTCGTCTGCCCACCCCTGTATTTTGCCGCACTAAACATTTCGTCTAGTAGCGCACAGAGCCCTGCATCCGTATTCTCCGCGCCTTTCGCGTTTCACGCCCCGGACAGCCCACAAGGCACGGAACCCCGGGACGCCGAAGCACAAAGATGAACGCCCACCGTGATCCGGTGGACTTCAGGAGAGATTCCCATGTCCAGGGTGCGAACCACCATCTGGACGACCGTTTTCAGCAGTACCGCATTGGCCACAGCCGGCCTCTATGCGGATACCACCCAGTCTGAAATCCGTCGTCTTCAAAAGGAGCTGGATCGGCTCAAGGCCAACCTGACCCAGGATGCGCCAACCCATTCCCCGTCAAACCATCTGCAGTGGCCCGGCTTTGCCGTGTTCGGCAAGGTCAGCGTGGATGCCATCTACGATGACAAGAATGCGGGGCTCGATGATCTGTTGATCCCGAGCACCATCCCTGCCGGTGATACTCATCAGCAGAATTTTGAGCTACACAGCAAGAACAGCCAGTTAGGCCTACGGGTAGGAGAGGGCAGTGGGCCCCATGCGGTGTTCGCCGTGGATCTGTTCGGCAGCATCGATGGCTACGATTTGCGAGTCCGGGATTTCTATTTTGAGTATGGCGCCCTGCGTGCCGGCTACGGCTACACCGCCTTGCTGGATGGTTCGGCCTGGCCGTTGACGCTGGATTCCCAGGGCCCCAACAGCGCCATTTTCGCCCGCCAGACCGGCGTGCGCTGGCAGGGCGAGCACCTAACGGTGGCTCTGGAGGATCCCAATCCGGAAGTGTATGACCCGGATAACCTGAGCAGCGCCAGCGGCCGCCGGCCTGACATTATTGCCGTCTGGACCCAGTCCCATGGCCGAGGCCACTTGCGGGTCGGCCTGATGAACCGGGAAATCGGTGTGGAATTTGCCGATGGCGGCCAGCAGTTCGCCAATGCCACCGGCGGTGTGCTCAGTGGCACCCTGGCTGTGACCGACAGCCTGACCCTGCTGGCCAGCGGCAGTTATGGTGAAGCCATGGCCCATTACTACAATGACCTGTCTGGCTTCGGTGACAGCAGTATGGATGGCTACGTATTCGCTACCGACGGACTGAAGCCGCTACTGGCTCAAGGCGGCTATCTGGCCGGGCAGTGGCAGTTCCGCCGGGATTGGACGCTGGCCATGGTTGGCGGCGAAATTACCCTGGAAAAGAACAATGAGCTGCCCGGAAATGCCATGCGTCGTACCCGCTACGGCACCCTGAGCCTGATTCGCCAGCACGACGACAGCCTCAGCTATGGGGCCGAGCTGGCTTACGGGATGCGCGACAATCAGGCAGGGGATCGCAGCGAAGCGCCTCGTGTGCAGTTAAACCTGACTTATCGTTTCGAACATACCCACAGCCGCGATCACTGATCAATGCTGAGGCGTAAGGGCTGGAAATGGGGCTCTTTACGCCTCAGGCAACGCCTGCGGTGTTAGCAGGTCAGCTGTTGTTGGAGCTAAAACCTTTAACAGCTGATCATTGGGCGAGAGCGTTATCCCGAGAAAAGATATTATCGCGATATCTCCTATTTAACATAATATACATTATGCGTAGCCATGATTGATTCTTTGCCAGGTCAGCCCGATACAATCCTTACCCTGCTTTTCACCCGGATTTGCCTCCGGCCCTGATAAACTCGCGATTTGCATAATTCTTAGAATAACTGACAAGGACACGCATGCGGTTACTGTCCCTGCTACATCATTTCTTTTTCCGGGTTGTCCTGCTGTCGCTACTGGCCGTGTCCGCGCTGGCGGATGATCGCAAGCCGGTATCCTTGGCTGTGGTGGATTTGTCACGCTCCCAGGATGCGCTGCTGGTGAACGGCACCCTGGTAGCAGATCGAGCAGCCCGGCTTTCAGCGTCTGTTTCCGGGCTGGTGAGCAAATTGCTCGTGGATATCGGCGACAAGGTTGAGACCGGTGCCCCTCTGATTGAGCTGGATGCCGAATTGACCCGTCTGGAGTTACAGCGTTCCCGGGCTGATTATCAGCAGCAACAGGCCACACTGGAAGACGCCCGCCGGCGACTGCAGGAAGCCAACAGCCTGGTGGCGAAGCGAAGCATCGCCGCCAGCGAAGTACGCAGCCTGGAATCTGAGGTTCAGGTGGCCACCTCGGGACTGGCCTCAAGCCAGGCTGACGTGGCGAGGCAGCAAGCCTTGCTCAAGCGACATACCCTTCGCGCCCCTTTCAGTGGTGTTATCAGCGCAAAGCTTACCGAGGTAGGTGAATGGCTGACACCTGGCACCACGGTCTTTGAGCTGGTGGGCAGCGATGATCTGCACGCGGATTTTGCGGTCCCACAACAGTATTTTCCGCAGTTGTCCCTGGATACCGGCCTGGAGGTCTGGCTGGAGAAGGAAGACGACTCGGAGAGCTCGATAGCCGCAAGCATTACCGCAATTGTGCCTGTTAACGACCCTACTGCCAGAACCTTCACGGTGAGAGCCAGTGTTGACGGGAAATCCCTGACGCCGGGCATGGCGATCAATGGCCGGCTACAAATGCGCTCAGCAAATACCCGGCCCTCCGTACCCCGAGACGCCCTGCTCCGTGACAGCCAGGGCAATGTGACGGTCTGGATTGCCGAGGGCGACGATAAAAACCTGGTGGCGCGCCGCAAGGTCGTCAAAATCGCCTCGGGCCAGTCACAGCAGGTCACTATAGTCGAGGGCCTGAATCGTGGTGATCGTGTGGTTATCCGCGGCAACGAGAGCTTGCGGGACGGTGACAAGATCCGAGTGGTGGACTGATGTTCGAGAAGATTGTCCGCAATGGCACCCTGATGACGGTAGTGGTGTTGATCGTCACCCTGCTCGGCGTTCTCGCTGCACTGCGCATTCCGGTTCAGATGATTCCCGATCTGGAAGTGCGAACCATTTCCGTGGTGACAAGCTGGCCCGGTGCCACGCCCCAGGATGTGGAAAAGGAAATCCTCATCGAGCAGGAAGAGTACCTGCGCAATCTTCCCAACTTGCGGCGGATGACCTCCTCCGCCGGCAGTGGCGAGGCGGAAATCGAGCTGGAATTCCCCTTCGGCGTGGATATCACCGACGCACTAATCCGGGTTAATAATGCCCTCAGTCAGGTCCCCAACTATCCGGATAATGTGGATCAGCCGCGCATTCTCTCCAGCTCGTTTTCCAGCAACGCCTTCATGTACTACCGCGTCTCTCCCCTGCCCGATAATCCTCGCGGGCTGGACATGGACATGATGCAGGATTTCATCGACGATGAAGTACGCTCGCGCATGGAGAGCGTGGCCGGGGTCTCCCAGGTGGAAGTGCGCGGCGGTGCCGAACGGCAGGTGCAGTTGCTGCTGGATGCCCAGAAACTGGCCCAGTTCGGGCTCAGTGTGGTGGATGTAAGGGATGCCCTGCGTGAGCGAAACCGGGATGTGTCCGGCGGCGAGCTGGAAAGCGGTAAGCGGCGCTATTTGCTTCGTACTGTGGGGCGCTTCAAGGATATCGACAGCCTCAATGAACTGATTCTGGTCCGCAGCGGTGACTCCCAGGTACGCCTGAAAGATGTGGCTACTGTAGTACTCGATCACTTCCCGGTTCGCAGCCTGTCACGGGTCAATGGCGAGCCGGTGATCAGCTTGGCGGTGCGCCGGGAAACCGGCTCCAATGTCATCGACATCAAGTACGCCATGTTCGACCAGGTAACGCAGATCAACCGTGAGGTGCTGGAGCCGGCCGGCATGCGCATGGCGCTGATCGCTGATGATGTGCGTTACGTGGAAGCCTCGGTGGCCAATGTGTGGACCAATCTGGCCATTGGTGCGGTGTTTGCCACCCTGGTCATGTTCCTGTTCTTGCGCTCGGTGAAGATCACCGCCGTGGGCGTGATCGGCATTCCCATCTGCACCATTGCCGCATTTCTTGGCCTGCTGCTGGCCGGGCGCACCATCAATGTGATTTCCCTGGCGGGTATCGCCTTTGCTATCGGTATGACACTGGACAATTCCATCGTGGTGTTGGAAAGCATCGAGACGGAACGGCGCAAGGGGCTGGATCGCTTTCGCGCGGCAGTGAGTGGCATCCAGAAGGTGTGGCCCGCGGTGTTCGCCTCCACCATGACCACGGTGCTGGTATTTCTGCCGGTGGTGTTTATTCAGGAAGAGGCCGGCCAGCTTTATTCCGATATCGCCATTGCCGTATCCGCGTCGATTCTGGTCTCCATGCTGGTGGCCATGACGGTAATTCCCACCCTCTCCGCCCGGCTAGATTTCAGTGCCGTGGTGGCCCATGACGGCCAGCACAGCCGCTGGATGACTGCCCTGCACCGCCTTTCCGGTCTCCTGTCCAGTAGTCGCCCCCGGCAAGTGATCACCCTGCTGGCAACCGTGCTGATAGGTGGTGCTATTGTGCTGTTCCTGACGCCGCCGGCGGAATATCTGCCTGAGGGTGAGGAACCGAAAACCTTCGCCAGCATGAGCGCCCCTCCGGGTTACAACCTGAGCACCATGGAAGCCATTGCTGACGAAGTAGAAGCAGAGTTCTTGCCGCTGGTGGGTGCCGACCCGGCGGACTACGAGTCAGGAAAGCTGGCCATGCCGCCAATGAAGTATGTGAATATGGGTGTGGATGCGGAGCGCCTGCGCATCATAGCCGAGCCGGTGGATCCGGCGCACATGGAAGCGATGATGGATGCCATCACCGAGGTCTATCAACGCTATCCAGGCATGGGGGTTTTCGCGGCTCGCGGATCGATCATATCCAGTAACGACGGCGGTACCCGCAGCGTGACCCTGGACGTGGCCGGGGCGGATCTGGCGGAAATCTACACAGTGGCCTCACGGCTGGAGCGCGAGGCCGAACAGGTATTTGATAATCCGCGCATCCAGTCCCAGCCCGCCAGCCTGTCCCTGGCCCAGCCACTGATTGAGGTCCACCCGCGCTGGAGCCGTGCCGCCGAAGTGCAGTTTTCCACGCAAGAGCTGGGCTTTACGGTAGCGGCACTCACCGATGGCGCCTATCTGGATGAGTTTTTCCTGGGTGACGACAAGATCGACATCTATGCCTATAGCCATCGTACCGGCACCCGGCCGGATCTGGCTGCCCTCCCCGGCTTGCCAGTCCATACGCCTATCGGTGCTACGGTGCCACTATCATCCCTGGCTACCCTGAAGGAAACCGTGGACACCAGTGTGGTGCGGCGGGTCAACGGCCGGCGCACAGTAACGCTGAATATCATCCCGCCCCGGGGTGTGGCCCTGGAAACCGGCGTCAGCCGGGTGCGCGGCATGATTCAGCAATTGCGCGATGCCGGCGAGATTCCGGATACCATCAGCATCACCCTGTCCGGCGCTAGCGACCAGCTGCAGGCTACCCAGGAATCCCTGTCCGGCAATTATATTGTGGCGCTGATGCTGGTCTACCTGTTGCTGGTGGCTATTTTTACCCATTGGGGCTTCCCGTTGCTGATCATGACTACGATTCCACTGGGCATCGCCAGCGGCCTGCTGGGTCTGGCAATGATGAATGGTGTGGGCGCCTTGCTGCCAGTCCTGGGGCTGCCCCCGCTAACCCAGCCCTTCGACATGATCACCATGCTCGGGTTTCTGATTCTGATGGGCACAGTGGTAAACAATCCGATCCTGATCGTGCATCAGGCGACGCTGAATTTCCGCGATAATGCCATGAGCGCCGTGGATGCCGTGAGCGAGGCCGTTGCCTCACGGTTGCGCCCCATCGCCATGACCACCATCACCACGGTCTGTGGCCTGGCACCACTGGTGCTGATCCCCGGCGAGGGCACTGAGCTCTATCGGGGGGTCGGGGCGATTGTCCTGTTCGGGCTGCTCGGCACCGCCATTGTGACCATCACTTTCCTGCCAGCGCTCACTGCGTTGGTGCTTTCACTTTTCCAAAAGAGGGTTTGAATTCCGCAACGTTTCCTTCCGACGGTTGACGGCAGCGCAAAAAGTGACCACAAAGACATTGTGCCTATCCAAGGATGGGTGAGACATTTTGTCCCAGGGTTACGAACGGCGTAGTTGATCTATATCAAGAAAGCCGGTGAACACGCTTGGTATCGTCTCCCGGCGCATCATTCGGAAGGGAACGCACATGGAAAACTCAGCGGTTTCACCCTCTTACAACTACACGGTGGTACGGCAATTCACCATCATGTCGGTTGTATGGGGGATAGTGGGTATGCTGGTGGGGGTGATCATCGCCGCCCAGCTTGCCTGGCCAGTCCTCAATTTCGAGTTACCCTGGTTCAGTTTTGGCCGGTTACGGCCATTGCACACCAATGCGGTAATTTTTGCCTTTGGCGGCTCCGCCCTCATCGGCACCAGTTACTATGTGGTGCAGCGAACCTGCCAGGCCACTCTGGCGTTTCCCAAGCTGGCCGCCTTCAGTTTCTGGGGCTGGCAGGCGGTGATCGTGGCCGCGGCCATCACCCTGCCCATGGGGTACACCAGCAGCAAGGAATACGCGGAGCTGGAATGGCCCATCGACATCCTGATCACCCTGGTCTGGGTGGCCTATGCCATTGTCTTTTTTGCCACTATCGCCCGGCGTAAACAACCTCACATCTACGTAGCGAACTGGTTCTACGGGGCCTTCATCATTGCGGTTGCCCTACTTCATGTGATCAACAACATCGCCATTCCCGTCTCGGCGATGAAATCCTACTCGGTCTATTCCGGGTCGATCGACGCCATGGTGCAGTGGTGGTACGGGCACAATGCGGTGGGCTTTTTCCTGACCGCAGGCTTCCTCGGCATGATGTATTACTACGTGCCGGTACAGGCCCAGCGCCCGGTATACTCCTACCGTCTTTCCATCGTGCATTTCTGGGCCCTGATCGCCGTGTACATGTGGGCCGGCCCGCATCACCTGCACTACTCTTCCCTGCCCGACTGGGCCCAGTCCGTGGGCATGGCGTTCTCTATTGTGCTGTTGGCGCCCAGCTGGGGGGGCATGATCAACGGCATGATGACCCTGTCCGGGGCCTGGCATAAGTTGCGCACGGATCCGATCATCCGCTTCATGATCGTTGCCCTCTCCTTCTACGGTATGAGCACCTTCGAAGGGCCGATGATGTCCATCAAGACCGTCAACGCGCTCAGCCACAACACGGACTGGACCATCGGCCATGTGCATTCCGGTGCGCTGGGCTGGGTAGCCATGATCACCATCGGCGCTATCTACGTCATGATTCCCCGCTTGTTTGAGCGCAAGCAGATGTACTCCATCGGCTGGATCAATGCCCACTTCTGGCTGAGCACCATCGGTACGGTGTTGTACATCGCCTCCATGTGGGTGTCCGGGATCATGCAGGGGCTGATGTGGCGGGCAGTTAATACGGACGGCACGCTCACCTACAACTTCGTGCAGGAGCTGGTAGAGCGGCAACCGTTCTACGCCATCCGCCTGCTCGGCGGGGTGGTGTTCTTCGCCGGCATGGTGCTGATGGCTGTCAACGTCTACAAGACCATCGTTGCCGAGCGCGATACCCATGGCGACGACAACGTGCTGCAGGCTGCTTGAGGAGACCGACATGTCCAATGCCCATGAAAGAGTGGAAAAGAATGTCGGCCTGATGATTGTGCTGACGTTGATTGCGGTGAGTTTCGGTGGCCTGGCGGAAATCGTGCCACTGTTCTGGCAGAAGGCCACCACTGAGCCACTGGAAACTCTGGAGCCTTACACAGCTCTGGAAATGGAAGGTCGCGACATCTATATCCGCGAAGGCTGCCACGTCTGCCATACGCAGATGGTGCGCCCTCTTCGTGCGGAAACGGAACGCTATGGCGCCTACTCAGTGGCCGGCGAAGATGTCTGGGAGCACCCCTTCCTGTGGGGCTCCAAGCGTACCGGGCCGGATCTGGCTCGTGTCGGTCTGCGGCCGATCACCGAGCAATGGCACCGTGAACATTTGCGCGATCCGCGCCAGGTAGTGCCGGAATCGAATATGCCGGCTTATCCCTGGTTGCAGGAAAATCTCGTGGACTGGGGCGACACGGAACGAACCTTGCGATTGTTCAAGGACACCTTTGGTGTGCCCTACAGCGAACAGGATATCACCGAGCAAATGAACAAGATCAAGGGTGAGTGGGCTGATGCCACGGAAGAAGATGCCCTGGTGGCCTATCTGCTTTCCCTGGGCCAGGAACGTAAGGAGGTAGCACAATGAGCTTTCAAGCCCTGTTTACGCTGGTCTTCTTCGTCGCTTTTATGGCGATGACGATATGGGTGTATCGCCCCAGCCGAAAAAAAGACTACGAAAAACTCTCACACATGGCCCTTGAGGCTGACCGCCGCAAAGAGAGGGACGAGCAATGAGTGATTTCTGGAGCTGGTTCATCATCATTATCGTTGCCATCAATCTGCTCGGTTGTGCGGGCCTGTTGTTGTGGAACAATCAGATCTCTCCGGAGGAGGCTGCCAAGGAAACCACCGGGCACAGCTTTGACGGTATTCAGGAACGCAATGCCCCGCTTCCCCGCTGGTGGCTGTTCCTGTTTATCGGCACATTGATCTTCGCATGCGTGTATCTGGTGCTTTATCCCGGTCTGGGCAAGTTCCCGGGGGTGCTGAACTGGAGCAGTACCCTGCAATACGAAAAGGAAGTCGCCCTGGTGGCGCGGCAGACAGACCCGCTGTTTGAGCAGTTTGGCAAAGTGCCGGTGGATGAACTGATCGAGTACCCGGAGGCCTTGGCCGTGGGTGGTCGTCTATTTGCCAACAATTGCGCCATCTGTCATGGCTCGGATGCCCGCGGCGCGAAAGGCTACCCGAATCTGGCGGATGATGACTGGCTATATGGTGGTGAGCCCAAACAGATCATTGCCAGTATTGCCCAGGGCCGCACAGGCATGATGCCACCCATGGCCGCTGCTATCGGCAATACCGACAAGGCAGTGCGCGACATGGCCATCTACGTGCAAAGCCTGAGCCGACCGGATCTGGTCAACGACGCGGATAAGGCCGCCGCCATCGAGCGAGCGAAGCCCAAATTCGCAGTTTGTGCCGCGTGCCATGGCCAGGAAGGCAAAGGAAATCAGGCCATGGGTGCGCCCGATCTTACGGACACCACCTGGCTTTACGGTCCGCGTCTGGAGGACATCGAGACCACTATTCGCGAAGGACGAAAAGGGGAAATGCCCAAGCATGAAAATCTACTCAGCAAAGAGAAAATTCATGTCATTGCGGCCTACGTTTACAGCCTGTCCAACAAGTCAGCCCCGTAACCCCAGGGCCATTGTCGCAGCCTGCAAAAGGCTGCGACAGGCCGAGTCGGCGGATCACGCCAGCAGTCTTCGAGGTGCGTAATGAGTGAGCGCGACCGCATTAAAACCGTTGATGACAGCCCGGAAGCACAGGGCCCCATTAGCCTCTATGCCAAGCGTAAACGGATCCAGGTGAAATCCATCAGTGGCCGTTTCCAGCGCATTCGCGATTTCAGCATCATCAGCACCATGGGGCTTTATCTTGCCCTACCCTGGATTCGCTGGGATGGACAGCAAGCTGTTCTCTTTGATCTGCCGAACCGGCAGTTCCATATTTTTGGCCTGACTCTCTGGCCGCAGGATTTCCTGTTTCTTTCCTGGGCGCTGATCATTGCTGCGTTCGCCTTGTTTTTTTTCACGGTTCTGGCCGGGCGAGTCTATTGTGGGTATGTATGTCCCCAGACTACCTGGACCCGCTTTTTCCAGTGGATAGAACAACTTTTTGAAGGTGACCGGCATAGTCGAATGAAGATGGACGAGGCGCCCTGGTCCATGAGTAAGTTGCTACGGCGCGGCAGTAAACATGTGCTGTGGTTGGCGCTGGCCTTTCTTACCGGCCTCACTTTTGTCGGCTATTTTTCACCGATTACGGATCTGACTGTTCGTATCTTCAGTGTTGAATGGGGTGGCTGGGAATTGTTCTGGGTAGGTTTCTTTACCGTTGCCACTTATATGAACGCCGGTTTCATGCGCGAACAGGTGTGCCTGTATATGTGCCCCTATGCCCGTTTCCAGAGCGTCATGTTCGATCGTGAAACGCTCATCGTTTCCTATGACGAAGATCGTGGCGAACCCCGTGGCCGGGGTAGCAAGAAACGCAATCAGGAGCCGCAGGCTGTCGAAAAAGGCGACTGCATTGACTGTGGACTGTGTGTTCAGGTCTGCCCTACAGGCATTGATATTCGCGATGGGCTCCAATACGAATGCATTACCTGCGCGGCCTGTATTGATGCCTGCGACGATGTCATGGATCACATCGACAAGCCCAGGGGCTTGATCCGCTACACCACCGAGAATGCGCTGGAAGGGAGGGAATCCCGGGTGCTGCGTCCCCGGTTGATCGGTTATGGCATTGTCCTGCTGGCCATGGCTACCCTGTTTATGGCCACGCTCTATAACCGTGTGCCCTTGCAGGTGGATGTTCTGCGCGATCGCAATCAGCTTTTCCGGGTTGCCAGCAGCGGCCGCGTGGAGAACGTCTATCGCCTGGAAATTCTCAACAAGGGCCAGGATGCCCATCGTTATACACTGAGTCTGGAAGGCCCTGAGGGGCTGCGCATGGAAAACCGCACTGAGTTTACTATCCAGCCCGGGCAGCACCTGTCATTGCCGGTGACGGTAAGTTATGACCCCTATGAGGTGGAAATGCAGTCATCCACCATCTGGTTTTCAGTAAGGTCACTGAACGACCCGGACCTGGAGAAACAGCATGAATCCCGTTTCATCACCCCACGTCGATGATCGCCCCTGGTATCGATACCCGCTGCTCTGGCTGGCCATTCTGCTGCCGGCCAGTTCAGTGATTGCCGGCCTGACCACCCTGTATATTGCCGTCATCAATGCAGACAGCCCGGTGGTCGACGAGTGGTACAAGGAGGGCCGTGGAATTAACCGCTCCGCGGAACAGGAACAGATTGCCGCGCGACTGGGCATTGGCCTGGTGCTGTCCCAGGTGGGCGCCGGCGTTCAGGCAAGGCTGACCAGCGATGCCGGAATCCCTGCGCCAGAATTGATTACCGTGGCGCTGCGCCACCCCACCCTCAAGGAAAAGGATGTGTTGCTGACACTCCATCACCAGGGCAATGGCGTTTTTCGTGGCGACGGAGCTCTCCCCTCAATGGGCCGTTTTATCGCTACCGCCTCTACCCCTGAGGGGCACTGGCGTCTTTACCAAAGTGGCAGCATTGAAGACGGTACGGTGCGCCTGGGTCACGCTACCAAGCCATGAATCAGAGCCTCACCCCACCCTGCTGGCACTGCGGGCAGCCTGCCCCGTCTGGTGCTTTCACCGCCCGCACCCCGGAGGGAAGCCGTGATGCCTGCTGCCCGGGATGTGCTGCCGCCATCGAGACCATTTACGGCATGGGGCTGGATGACTATTACCGGATTCGACAGGACGAAGCCCCGGCACCGGATGCACGCCGGGCAGAACTGGACCTGGCTCTGTTCGAGATCCCCGACCTGCTTGCGCCACACTGTGCGTCGCTGCCTGACGGCGAACGCCTGCAGCTGCAACTGAGCGGACTGACCTGTGCGGCCTGCAGCTGGTTAATCGAAAAAGCCCTGTCCACACAGCCTGGTGTCAGTCGCGCCAGTGTCAATCTGGCGGGCATGACACTGACAGTGGACTACCAGGGGGCACCGCAAGCCCGGGAAACCGCCCGCCGCATCCAGCAACTGGGTTATGGCGTGAGCCTGCCCGGTGATCCTGTCGCCACCGCAGCCAATCGCCGCGAGCACAAGCGCCTGCTGGGCAGGCTGATACTGGCCGGACTGGGCGCCATGCAGGCCATGATGTATTCCATGGCGTTGTATATAGGCGTCTTTGATGGTTCGGATGCGGTTTACGAGTGGGTCTTCCGCCTGGCCAGCTTTTTTGTCGCCACCCCGGTGGTCTTTTATGCTGGCTGGCCCTTCTTTCAAGGCGCATGGCGTGGGTTGCGCAATCGCAATCTGACCATGGACACCCCCGTCGCCCTGGCTCTTTTCCTGGCCTGGGGCGGCAGCCTGGTAGCCATGTTCACCGGCGGCAGCCACGTGTACTTCGATTCCGCCGCCATGTTCGTTTTCTTCCTGTTGATCAGCCGCTGGCTGGAACACCGTCAGCGCCAGGCTATTAATGCGGGCTATGCGAGGCTTGGCGATACCCTGCCCCGTGCGGTTCGCCGTCTCAGTGGTGATCAGGCGCAATGGGTCAGTCTCAGGCAGGTGGCAGCCGGCGACCGATTGCTGCTGATTCAGGGTGATGTGGTACCGGTGGATGGCCGTATCATCGACGGCCAGGGCACCTTCGATGAAGCGGCACTGACCGGTGAATCTGTGCCGATAAGCCGGGGGCTCCATTCTTGCCTGGTGGCCGGAGCCCGCCTGCAGGAAGGCTCAATCACGCTGCAGGCAGAGTGCGCCGCAGACCACAGTCAGATTGCCCGAATCTCTGAACAGGTGGAGCTGGCCAGCCGCGAGCGGCTGGATGTGATCCGTGACTGGCACCGCATCGCCCCACTTTTTACCGCTGCGGTTCTTCTGCTGGCTGCCTTTACGTTGCTTTGGCACTGGCCGGCCGGGCCCGGCGAGGCTTTTGACCACACCCTGGCGGTACTGGTGATCACCTGCCCATGCGCGCTGGCGCTGGCTGTACCTCTGACTCTTTCGGCGACCCTGGGTACCGCCCTGCGCGAAGGAGTGCTGGTGGCATCGCCTCGCCAGCTGCTGCGATTACCCCATATCGGAGGGGCTCTCTTTGATAAAACCGGGACGCTGACTCTGGGACGTTTCTCGTTGGTGGACACCCAGGTTGCCGGTGAAGGGCAAAAGGCCGATCTGCTTGCCATTGTTTCAGCTCTGGAATGGAACAACCCTCACCCGCTGGCCCAGGCCTTTCGCGACATTGCGCGCAACCCACAAATGACAGACATCCTGCCGGATGGAAATGGTATTACCGGCAACCTTCAGGGCCAGCAATGGCGCATCAGCGGCGCACCGCAACAGGCTCGCCCCGGTACAACCTGCCTGCAGCTGAGCCGTGACGGCGCCGTGCAGTTGTATTTGTGGCTGCAGGACAGCATTCGCGAGGAGAGTGCTGCGGTAACACGGGCTCTTCGCCAGCAAGGGTTGGCTGTACGCATGGCAACCGGCGACAACGATGCCGCTGCCGGGCCGGTGGCCAGGGAATTATCGCTGGAGGAATGGCGTGCCGGCATGAAGCCCGCTGACAAGACCCGCTGGCTCAAGGAGCTGCAGACGACCACGACGCAAATGATGGTGGGTGACGGCATCAATGATGCGGAGGCCATGTTGGCGGCGGATGTATCCGTGGCCACCGCCAACGCCACCAGCCTGGCCCAGCGGGCAGCAGGATTGTATATGCTCAAGGACAATCTGCAGGCGATACCGGCTTTGCCTGCACTTGCCAGGCGTTGCCAGCGCACCATTCGCCAGAATCTCACCTGGGCCCTGCTCTATAATCTGTTGGCGGTGCCCTTTGCCGTGGCCGGGTGGGTTCCGCCCTGGGCTGCGGCCATCGGCATGTCTGCCAGTTCACTGCTGGTCACCCTCAACGCAACGCGAGTTACCCGATGGAAATCGTCCTCCTGCTGATTCCTCTGGCACTGCTGTTTCTGGCCGGGGCGATCTGGGCCCTGTTCTGGGCCCTGCGCAAGGATCAGTTTGATGATCTGGATAATGCCTCTTGGCGGGTGGTGTTCGAAGATCGTGAACAGCGCAAAGGCCTCCCTACGAGTAAAGAGGCTGCAGATCACGACAACGAGCGGAACTCATGATACCAGCGAGCCCGGAATCCCTGCTGACTCTGCTTGCCAGTGCTCTTTTGCTGGCTTCTGCCGGCAGCGTTCACTGTATCGGCATGTGCGGCGGTATCAGCAGCGCGCTCACCTTCTCGATTCCAGAATCCCGCCGCCAGGGCAAGTCGCTATGGGGCTGGCAACTACTCTTCGGCATCGGCCGGGTATCGACCTATATGGTGCTTGGTAGCCTGGCAGGGATGCTGGGCAAGGCGTTGCTGGATTGGCTGCCTGGTCCCTCCATGGCCATTGGGCTGACCCTGTCCGGGATTCTGATGCTGCTGCTCAGTGGCTATCTGCTCGGGCAAGGCGTGTGGCTGAAAAAACTGGAAGGGATTGGTTCCGGGCTGTGGCGCCGATTGCAGCCCCTGACCCGGCGGCTACTCCCGGTAGATCACCCGCTAAAGGCGCTGGCGCTGGGCGGACTATGGGGCCTGCTGCCCTGTGGCCTGATTTATACTGCCCTGGCCCTTGCCGTTACGGCCGGCAGCGCACCGGCTGGCGCATTGGTGATGCTGGTCTTCGGTATGGTAACCGTGATCCCCGTGGCCATTACCGGTGTGATCGCCTCCCGACTGCAGCATTTCCGCAACGGCATCTGGCCGAAGGTGGCGGCATCGCTGACGTTTCTGCTGGCACTGGCATTCTTCTGGCAGGCCTGGTCCATGAGCCAGATGCCCCATCACGTCCACCCTGGTCCCGCCGATCCAGGCAAACACAGCCACCACCATCAGCCCGAGACTTGATCCAGGTCAACACAGTCAATTCAGGGCCCGCAATAATGGAGTAAATCACTTAACTGGAGAGCGGGTGTGGCTACCTGGGACAAAACATTGATCAGCCGGCATGGCGGTCCCGGACCGCGCTACACGTCTTACCCGCCTGCTCCCCAGTTTCACGAGGAAGTCAGTGAGTCGGATTATGCCGAGGCCATTGATGCTGGCAATGCCGCTCGCCGGCCGTTGTCGCTGTATATGCACATTCCGTTCTGCAGCACCGTCTGCTATTACTGCGCCTGCAATCGGGTTGTCACCGCCAACCGTGGCAGAGCGGCGGAATACCTGAAACGTCTGAAGCAGGAAATCGGCCTGCGCGCCGAACAGGTAGACAGGCAAAGGCCGGTCACCCAGATTCACTGGGGTGGCGGCACCCCCACCTTTCTAAGTGATGCCCAGATCACCGAACTGGTCTATTACATGGCCAGACACTTCACCCTGCGTGAAGATGACCGTGGCGACTATGCCATCGAGATTGATCCACGCACCGTGGACCAGGCTCGTCTGGGGCTGCTTCGTGGCCTGGGCTTCAATCGCATCAGCCTCGGAGTTCAGGACCTGGACTTGCGTGTGCAGCAGACGGTCAATCGGGTCCAGCCCTATGAAATGATTCGTCAGACCATGGGCTGGGCGCGGGATTTCGGTTTCAAATCCATTAACACCGATCTGATTTACGGCCTCCCCTGGCAGTCGGAATCCAGTCTGGCCCGCACCATCGAGCAGATTGCAGACCTTCGGCCCGAGCGAATTTCCCTGTACAACTACGCCCATCTGCCGGCGCGCTTCAAAATTCAGCGGCAGATACCGGATATGGCCTTGCCCAGCCCGGAAGAAAAGCTGTCCATGTTCGTCCGTGCCGGGCGCATCCTCCAGGATGCCGGCTACACCTTTATCGGTATGGATCACTTTGCTCTGGAAAGCGACGAGATTGCCGTGGCTCAGCGCAACGGGCTTCTGCACCGCAATTTTCAGGGATACACCCTCCACGGGGATGCGGATTTGCTGGGCTTTGGGGTCAGTGCCATCAGCCAGATCGGCAATCTTTACGCGCAGAACATGAAATCATTAAGTCATTGGTCGGATGCCATTGATCAGCACCACTCCACCATTGAACAGGGTTATCTCCTGGATCGCGATGACCAGATGCGCCGCGACCTTATCATGCGCCTGTTGTGCGACCTGTACGTGGACATGAATCTGTTCAGTGAGCAGTGGCAAATCAATTTCCCTGACTACTTTGTGGATGCCCTGGCTTCCTGGGTGGAGTTTGAGGATCAGGGGCTGGTGCGCGTGGACAAGCAGCGGCTGGTGATCACCGAGCAGGGCCGGCTGGTAAGCCGGGCCCTGGTGATGCCTTTTGATCGCTATACCCAGAACGAGGCCCAAAATCGCTTCAGTCGCATCATTTGAACTATATTCGCTTGTTGTTCACCCAACCCTATAATGTAAGGTGAAATTTGTAATACGCAGCCATCAACCGGAGCCACACTGTGTCTCAACATGTTTCCTGCAATGATTGCAGTCTCAGCCCTGTCTGCCTTCCACTGGCAGTGGCGCCGACACAGCTCGACGAGCTGGATCGCATCATTCATCGGGGCCGCCCCCTGAAACGCGGCGAACATCTGTTTCGCGCCGCCGACGAGTTTCAGGCGGTCTACGCGGTGCGCTCCGGCGCCTTGAAAACCTATGTGCTCAGCGATGAAGGCGACGAGCAGGTCACCGGCTTTTATCTCCCCGGTGAAGTGCTTGGCATGGATGGCATTAGCACCGCCCACCACATGTCCAACGCCAAGGCACTGGAAACCGCCACGGTGTGCGAGATTCCATTCTCCAAACTGGAAATGCTGTCCCAGCGTATCCCGTCGCTGCAGCACCATTTTTTCAGCCTGATGAGTAACGAAATTCGCTCAGACCGTGAGCTGCATATGCTGCTCAGCAAGAAAAATGCGGATGACCGGGTGGCATCCCTGTTGATTTCCATGTCAGCGCGTCATCAACGCCGAGGTCTTAGCGAGCGGGCATTCCGTCTTCCCATGTCGCGCTATGACATCGCCAATTATCTGGGCCTGGCGGTGGAGACTGTCAGCCGCATCTTTACCCGCTTCCAGCAAAATGGCTGGCTACGCGTGGAGGGACGTGAAGTGGAGATCCTAAATCGGCGAAGCCTTTGTGGAGAGCAGAGTCTGGAAGTAAGCCTGTGACCGCCCCGGTACTGGCCATTCTTGACAGTGATCTGAAGGCTCCCCAGCCTGCGCTATACAAAGCCAGACAGGTGGCGGATTCCACCAAGGCGCCACTGCATGTTCTGGTCAATGCCTATTCCTCCGCTATGGTTCGCGCCGTTGGCGTTGACCATGAACGACAAGACGCCGCCCGCGCACAGATTCACAAAGCCTGGCAAAACAGGATCAGTGAATTAACCGATAGGGAGCGCTGTCAGCTTTCCATTCTGTGGCACAAAGACAGCATGGCCGCATTGCGTGAGAGCATCCTCGACCTGCAACCCGCCATGGTGGTTGTGCATACCAGTGAAGAAAGCGGCCTGCGCCGGCATCTTTTCATCCCGCGGGACTGGCAATTGATTCGCAAGGCGCCCTGCCCGGTGCTGTGTGTTCATGGCCGTCAGTGGCCCAATGCACCGAGAGTTCTGGCCGCCCTGGACCCGGGTACAGAAGAGCTGCCCCAGGATGCCCTGGCGGTTAACGTGCTCGGTGCGGCAAATCATTTTGCCGGCAATCTTGGTGGCACCCTGCGCGCTACTCATGTGCTCGATGAAATGGACGACAGCCTGATTCTGCTGGTGGGCGAAGCGATTCCCGATTACAGCGGCGGCATGGAAAAGGTGCGCCAGTTTTACCGTGATCGCTTTCAGGCATTTGGTGCCGCCCACGGCCTGGGCCCGGACCAGATGACCGTGCTGACCGGCCCGGTGGCGCCGACCCTGGCGAAATACTGTGACGAACAGGATATGGACGTACTGGTGGTAGGCACCGTGCATCGTAACCTGCCGGAAAGGCTGTTACTGGGCGCCACAGCAGAATCCGTGATTACCCGTGCCAGCACGGATGTGCTGGTCATCAAACCCCAAGGTTTCCAGAGTCCCTGGCAAGCCTGATCAGGAGCATAACGTAATGACAGACAAGAAAGACTTTGCCGACAACATTCGCCAGAAACTGGAAGACTGGGATTATCAGCTGGATCGCCTGACCGCCCGGTTGGGGGACAAGCGTGAAGAGTGGCGTAGCGACGCGAAGCAAAAAATTGCGGAGATTCAGGATCGTCGCGACGAGCTGGAAGCCAAACTGGAAAAACTGGAGTCTCACGGCGAAGATGCCTGGGATGACATCAAAGCCGGCGTGGAACTGGCCTGGGATGGTTTGAAAACCGGCTTGCTTGCCGCCCGCAGCGAGTTTGAAGACAGAGACTGACCCCGTTTCAGGAGCGCCCCAGTGGCGCTCCTTCACCAGGTCTACTGCTCGGCCCGACGAAACACCGGCTTGTCCGGGGTCGACAGATCCGAAGCAAAGCAATAACCCGCCACATCGAAATTCTTCAGTTTGGCCGGGTCCTTGATGCCCTTCTTGATAATCCACGCCGCCATCAGGCCACGGGCCTTCTTGGCGTAAAAGCTGATCACCTTGTACTTGCCGTTTTTCTCATCCTGGAAGACCGGTTCAATGATGCGGCCATTGATCCCTTTCTTGTTCACCGACTTGAAATACTCATTGGATGCCAGATTGACGAGCACGTCGGTTTTCGCCGCTTTCATATCCTTGTTGAGCTGTTCAGTGATAATGTCGCCCCAGAACGTATAGAGATCCTTGCCGCGTGGGGTATCCAGTTTGGTACCCATTTCCAGGCGGTATGGTTGCATCAGGTCCAGCGGGCGTAGCACGCCATACAGTCCTGACAGCATTCGGAAGGACGTCTGGGCCTCCTTGAGCTGGTTGTCCGTGAAGGTGTCGATTTCCAGGCCGGTATACACATCGCCCTTGAAGGCAAACGCCGCGGGCCTGGCATTCTTCTTGTTGAAGGGTCGCTGCCACTGGGCAAACCGCTCCACATTCAAGTGCGCGATCTTGTCACTGACACCCATCAGGCTGCTGACATCCGCCGGAGAAAGCTGGCGTGCCCGCTCGATCAACACATCGCTATCATCCAGCAATCGGGGCTGGGTGGTTTTCAGCGTCGGCAATTCGCTCTCGTAATCCAGGGTTTTTGCTGGCGATACAACAATCAGCATGGCCTACTCCTTTACATATGACTCTCGGGATTATATGAATCAGGGGGAGCGAGGTCTGCAATTCTGGAGAATAAATGCGCCTATTACTGGTATTGACTGTCATTATCGCGGTTACCGTTCTGCTCTGGGGTAGCTGGCAATGGGGGCGTCGACCGTTTTATCTGGTGCTGAGCCTGGTACTGGCCGGCCTCATGGTACTCGGCATCGGTGTCTGGCAAGGCGGCCGTGACGATCAGGTGCGGCTTCCCCCTGATGGGATCGAGGTAACGCTGAAAGAATTCCTTGCCTCTGAATCCGGCGTGCGCCTGACCGGCAACCTGGCCAACCGCAGTGAAATGAATGTGGCAGCGGTAACGCTTCAGGCCCGCGCCCTGTCCTGCCCGAAGGCGGAGAATGACTGCACTGTGATCTACCAGCAGACCATTGATGTGCAAATGTACCTGCCCGCTGGTCAGGATTACCCCTTTGCAGTTGTCAGTCGTCATCCGAAAGAAGACACCCCGGTGGATCGCTGGGAACTGGAAGCGATCGACAAGCTGGCCTACCCGCAGTCGTAGACTGGCATCCTGCAGGGTGAATCGTCACAATGCGGCCTTCAAATTCCCAGGAGTCATTATGGCATCACTGATTCCCGGCCAGCTCACCCCGATTGGCGATCATGCCTGGCGGGTTCTGGCGCGCAACCCGGGCATGATGACCGGGCCTGGCACCAACAGTTATCTGTTTGGCAAGGATAGCCTGACGGTCATTGATCCCGGCCCCGAGGATCAGGAGCATCTGCAGGCCCTGCTGCAGGCTGCCCGCACCCTGGGAAAACCCATCGACCAGGTGGTGGTCACCCATACCCATCGAGACCATTCCCCAGGCGCTCTGGCATTAGTGGCAGCCACCGGGGCTCGTTGTCTGGGCCCCTCGGTACCCGATGACGGCCTGCAAGACGAGAGCTGGCAGGCAGACCGTCTGTTGGCCGAGGGAGACCGGGTGGATTGCGGCGGCGTTTCGCTACAGGTAATTGAAACCCCGGGCCATGTGGGCAACCACCTGTGCTACCTCAGTGATGATGGCATGCTGTTTACCGGCGATCACCTGATCCAGGGCTCCACCGTAGTGATCGCTCCTCCCTCCGGTTCCATGCAGGCCTACTTTGCTTCGCTACGCAAACTGCAGCAGCGCGGCATCACACGGATGGCTCCTGGTCATGGCGATCTGATCAGCGACCCGGAAGAAACCCTGACCCATACACTGGCGCATCGACAGAAACGCGAAGACAAGGTGCTGGACGCCCTCTTGGGTGACCCTCAAACCCTGGCAGTGTTGGTGAAGGTGGTCTATGACGACGTGCCGGAATTCCTGCACGGTGTAGCCCAATTCTCTCTGCAGGCCCACCTGATCAAGCTGGCCGAAGACGGCAAAGCCGAAGAAACCGATCAAGGCTGGCACAAAACCTGATTGCGCCAGCGAGGCGAGTTACGAGAAGCGAGTTTCGAAAGGCGAAAAACAAACCGGCGCTACGATTTTGATTTTCGTGACTCGCTTCTCGCTCCGCCCTCTTCGCATCTCAAGCGATGCTCCTACAGGAGCTCAGCCGAAGGCGGTTTTCGCGGTTAACCATGCACCGTTAACTGCCCTTCACAACCACCCTTTACGCTTGAAAAACCAGTAAGGCGTCATGCCGGATAGCAGCATCAGGCATATCGCCATGGGATAGCCATAAACCATGTCCAGCTCCGGCATGATCTCGAAGTTCATACCGTAGATACTGGCAATCATGGTCGGCGGCAGGAACACCACCGCGGCGATGGAAAAGATCTTGATGATCTGGTTCTGCTGGATATTGATGAACCCCTGCGCCGCATCCATCAAAAAGTTGATCTTGTCGAACAGGAAGGTGGTGTGTGACATCAAGGTGTCCAGGTCATGCTGCACCTCGGCACAGGTGCGACGGCGAACCTTGTCGGTGCGGACATAGCGCTGAATAAAGGAAATAGAACGCTGGGTATCCATCAGGCAAAGGCGAATCTTGCCGTTGGTATCCTCCAGCCGGGCCAGTTTTTCAATATCGTCTTCCAGCTCTCCGTTCTCCTCCTCCAGCACGCTGTACCCCACTTGTTCCAGGTCACGGTGCACATCCTCGAGGGCATCAGCCAGGTTTTCCACTTTTTGCTCGAGAATACTCAAGAGGATATCTATCGGCTGCTTTGCCTTTACCCAGCCTCGGCGTACGCGCAGTCGCAGTAGCCGGAAATCAGGCAACCGGGAATCCCGGAATGACAGCAGACGACCTTCCTGGACGACAAACGCCACCGTGGACGTACGAGCGCGACCCTCGGACTGAAACAGAAACAGGGAGTGGACATGCAGCCCCTGCTCATCGCTGAAGAAACGGGCGGACGCTTCGATTTCTTCCATGTCATCAGAGGCCGGCAGTTCCGCTTCCAGAAACTGTTGCACCAGCTCGCGTTCGTTTTCCTCCGAGTCCACCAGATCGATCCAGCTGGCATCATCAGCCAGAGTGGGCAGGATGCTTTCCGTGTCCTTTTCACGCAGAACACCGTTTTCGATGCGGAAGATATGCAGCATGATGTTTCCCTGATCACCATCGCCGGCAAGATACCGGCAGCAATTTGATATAGCACGGAGCTTATGACTGTCAACGATTCCGGGTCCGCAGCCGGCCAGAAAATGCCGGAAGCGATTACCCTGGCCGGTCAGGCCAGGTTATGGCTTTGGCACCATGCCCTGCCCGCTGCGCAGCACCTGCTATTACAAGCAGATCTGAATGCGGCACTGGACTGGCAGCAGCCACGGATTCAGGTATTTGGTCGTTATCATACCGTACCACGGCTCACGGCCTGGCATGGCGATGCGGGCATCCCCTATCGCTACTCCGGTCACCAGCATGTGGCCGATGGCTGGCCGGACGTGTTGAAGCCGGTGCGCGATACCGTGAGCGAACTGTGCGGGCACCCGTTTAACTCGGTGCTGGCCAATCGCTATCGCAACGGCAAGGATTGCATGGGCTATCACAGTGACGACGAACCCGAGCTTGGCCCGGAGCCCTGGATTGCCTCTTACAGCCTGGGGGCAGAAAGGGATTTCGTGTTTCGTCCCCGTGGTGGAGGTCGCCAGTGTTTCTCGCTGGCACTACCCGATAACAGTCTGCTGCTGATGAGCCCGCAGGTGCAGCAGCAATTCCAGCATGCGCTACCGCGGCGACAACGTGTTCAGGGTGAGCGTCTCAACCTGACGTTTCGCAGAATCTTCAGCGGCATCAGCCCCAGAACGCGTAACTGAGCAGAATGGCGGCGATCAGTCCCGCCGCATCCGCTGCCAGACCACACCATAAGGCATAGCGGAAATCACGGATCCCCACGCTGCCGAAGTACACCGCCAGCACATAGAAGGTGGTTTCCGTGGAGCCCTGCATCACTGCAGCCATACGCGCGGCCAGGGAATCCACACCCTGAGTCTGCATCACATCCACCATGGCTGCCCGGGCCCCGGAGCCGCTCAGCGGTTTAAGGAACGCCACCGGGAGTGCGTCCACAAAGCGGGTGTCCCAGCCAATAGCAGCGGCCCCGAAACGAATGCCGTCCAGGAACAGGTCCAGCACCCCGCCCGCTCGCAACATGGCAATGGCCGCCAGCATGGCCACCAGGTAGGGGATCAGCCGCACCGCCAGGGTGAAGCCCTCCTTGGCGCCCTCCACAAAGGTGTCGTAGCTATCTACTCCACCCCGCCAGGCAGCAACAAAGAAAGCACTCAGCACCAGCAACAGAATGCCATTGCCAAGCAAGCTCGACAGCGTGTTGGCGAGCTCCGTGGGCGCCAGCCAGACAATGGTCCCCAGCGCGGCCAGCATGGCCAGCCAGATACCGGCCACCACCAGCAACAACGGATCGCGCAGAGATATACGCTGGACCCGGGCGGTGACCAGAATGCCCGCCAGGGTGGATACCGTGGTGGCCATCAGCAAAGGCAGGTAGACAGCAGCCGGGTCACTGGCGCCCTGCTGGGCCCGGAACATCAGCACTGTCACCGGCACCAGGGTCACTGACGAGGTGTTGAGCACCAGGAACATGATCTGACTATCCGTGGCCCGTGTCGGCTGCGGATTACCCTGCTGCAGGCGCTCCATGGCCTTGAGTCCAAGCGGTGTGGCGGCATTGTCCAGGCCCAGCATGTTAGCGGCCAGGTTCATGGAAACCGGTGCGGATGCTTCAGGAGTGCGCCGAACCCCCGGCATCAAGCGGGCCAGAACCGGCTCCACCCAGGACGACAACCGTGCGGCCAGATTGCTGGCCTCGGCCATCTTGAATAGCCCGCTCCACAGTGCCAGTACCCCGATCAGGCCCAGGCTGACCTCAACGGCCAGGTCGGCCGCCGACCAAAGGGCATTGATCAAACGCCCCGGCGCCGCCATGTCACCACCAGTGAGCTGGGTCACCGCTCCGGCGATACCCGCAAGGAAAAACAGGCTGAACAGTCTGTGCAAAGCATCCCCCGTACGCTAGGGTCGTGGTAATTTGTTGAAAATCCGTAATTTGGCGACTTTTATGACGGTGCAACTTCGCGCTTTCACGGTAGTCTACAGGTTATAGAGGAATTCAACCGCGAATGACCGCTTTCGGGCCGTCGTCTATACTGCAGGTAAACCGTTTGAGAAACAGCATGTCACTAGTTCGTAAGTTCTTCCCTCTGGCACTGGCACTGGTCCTGCTGGGGGGCGCCATTCAGGGAGTGAGTGGCCTTCGTTCCGAGCCGGAGGTTCAGGGTGACCTGAAACCCACCAGCGACCAGCTGGATGCCGCTGCGGAAATTGCTGCCAACTTGAAGCACCACTATCGGCGGCTGGAGTTCGACAACTCCTTGTCCAGCCAGGTGCTGGACAGCTATCTCGAGGACCTGGACCCCAATCGCCAGTATTTCCTGGCCAGCGACATTCGCGAATTCGAGCGTTACCGCAACAAACTTGATGACCAGCTAAGCGATGGCCAGCTGGAAGCCGGGTACACCATCTTTAATCGTTTCCAGGAACGCCTGGAAACCCGATTGGAGAAGCTGCTGGACACCATCGAGAACGATCTGGAGTCATTGACCTTCGATGATGAGGAAACCGTGCTGGTGGATCGGGGTGAAGCGCCCTGGGCAGCGGACGAGGCGGCGCTGGACACCATCTGGCAACGCCAGCTGAAAAATGCAGTTCTCTCCATGCGGCTCAATGACAGCTCATTGGACGACATTCGTACCCGTCTGACTCGGCGCTATGAAAGCCAGCTCAAACGAATTAACCAGAACACCCCGGAGGATGTGTTTCAGGTCTATATCAATGCCCTGACACAGACCTTTGATCCGCATACCAACTACTTCACACCACATAACTCGGAAAATTTCGACATCAGCATGAGCCGTTCCCTGGAAGGTATCGGGGCAGTGCTGCAATACGAAGACGGTTATACCAAGGTGGTACGTCTGGTTCCTGGCGGCCCTGCCGCCAAAAGCGGCCAGTTGAAACCGGCTGATCGGATCGTCGGGGTTTCCCAGGATGGCGAAGCACCGGAGCCGGTAATCGGCCTGCGCCTGGATGAAGTGGTGGATCAGATCCGTGGCCCCAAGGGGACCAAAGTCAACCTGGAGATCATCCCTGCCGGCAGTGCCAGCGAGCACGACACCCGTACCATCACCATCGAGCGCAACAAGGTGGTGCTGGAGGAACAGGCCGCCAAGAAGGATGTGATCACCATTGAGCGTGATGGCGAAACCATGAAGCTGGGCATTATCGAAATTCCAGCGTTTTACCTGGATTTTGCCGCCTTCCACCGGGGCGATCCCAACTACACCAGCACCACCAGTGATGTGGCCAAGCTGTTGGTGGAATTACGCAAGGAAAACATCGACGGCCTGGTAATTGATCTGCGCAACAATGGTGGCGGCTCCCTGCTGGAAGTTAACAAGCTGGTCAGCCTGTTTATCAATCGAGGCCCCACTGTGCAGGTGCGCGAGTCCAGTGGCCGCGTCAGTATCGAAGGCGACAAGTTTCCCGGAGTACTGTATGCCGGCCCCATGGCGGTGATGGTCAATCGCTTCAGTGCTTCAGCCTCGGAGATTTTTGCCGGTGCCATGCAGGATTATGGCCGCGCCCTGATTGTCGGTGACCAGACCTACGGCAAAGGCACGGTACAGACCCTGCTGGATCTGAATCACGGCAAATTGAAGATGACCAATGCCAAGTTTTATCGGGTCTCCGGCTCCAGTAACCAGAATCTGGGCATCGTACCGGACGTGGATATGCCTTCGCTGATCGACAAGGATGAGGTGGGGGAAAGCTCCCTGCCCAACGCCCTGCCCTGGGATGAAATCAACTCGGCTAAATACCAGCGGGTGAGTGATATTGTTCCCTACCTGCCTCAGCTGCGTGAAAAGCATTCCAGCCGCATTGATAAGGACCCGGAGTTCATCTACGTGGAGTCCCTGCGCAGGCTTCTTGAGGAAAATCGAAACCGGGTTGAGCTGTCACTGAATGAGAAGAGTCGCACCGCTACACAGAAAGCGCTGGACAGCGAACGCCTTGCCATTGAGAACAGTCGCCGCAAATCCCGCGATGAAGAGCCGCTGGGGAGCATCAAGGAACTGCGTGATCTGGAGGAGCAGCGGGCGCTGGACCCGGAAAGTGATGAGGAGTCCATCGACGAAGATCCCTACGTACGGGAAACCGGGGAGATCCTGGTGGATTACATGAGCCTGATACGAGAGAACCAGGTGGCCCGGCAGGGCTGATCTTGGCTGCTGTAATAAAAAACCGGCTTTCGCCGGTTTTTTTATTTTTCAGGCCAGAGCCTTGAAGCCCCAGCGAGCCGGGTTGTCACCCAGCCCGGCTTTCAGTGTTCGCCGGCCCAGTTGGTGATTCAGGTTTTCCAGGGCTCGCTTGGCCGGGTCTGGCAGAAACCGCACTCCGAAACTGGCGGCACTGACAGCGGTCTTTACCACTCGCACTGCTGTGGCGGCCGGAACACTGCTGTTGATGTTGAGATCATCCGCCACCTTGTCACCGATAAGATAGCGGCTGAAGCCTAGCAATACCTCATAGGACAAATTGAATGGCGGCTTGCCGGCCATGTCGCGCAATAGCGCCTTGGCGAGGGACTCGCTGTCCGCAGTGGGCTCGTACAGATGAGAGGTCAACTGCATGGCGAGGATTTCCTGCTCTTCCAGGGTGGTTGTCAGCAGTGCCTCGTCGACTCCGAGCAGGTAACCCGCATAACGCCAGAAATAGTGCATGGATTCATGCTCATGCCGACTGATCTGCAGGCCAAGACGCTTGAGCCCCCTGACCACCATGAAATCGAACTCCAGGATGGTGCCGGCCATGTCTTCCTGATTGATTGGCAGGTCGTATTTGGTATTGTCCCACCGGGGATTCCGGGCAAGAAACTGGCGAACTGCCGCGTGTAGCAGCCGCACTTCCATCAGCGTGCGGTGCCCCAGGCCACCCGGCCGGATACCGTCATCGCCGACGATGTTGTGGAGCATCTGTCCGGTTTCGTAAATTCTGCGGGAAACGTCTTTCTGCAGGCGACCGGTGGCCACCAGTACCTGGGAGGGCTTGTTGTGCGCGTAGCCCTCCACAAGGCTTGAACACATCAGCACCAGACCCTGCAGTGCGCCATTGCGTCGGTACATGCGCCGACCCAGCTCCATGGCGTCGAAATCCACCCAGGATGGCACTGTATGGCAGTGGTCCAGAAAGGCCTGAAAATCCCCACCCTCTTCCCTGGCCCGTTTTTCCACCTCGTCGAGCAGCCCGGAAGGCCGGGTGAATGTGATTTGCGCAGCACAGCGATCTGCCAGCGGGTCCTGCACCTGCCGCCAGGCATTCAGACGTTCATGGGAATAGCGATCCCACCAGACCCGTTCGCGGGGACTCTGCGGGCCTCGCTCGAAGCGGATCAGTTCCTGCGGTGTTGCCATCATTACCTCGCCATTGTTGTTATCTCGGAACTCATGAGTTCTGGGATAACGCTAGGCTGCCAGGGCTATACGGTCAACACACTAAACAGTGAAATCTGTTACCCCTTCGATAAGGGTGTTGATCAGCCATTGAGGCGCATCCAGAGGCAGGTCATGGCCTGCCTGGGGGTGGCATTTGATGGGTAGGTCCCAGGCCTGCGAAAGAGCCAGCGAGCAGGCCGGGCTGACCAGACGGTCCCCTGCCCCATTGATGATCAGCACTGGAACGCTTTCCGGTAAAGCGGCCGGGGCGCGAAAACGCATGGCAGCAAGTAGCTGTCTCAGGCTGTTACGCAGCGATACGGGGTGTTCGCGCGCATACTCCGCCCAGGTTTCTGCCAGCTGATGCAGAAACTCCGGCTCGCGCAGATTGGAGGTAATTTCCAGAATCGCGGTTTCCTTGCGTACCCGGTTACGACTGAACACCGCATCGCTGAGCAGGCGCCGGTAATTGGCCGGGCGCAAGCGACGCCAGAACGGGCTGTAACGGCTGGCACTAGTATTGATCAGGCCCGCAAAGGCCACTTCGCGGGGGGCCTGACACAACCATTGCACAGCCACCATCGCTCCCAGTGACAAAGCGACCAGGTGATAGGGGCCCTGATGCCCCTGCGCGGTCAACTGGTCGCGTAGATGGACTACCATGGCAGCAATCTGAGTGGGGCTTTTCTCTTCACAGAAGTGGCCATTTCCGGGCAAATCCACCGTTACCACCCGATCCTGTGGCACACTGGCCTGAAACTGTTCAGGAAAGTCCTCCCAGTGTCTCTGCTCACGAACCAGGCCCCGCAACAACACCCAGGTTCTTCCCATGCTGACTTACCTCCCGAGATACAGACAAAATCAAACAGTGACTTTCGGTGCAGCCAATGACCCGATATCCAATACCGGCTAGAATGCCACCGGCGTTCAGGATGGCAAATGGAGTTTCTTCGCGACTATGACACGAAAAACCGTAAAACGGGTTAAGACCGGCTCGGTAGAGCGACGCTTTTCCATGGCCAAGGCCGGATTTCTGGCTGGCGCCAAGTATGCGACCGCCAGTGCCGGGTCCATCTTTACCCCAAAAGACCAGCGTGAGGCCCGCCGCAAGGAGAACCTGTCCGCCCGTGCCCAGGAGCTGGTGGATGAACTGGGCAGGCTCAAGGGCTCTGTGGTCAAGATCGGCCAGATGATGGCCCTGTTCGGCGAGCATTTCCTGCCCGAAGAAGTGACCACGGCGCTGCATACGCTGGAAAACCAGACCACCGCCCTGGAGTGGCCGTCCATTGAGCGCCATCTCAAGCGAGAGCTTGGCGAGGTCAAAATGGCGGAGCTGGATATTGAGGAGACCCCACTCGGGGCAGCCTCCCTGGCTCAGGTTCACAAGGCGATTCGCAAATCCGACGGCAAGGAGCTGGTGCTCAAGATCCAGTACCCCGGCGTGGCCGATGCCATTGATTCGGACATGCGCGCCCTCGTTCGCCTGCTCAAGCTGAGCCGGCTGGTACCGATGACCGAGCAATTCAATCTGTGGCTCGATGAAGTGCGCGAAATGCTCCAGCGGGAAGTGGATTACGATCTGGAAGCCCACACCACCCGCCATTTTCGACAGGTGCTGGCCGAAGATACCCGTTTTGTGGTGCCGGAAATCGTCACGGAGTACTCCAGCCACAACATCATGTGCATGACCTTCGAGCGCGGTATCAGCGTCACCGACCCGTCCGTGCTGAAGCTGTCCCAGGAGCGCCGCAACTTTATCGGTCGCGCCATTATGGAGCTGTGCTGTCGGGAAGTGTTCGAATGGAACAAGATGCAGACCGACCCGAATTTCGGTAACTATCTGCTGCGTTTTGGTGATAGCCCGGAGAACGACCAGATTGTGCTACTGGATTTCGGCGCCATTCGGGACTTTGATAACGAGGTGCTGGGTCCGGGCCGGGAAATGATTCGTGCCTCTTTCCATCACGACGGCGACCGCCTGGTCCGTGCCCTCAACGCCCTGGATTTTCTCGCTCGTGGCGCGCCGCGCCGGCTGCTGGATGATTTCTGTTCGCTGTGCTTTGAAGCCATCGAAGTGCTGCAGGACCCGGACCGCTACCCGCCACCGGCAGAAGTACTCAATGACAAAGGAGAATACTGCTGGGGCAACAGCGATCTGCCGAATCGCATCATGAATCGGGCCAGCCGCAATGCCTTGTCGGTGCACTTTGACGTGCCTCCAAAGGAATTTATCTTCCTGGCCCGCAAGCTACTCGGCGCCTACACCTTTTTGCACGTGATTGAGGCGGAAGTGCGGGGAAACACTATTCTTGAGCCTTTTATTCACATGCAGGAAGAGGCTGATGTGATCCTGGTTGATCAAAAAACCATCAGTCCGGTAGATTAATTGCTCAGAAAATGACGAAAATGCGGTTTTATCACCCGCTTATCGGTGCGATAACGAATTGTCATTTGCCAAGGTGGCATAGCCACAATAAGGTTAGCACCCTGCTGAGAGCCTGTTTCAGGCCTTTGCGCCACCGACGAAGATCGTCGTCCGGTTTGCCTCACTGCAAAGATTGCAGTATCCGGTCCACCGGCGGTATTCGACCTTCGCAGTGTGATGGATGACAGTAACGGCCAGCCGGCCCGCTTCTCCAGCACACTCGGGACGCAAGGGCCTGAGACAGGCTCTTGTCGGTCGGCTCTCATGAAGCGACCGTTTAACGAGGCTTTCAAGGCGCCGGGTTGCCAACTCTGCCGCTCTGATAGCTGATTATTTGCGAACCACAACGGGGGTAACGCAGGTGATTATCGGTGTTCCCAAGGAAATCTGCCCTGGCGAGCAGCGCGTTGCTATAACGCCTGCCAATGTCAGCGCACTGCTGAAAAAACAAGGTGTCGAGATCATCATCGAGCGTGGTGCCGGTGATATTGCCGGTTACCCGGACAGCACATTTGAAGCTGCCGGAGCCAAGCTGGTTGATCGCGACGAGATCTTTACTTCCGCGCAGGTGGTACTGCAGGTGCAAACGCCTGGCAGCAACACCCAGAACGGCAATGAAGATCTGGAGAAATTCAAGCAAGGCCAGATCGTTATCGGTATGACCGATCCGCTGGCCAACCCGCAATTTGCCCAAACCCTGGCCGACAAGAAAGTCACCGGCCTGGCGCTGGAGCTGGTACCGCGGATCACCCGCGCCCAGGCCATGGATGTACTCTCTTCTATGGCGATGATTGCTGGTTACAAATGCGTCCTGTTGGCCGCCAACGAATCCCAGCGCATGTTCCCCATGAACATGACCGCTGCCGGCACCATGAACGCCTCTCGCGTGTTCGTAATGGGTGCTGGTGTGGCAGGCCTGCAGGCCTGTGCTACCGCCAAACGCCTGGGTGCCGTGGTCGAAGCCTATGACGTGCGCCCCGCGGCCCGCGAACAGATCCTGTCTGTCGGCGCCAAGCCGGTAGAGCTGGACCTGGATACCGGTGAAGCCGAAGGCTCCGGTGGTTACGCCAAGGCTCAGGGCGAAGACTTCCTCAAGCGTCAGCGCGAGCTCATGACGGAAGTCATCAAGGAAATGGATGTGGTGATCACCACCGCTGCCGTTCCCGGCGCCAAGAGCCCGATTCTGGTCACCGAAGACATGGTCAAGGCCATGAAACCCGGCTCCATTATCGTGGATCTGGCCGCAGAACGTGGTGGCAACTGTGATCTGACCGAATCCGGCAAGACTGTTGTGAAGCACGGCGTTACCATCGTCGGCCCGGAGAACGTCCCCTCCTCCGTGGCGTTCCATGCCAGCCAGATGTTCGGCAAAAACATGGAAAACTTGCTCAACCTGCTGCTGGACGATAACGGCGATCTGCAACTGGACTTCGAAGACGAGATCGTTGCCGAAACCGTGGTCAGCCACAATGGCGACGTACCCCAGGCTCGCCTGCGTGACTTGCTCGGCCTGCCCGCTCTGGCGAAACCTGAGCCCGAGGCAGACGAATCCGCGGATGCGGACTCCGACGCCACCAAGGAGGAGGAGAAATAATGGATTTCGTAGCCCAACTAACCCTGTTTGTGCTGGCGATCTTCCTCGGTGTGGAACTGATCACCAAGGTTCCGCCCACCCTGCACACCCCACTGATGTCCGGTTCCAACGCGATTTCCGGTATTACCGTGGTGGGCGCCCTGATCGCCGCCGGTTCTGATTCCGGCATGCTGATCAATGTGCTGGGCTTTATCGCTGTGGTGCTGGCCACCATCAACGTGATTGGCGGCTTCATGGTCACCAATCGAATGCTGGCGATGTTCAAGAGGAAGTAATTCATGCAGAACTGGATTGATATCGCCTACTTGATCGCCGCCTGCCTGTTTGTGGTGGGCATCAAGGGGCTAACCAAGCCGAAAACTGCCGTGCGCGGGAACCTGCTGGCTGCCGCCGGTATGGGTGTTGCCGCCGTGGTCACCCTGCTCAACGAGCATATTGTTACTTATGAAGTCATCATCGCCGGCGTCGTGGTCGGCGGTCTGATTGGCGCTGTCATGGCCAAGAGGGTGCAGATGACTGCCATGCCGCAGATGATCGCTCTGCTGAACGGTTTTGGTGGTGGTGCGTCCTTTTCCGTGGCTTCCGCCGAGTTCTTCCGCGGCTCTGCCAACGACACGGTGTCCATCATTGCTACCGGCGCTGCCGTATTGATCGGTGCGGTCACCCTGACCGGTTCCCTGGTCGCGTTCGCCAAACTGCAGGAACTGATTGATGGCAAGCCCATGGGCTTCCCTGGCATGAAGCTGGTCAATGCTGTCCTGTTCATCGGCTCCATCGTCGGCATCGGTTACCTGGTTGCCAATCCGGGCAATGAGATGGTGTTCTGGGGTCTGGTGGCTGCGGCCATGGTCCTCGGCCTGTTGCTGGTACTGCCAATTGGCGGTGCAGACATGCCGGTGGTTATCGCCCTGCTGAACTCCTACTCTGGTGTGGCGGCATCCGCTGCCGGTTTTGTAATGGGCAACAGCGCCCTGATCATCACCGGTTCGCTGGTCGGCGCTTCTGGTCTGATCCTGACCAGTATCATGTGTAAAGCCATGAACCGCTCCCTCACCAACGTTCTGTTCGGTGTGATGGCGGAAGCTGGCGAAGCCATGGACGAAGACGAAGTCTATGCTGGCAAGGTGAAGTCTACCTCTGCAGACGAAGTTGCCATGATGCTGGAAACCGCACGTCGCGTTGTCATCGTGCCCGGCTTTGGTCTGGCCATGGCTCAGGCTCAGCATGCGGTCCGCGAAATGGCGGATACCATGGAAGCGATGGGTATCGAAGTCGAATACGCCATCCATCCGGTTGCTGGCCGTATGCCCGGTCACATGAACGTACTGTTGGCGGAAGCCGAAGTGCCCTACGACAAGCTCAAGGACATGGATACCATCAACCCCACCTTCGAGCAGACCGACGTAGCCATCGTGCTGGGCGCCAATGACGTGACCAACCCCATGGCCCGCGAAGACAAGGGCAGCCCGATTTACGGCATGCCTATCCTCAACGTAGACAAGGCCAAAACCGTGGTTGTGGTAAAACGCTCTCTGAGCGCCGGTTTTGCCGGCCTGCCCAACCCGCTGTTTGCCAAGGATAACACTCTTATGTTGTTCGGCGATGGCAAAGGCGCGGTGCTGGATATCACCACCGCCCTGAAAGAAGGCTGATCGGTAAGCGGATCAGGAAAAGGGGGAGCTTCGGCTCCCCTTTTTTGTTTCCGCCTGCGCTTTCTCTGTGGACTTGGGTCAACCTGAAAGGCGCCACCCATAAACAACGCCGCAACGGGTGGATCACGCATCCACGCTACCCAGTCATGCGGCGTTGCTTGTTTGCTTCCAGGCGACTACCCACAAAAAAGCCCGCTCGTTGAGGCGGGCTTTTTTGTGTTGCTGCAGCGGAAACGTGCTCGCATTACTTGAACGTATAAACCAGGCCTACAGTCACCTGATGATCCGTCTCCTTGCTGCCTGCCGGCACCTTGGATTCATGCTCCAGCAGATGGCGCAGCCGCAGAGCAAAGTGGCTGTTGATCTTGCTGGTCAGGGAAGTCTCCATCCGGGTGCTGGTGGAGTCTTCACCGACTTCACTGCTGATTTCTTCCTGGAACTCGGCGTTTTCACTGATCTGCCAGTGATACTTCAGAGCCAGACGGGCAATGGCGCTTTCTTCTGTGTCTGCACAGTCGCTGTAGGAATCTTCCGGCTCCAGGCACTGGACGCGATAACCGGGACCCGCTTCTATGTCCAGGGTATGCGCTTCGCGTTCGATGACGCGGCGACCCAAACCGACAGCGTAGCTGGCCTGATAATGGAAACCGGAGAAGTTGTCCTTCTCGTAGGTCACCACGTTAAACAGATAATTACGGGATTCCTCACCAAGCTTGCGATCCAGCTTATAAGAGGCAAAGTAATTCTCATCGGTACGGTTATATTCATCCGTCTCCTGATCCCGCTCTTTCTCATTGTTGGCATCAGCTTTGAAGTGATGACGCCAAAACGCGCTGTCACGGCTGGCGTTAGCGTGAGCGTTAACCGAATCTGAATCGGTGTTGCCACGCTTGAAAAGCAGGCCTACGGAAACATCCCCGGACCATTTGCTAGCTTCGCTGGTGCCTTCCTCGGCCGCTACTGAAACCGCCGGCAAGGCGGCGGCAATCAGCATGGCAGCGAGATACTTACTGCGCATGAATCTCTCCTCTACTCACTTTTGTCCAGATGTACATCCATCTGTGGAAACGGAATGCCGATACCAGATTCATCAAAACGGCGCTTCACGGTTTCCGTGGTGTCCCAGAGTACCGGCCAGTAGTCGCCGCTCTTGACCCAGGGGCGGCACAGGAAATTGACGGAGCTGTCAGCCAGCTCGCCCACCACGATAGTCGGTGCCGGATCCTTCAGGACTCGTTCATCAGCAGCCAGAACCTCTTCCAGCACTTTTTTCACCACGGAAAGGTCCGCATCGTAAGCAACCCCGAACACCATATCTACCCTGCGGGTGGGTAATTCGGAGTAATTGGTGATGTTACTGGACATGATTGACCCGTTTGGCACGGTAATTACCTTGTTGTCAGGGCTATTCATCACGGTAGCGAATATCCGTATTTCCTTCACGGTACCGGAGGTGCCACCGGCTTCCACATAGTGACCAACCCGGAACGGCTTGAACATGATCAGCATCACGCCGGCCGCAAAGTTACCCAGGGAGTCCTTCAGGGCCAAGCCAACAGCCAGGCCGGCAGCACCGAGGATAGCTACCAGTGAGGTGGTTTCCACGCCCAGCTGGTCCAGAGAGGCGATGATGACGAAAACGAATAACA
This sequence comes from Alcanivorax sp. UBA3183, assembly GCF_002364155.1. Classification (NCBI taxonomy): domain Bacteria; kingdom Pseudomonadati; phylum Pseudomonadota; class Gammaproteobacteria; order Oceanospirillales; family Alcanivoracaceae; genus Alcanivorax; species Alcanivorax sp. UBA3183. The sequence goes on from NZ_DEXN01000009.1 coordinate 95,759, forward strand.
GGACATGAATGATGTTGCCCAGAAACTTGGCCACTTCCGTGTCCAGCTTTTTATCCATCACTCGGCCTAGCCATGCAGCCAGCTTGCCCACAATCCACTTACCGACAATAAAGATGACCAGCGCTGCGATGATATTCCAGGCGTAGGGCATCAGGTTTTCGTTGGCAAAGGTTTCAAGTTGAGACAGATATTGATCCATTAAACGTACTCCTCATCCAGTGAGCGCGAATTATGCCCATTCCTGTGGCTGGCCCAAGATGCAGACACAGACAAGTGCAGAATTTTACAAAGGTTTCACCTGACAACAACGACGTAAACAACCCGCCCGCTGCCAGCTTGCTACACATAATGAAACCTTCGTGCTCTGGTGACCAGTCCCGGCGCTCACTCGAGTCCATTTAGCTGCCAATACGTCTCCATGTCTGGGTATCTGCCGAGCTGGCCGGTATAATGCCCGGTCACATTTGCTGTCCTGTCGGAGTCTTCAATGTTCAAGAGCGTTCGTGCGCCCCTGACCGCCCAACTGCAACAACGCATCCTGATTCTGGATGGTGGCATGGGCACCATGATCCAGGGCTGCAAGTTCACCGAGGAAGACTTCCGGGGCAGCCGCTTTGCCGACTGGCCCAGTGACCTGAAAGGCAACAACGACCTGCTCTGCATGACTCAGCCGGAGCGGATCAAGGAATTGCACAAAGGCTATCTGGACGCTGGCGCTGACATCATCGAGACCAACTCCTTCAACGCCACCTCCATCGCCATGGCCGACTACGACATGCAGGATCTGGCGCGGGAGATCAATGTGGCGGCCGCCCGCGTGGCCCGACAGGCTGCTGACGAAGCCTCCACCCCGGACAAGCCGCGCTATGTGGCCGGCGTACTCGGCCCCACCAACCGTACCGCCAGTATCAGCCCGGACGTGAATGATCCCGGCTACCGCAACACCAATTTCGACAAACTGGTCGAAGCCTACCTGGAAGCACTGGATGGCCTGGTGGAAGGCGGTATCGACCTGATCCTCATTGAGACGATCTTCGATACCCTGAATGCCAAGGCTGCGGTATTCGCGGTGGATCAGTACTGTTACGAGAATGATCTGGACCTGCCGGTGATGCTCTCAGGCACCATCACCGACGCCTCCGGGCGGACCCTCACAGGCCAGACCACCGAGGCCTTCTACAACTCCCTGCGCCACGCAAGACCGATCAGCGTCGGGCTCAACTGTGCCCTGGGACCCATGGAGCTGCGCCCCTACATCGAAGAGCTATCCCGGATCTCCGAGACCTATGTGTCCGCCCACCCCAACGCCGGGCTACCCAATGAAATGGGTGAGTACGATCTGGACCCGGCCAC
>NZ_DEXN01000009.1:97165-98845 GCF_002364155.1 Alcanivorax sp. UBA3183
AGTACGATCTGGACCCGGCCACCATGGCCAAAGAAATCCGTGGCTGGGCGGAAAAAGGCTTCCTCAACATCATCGGCGGCTGCTGTGGCACCACCCCGGAGCATATCGCTGCCATGGCTGAAGCCGTGGCGGATTTACCGCCGCGCCAGCTTCCCGAGATTGAGGTAGCCTGCCGACTGTCCGGGCTGGAGCCATGCACCATCAGCAAGGATTCCTTGTTCGTCAATGTGGGCGAGCGCACCAATGTGACCGGCTCCAAGCGCTTCCTGCGCCTGATCAAGGAAGAGGATTACGACGCTGCTCTGGATGTGGCCCGCGATCAGGTGGAAAACGGCGCCCAGATCATCGACATCAACATGGACGAGGGGATGCTTGAATCCGCCGAGTGCATGGTGAAATTCCTCAACCTGGTGGCATCGGAACCGGAGATTTCCAAGGTGCCGATCATGATCGACTCCTCCAAGTGGGAGGTGATCGAGGCGGGTCTCAAATGCATCCAGGGCAAGGGGGTGGTGAACTCCATCTCCATGAAGGAAGGCGAAGAAGCCTTCCTGCATCAGGCGCGCCTGCTGCGTCGCTACGGCGCCGCCGTGATCGTCATGGCCTTTGATGAAGAAGGTCAGGCTGACACCCGCGAACGCAAGGTGGAAATCTGCACACGGGCGTACAAACTGCTCACAGAAGAAGTGAACTTCCCGCCGGAAGACATCATCTTCGACCCGAATATCTTTGCCATCGGCACTGGCATCGAAGAGCACAACAACTATGCCGTGGACTTTATCGAAGCCGTAGGGGACATCAAACGCACCCTGCCCCACGCCATGATTTCCGGCGGGGTCTCCAATGTCAGTTTCTCCTTCCGTGGCAACGACACCGTGCGCGAAGCGATTCACGCGGTCTTCCTCTACTACGCCATCAAGAACGGCATGGACATGGGCATCGTCAATCCCAGCATGCTGGCGATTTATGCCGACATCCCCGAAGAACTGCGTAACGCTGTGGAAGACGTGGTGCTCAATCGCCGTGAGGACAGCACCGAGGTTCTGCTGGATCTGGCGGAGAAATACCGTGGCAGCGGTGCAGAGAAGGTCAAGAAGGAAGACCTGGCCTGGCGCGAATGGGAAGTGGAAAAGCGCCTGCAGCATGCCCTGGTCAAAGGCATCGCCGATTACGTGGAAGAAGACACCGAGCTGGCCCGGCAGAATGCGACCCGCCCCCTGCATGTAATCGAAGGCCCGCTCATGGATGGCATGAACGTGGTCGGTGATCTGTTTGGCGAGGGCAAGATGTTCCTGCCTCAGGTGGTCAAATCCGCCCGGGTGATGAAGAAAGCAGTGGCCTATCTGCTTCCCTACATGGAAAAGGAAAAGGAAGAGCTGGGCACCCAGGACGAAGCCAATGGCAAGATTCTGATGGCCACGGTGAAAGGCGATGTCCACGATATCGGCAAGAATATTGTTGGCGTAGTGCTGCAGTGTAATGGCTACGACGTGGTGGATATGGGCGTCATGGTGCCCTGCGAAAAAATCCTGGAAACCGCCAAGGCCGAGAAGGTGGATATCATCGGTCTGTCGGGCCTGATTACTCCGTCACTGGAAGAAATGGTCCATGTGGCCAGCGAAATGCAGCGACTGGGCATGAACCTGCCATTGATGATCGGCGGGGCCACCACCAGCCGCC
>NZ_DEXN01000009.1:98899-139471 GCF_002364155.1 Alcanivorax sp. UBA3183
CGCACCAGCCGCATCCATACCGCCGTGAAAATCGACCCGGCTTACCAGGAAGCGGTAGTTCACGTAGCCGACGCCTCCCGGGCCGTGGGTGTGGCCTCCAAGTTACTCTCCAAGACCGCCAAGGCCGACTATGTCGCGGAGCTGAAGGAAACCTACGAAGGCCTGCGTGTCCGTCGTAAACAGCAACAGGTAGATCGCAGCCTGATTTCCATCGAGCAGGCCCGACAGCATCGTTTCCAGCCAGACTGGTCCGGCTACACCCCGCCCGAGCCGAAGGTAAAAGGGCTGAAGGTTTTCGACGACTACCCGCTGGAAGATCTGGTTCAACGCATCGACTGGACACCCTTCTTCCGCTCCTGGGAGCTGGCTGGCAAGTTTCCACGCATTCTGGAAGACGAGGTGGTGGGCACGGAAGCCACCAAGCTCTACCGGGATGCCCAGGCCATGCTTGAGAAAATCGTTGAAGAAAAGTGGCTAACTGCCCGTGCTGTAATAGGTTTCTGGCCAGCAAACTCGGTCATGGACGACATCGAGCTGTACCGTAACCCGGGTGACAAGGAGGCGTTTATGACTCTCCACCACCTGCGCCAGCAGCTCGACCGGAGCAAGAATGACAAACCGGATTTCTGCCTTAGCGACTTTATCGCGCCCAGGGAAACCGGCCTCACCGACTGGCTGGGCGGCTTCGCCGTTACCGCAGGCAGCGGCATTGACGAACACGTGGCCCGCTTCGAGGCAGATCACGACGACTACTCCTCGATCATGATCAAGGCCCTGGCGGATCGTCTCGCCGAAGCCCTGGCCGAGCGCATGCACGAAAAAGTCCGCAAGGAATACTGGGGCTATGCCAATAACGAGGCGCTCAGCAATCAGGACATGATCAGCGAAAAATATCAGGGCATCCGCCCTGCCCCCGGTTACCCGGCCTGCCCGGACCACACCGAGAAAGCCCTGTTGTGGGAGCTGCTGGACCCGGAACAGAATGCCGGCATGACGCTGACGGAAAGCTACGCCATGCTGCCAGCCGCGGCTGTCTCCGGCTGGTACTTCTCACACCCGGAGGCCAAATACTTCGGCACTGGCAAGCTGGCCAAGGACCAGATGGACGACTATGCCGCCCGCAAGGGAATGACCCGCAAGGAAATTGAGCGGATGGTGCCACATCTGCTGGGTTATATGGACGAAGAACAGAGATGATTTGTACGAGGAGCGCCTCGAGAGGCGCTCCTCAACTGAGCTATTTCACCCGCGCTGATGCGGAAGCTCGAAACGGGCTTCCCATTCACTGGCATCGATGGATTCCTGGTAACCATGCCAGGTGGCATAGCCGAGCACCGGAAGCAGCACAGCAAGCCCCAGATAGGCCGTCAGCAGCCCCACCAGCAAACACACCCCGATTAGAAACGCCCACAGGAACAGCGCCAGCTTGTTGCGCAATACCGCATTAATGCTGGTAATCACCCCGGTCACCATATCCGTGCGACGATCCATGATCATCGGCAGCGAGAACACGCTGGCGGTAAAGATGATGGCGCAGAAAACCGCACCAACACTGCTGCCCACGCCGAAAAACAGCAGGATGTCATTCCAGTGCCATTCATTGACCGGGTAGAAGATGTAAATCAGGTTGGCCGCCCGCGCCCAGATCAGAAAGACCACAATCATTATCACGGTGTAGGTCAGCGCATCCCCCATGCAATGGCGGGCCTGACGCAGGCTTTCCCTGAGTGTCGGGGTCTGATTCTGCTGGATTTGAATACTGATATCGTAGAGGTTCAGGGCAAGGATCGGCCCGAGAAAAACAAAACCGGAAATCAGCCCCAGGTAGAGGCCCATATTGCCGAACCACCAGGTGGCAGCCGTGATCAGGTAACTGAGTCCGACCATGATAAACCCGTAGATCAGGCTCGGCCCCGGCGCGGCACGAAAGTCCTGCCAGCCCTTGCGCAACCAGCGCAAAGGCGCCGAAGGGGCAATGTTATGACAGGGAGCCACAAAGGGGCGGGTATCTTCTTCCTGATGATTGTTATCGTTGTTCATGACATGCCCGCGTGGTGAAACGATACCAGCTCAATCTTCGGCAATCTTCGCGGACACATCAAGACTGCCATGGGTGGCATCCAGATGACCGGGCAGTTCATCCTGAACACTGTGCATCACATCGCTGGCGGACCAGATGGCAGGAATCCCATAGCTGACCGCCAGGCTGGCAGCACCATTGCAGGGATCTTTCTCGGCGATAACCAGACCACCAGCCTGAACCAGCCAGGGCAACCAGGCAGGCTCCACCTGGTCGACGACCACAATATCCCCGGGGCAGATCCGATTCAGGCTCCAGGCACTGCACACCCGTCGTATCGGCCCCTCTACCCTGCCCGGCACCAGCGGCAAGCCCCGCAGCAGCGGACTAAGGCGTTGACCGCCGCCAAAACCGTAACCAATCTGATCCATTTTCCAGTCCGGCGCACCCTGCAAGCCGTCATCCAGGTAACGCAGTTTGCGGTCGCCAATCACCTCGCGATTGGCACTGGCAGGCAATTGCTGCGCCATCCAGAGCTGCCACAGTTCATCGAAGTACAGAAAATAAATATCATCCGGATGTTGCAGCCGTCCCTGATTCACCGCCACAGCACCCATGGCGCGCAGCAGACCACGCAGCCGGTTGCCGATGGCAAAGCGCAGGCCACGAGCCTGACGGGCCAGTGACAACCAGCGTGCATCTTCCACTGAAGGCTCGGCACAGCTGGGCAGATCCCCTGTGGCGCTGGCATACAAACCATTCAGATTGCCTGCCTGGGCCGGGCTTTCGTTCAATGGCGCGTGCACCGGGTCAGCCCCCGGGCGCAGGCTGGTTTCCCTTAATGCCTCGGACCGCCCCTTCACCAGAGCGTCAATGGCGTCCTTCTCAGAGCCGGTAACCAGCATTTTCAGGGGGAAAGGTGCCGTGTAGGAGTGACTGCGGTCCGGCAAGGCCAGGTATCCGACTTCCCCCTCAACGCTACTGAGCCGCTCACCCATGCCGTCAAGCTGCATGAAGGCTCGCCATAGCCCTTCCTGGGTAGCAGCTGGATGCTGCCAGCGTTTCAAGTCCCGGCCCACCCTGGCCAGCGTCAACTGATGCCGGTAAACAGTGAATCTGTCCACCAGGTTGCTGCCAGACACCGTATCGGCACGGCTCTCAAGCTGTTGCCATGCCGGCGGCAGGAAGCGGCTGGCCCCGGCGTGCTGACTCTGCAGCTCACGGAAAAATGCACAGTTGGTGTACAGGTGACTGTGCTGGCGACGGTAGGGTTCGACCTTGGCCAGCGATTGCCAGCCCTCACGGGCCACCAGAGGCTCCCAGAAGGCGGTCTTCAGCCAGCGCCCTGCCAGGGTGTACCACAATGGCGTTTCCACCTGAGTGAACAATCCGTTCCCTGCCCGGCGCGTCCATGCCTCCTTGGGCATGGGGAGCGACCCCACCGGCAGGGTTTGCAACAGCCACAACTGCTGCCCATCAAAGACCCATTCGCCCGCCTGGGGGCGCTGGAAATTTTGTTTAAGCTGCTCATGGAGCTCTCGCAACAGTGGCGCGCCAACCTGGTCACCAAGAGCCAGCTCCTCGTGGGAAGCATGCACCAGGCGGCCGTCATCATCGAAAATCAGCCGTTGGCGCTCGCTGCTACCATCAAGAACCCCTTCTACCACCATGTGAGGAAGGTCCTGTCTTAATGGGTGGCGGGTGAAGAGCACGCCGGCGGCCTGCTGGCGCGGCAATGCCTGGATCACCACATGATCCGGCCCCTGTTCACGCTGGAAGATGCTGCGTAACGCCGCCGCAAGAGATTCATCGGAATCCAGATTGAGCAGACTTTCACGCTGGGAATCCGGATTCATCGGGCCTTGTTGCAGGACCCAATAACGTTCTTCGCTGAACATGCGCGGCAAGGCGCGCAGTTGTTGTGCCAGGGATTCCGGGGAGCTGTCCTGCACCACCTCCCGTTTCACCCGCCAGCTCGGCGGCACAGGCAGCCCCATGGCCGCCCAGCGCTGCAGGTTTTCGCTGCCCTGCGCGTCAGCAGTCAGTACTTCAATGCCCATGACCTGATTCTTGTTTGACGATGTTTTTCGACAGCCGCAGCCCTAACCAGTACAACACCGGTATCAGCAACAGCGCCCCAATAGCGATTGCCGCGGCAATTCCCCCGAACAGTACCGGCGCCTTCATCAAGGTGCTCATCAGCGAATCCTGCCAGTAGAAGAACCACTCATTTTCGGCAGGAAATAGCCACACGTGTAACTGATAGAAAACCTGAGTCGGCCCGGCAACGGCCAACCACGCTATCACAGCCCCTACCCCGAAAACAGTTATCCCCATGCGCTGCCGCATGGGCGGTATCCCCACGCGGATACACAACAAGGCCAGCGGCAGCCACAGCAACGCCAGGGCCAGCATCAACCAGCGCCCGAAATCAATCAGGTCTGCCACATCCTGCAAATGGCGGACCTCCGCGTCATGCAGCAACGGTATCGGTGCCCTGCCCGGTAGCGTGTAGTGAATATCTGCCAGGCCTTCGCCCTGGTCGTGAACGGCATCGCGGATTTGCTCGAATGCCCGATGGTGTTGCTCGCTCGGCAATTGCTCAAAACCGTAACGGAAGCGATTCTGGGGACCGTATTCTTCTATGTGCGCACCGATATCGAGCTGCTGATACCAGAAGCCATACCCATAATTTACCTGGCTGTACAGCGCCCAACTGATCAGCACGGAAAGCAATACAGCCGTGACAGCGTAGAAGAACCACACTAAAGTGGCAGCGATCGGGCATTTTTGTACTGTTTTTTTCATAGCACCCCACAAGCATAAACCAGAATAATAAACAGAGGACGTAGCGCCATGCGACCGCTCTTCATGTCGATAGCCCTTTTTTTGGGCGCCATCGCCATTACCGGCTGTACCACCACACTTCCCATCACCAATGATCGTTTTGCCAGGCAGGCCCTGGAAGCCGATTATTACCAGGTTCGCATCCCGACCCGGGACGGCAAGAAACTGGCTGCCACGGTATATCAACCGGAGCTGCAGAGTGGCCAGAGTGCGCCACTGGTGATTGCCACCCATGGCTTTGGCGGCTTCCGCGCCAAGCGGCCGCTATCCGTGTACGGCAAGGCCATTCTCACTGGTGAAGCCACCATTGCCGCCTGGAAAGCCGGCTACTGGGTGGTCTTCTATGACCAGCGTGGCTGGGGCCAGTCCGATGGCCGAGTCCATATGATGGACCCGGATTATGAAGTGGCGGACCTGAGTCAGGTGATCGACTGGTCCCTGTCCCATCTGCCCGGCGTTCAACGCCTGGAAGACGGCAGCCCGGCCATCGGCATGATCGGCGAATCCTACGGTGCCGGCTTGCAAACCCTGGCGGCATTTACCGAGCCTCGTCTGAAAGCCCTGGTGCCGCTCACCGGTTGGTACGACATGAACAGTATCGCCCCCAATGGCGAATTTCGCACTGCCTGGGGCGCAGTATTACTTGGCTTTGGCGGAATCAATAGCGGTTTTGATATTGGCGAGATGTTTGCCGACCCCTGGCGCAGCGCTTTCGATGGCACTGTCAGCCGAGACATGCAGGCACTGATGTACGAACGCAGCGCTGCCAGTTTCTGCGACCAGGGCAAGACACCCTATGCCGATGCCCTCTTTATTCAGGGCTTCAGTGACAGCCTGTTCCCTTTCCAGCAGGCAGAAATGAACTACGACTGCTGGCAGGCACAGGGTCGCGATGCCCGGATCATCGGTATGGAAAGCGGCCACGTGATGCCCTGGCCAATCCAGAAATGGCGTGGCTGGTTACCCTTTTACCAAACCGACGACATGGTTCACTGTGGCGACTATAGCGAAACCACCGTGGACACCATTATCAACTGGTGGGACGAGAAACTGCGCGGCGAAGAACCCAGCGTACCGCAATACTGCATCAATGTTACCAGCGACCGGGGGCTTGCCATGGAGGGCGAAGGCATTATGGATGGCGGAAGCCGCTATGCTCTCTCCCCTACCCGTGTGACCATTCCCCTGGCCGGTGCCTTCGAGTGGTTGATGGCCGGTTTCGATATCGGCGGTGACATGTTCCGTGCCATGTGGCCCGGTGCCGACCTGCGGGAATTGAAACCCAATGGCGGCTTCGGGCGCCCCAAATTTGTTCCCCTCTATGTGGCCCGAGGCGATGATGAAGTTCTGCTGGGCAAGCCACGCATTGAGCTGAACCTGGCCGGTACCTCCGGTGGCAAAAGCATGCCCGTATTTGTGGGGGTGGGGATTCAGCACGCCAATCGCCGTCGGGTACACGTTGCCAGCGAACAACTGACACCCCTGCCGAAAAAGGGCATCCACAACATGGAATTACCGGCGGTTAGCCAGCCGCTTGAAGACGGGGATCGTGTTGGCCTGATTATTTACGGATTTACGGCCCAGTTCCCGCTGAACTCCGCCTTCCTGGCCAGAAACGCCACGGTCAAAGGGGATATATGGTTACCGTTGACCCGTGAAGAGGCTATTTCGCTGGTACCGGAGCGACCTTTCTAACCGCAAAAGTCGGTGGGAGAAAGAGGGTGCGGGAATACATGACGTAGTAAATTCCACGCCCTCTCATTGATTGACCTGTACAGGCACCACGGCGGACCGTTGGCGCGCGAACTCGTCCGCCGCAAAGCCTTCCAGGCCATCCTCGAAATACAGGCTTACCGTAAAGCGCAGCTCTTCCGGCTGCGGCCATCCATGCAGAGAATATCCCAGGTTGGGCCACTGGCCGGGGAACTGCTCGGGTTCAACGGCCAGCGAAGCATCATCCTGATAAATCAGCGCCAACGGCGTTTCCATCAGTTCATCAGGAACGGTCAGGTGAGTGAGCAAGGCAAAATCACGCTTGCTGTCAAACAGTATCCAGTTGGCATCCATGGTCATGGTCTGATCTGCAAAGTCCTGATCATCCGCTTTGCCGTCAACAATGACCGGGTTATCGACAAAATTTGCCGTATACACAGCGGCCCCTGACTGACCATTTCCATCCACCGTCACCGACACTTCCGGCTCTTTTAGTGTAGCCCGGTAAAGATCCGGAATTTTGGCGTAGGTGTGGGCTTCGTAATGAGAGGCATAACGCATGGCTTGCACCTGGATGGTCATGACGGGAATCCCGGCCAGCACCACCCGGGTACGCAGATGCATGACCGATCGGATCGGCCCCACAGAAAAACCCACGCGTTTCGGTCGCAGATTATGGTTATCCAGTGTCATGCGGGTAAACCGGGACAGCACCCCGGCGCTCATGCGCATCTTCAAGGTATCAATGATGGAACCTTCTCCCTGATACCCGCGGTAGCCCAGATAATGCCAGTTCAGTTCATTGTCTGGATCCACGTCCAGTCGATAGAGCGCTGTGCGGGTTTCCCCGCTGTCGACATCGTGGGCCACATAATAATTGCCACTACGCTCATTGTTGCCTCGCACCAGATAAAAATGGCAACTATCGGCAACGGTGAGTTCGCTGATCACTTCGCCCTGTTCAGGCTCGAGCCCCTCCGGAGCGTGCGGTCCGGCATCTGTCAGCATCATCAAAAGCTGGTCATCTGCATCCAGCTGGCCCGGTGAACCGGCAAGCGCAAAGCCGGAATCCTCAAACCAGACCATGCCCTTCCGGTCCATTTCATCAAACTGATAGGCCACCGGGACAAAACGTCCCCCCTCAACCCGCATTACCGACAGTGCCGACAGCTCCATTGCGGATGCAGCCGGGAGCTGGGCACCGGAAATTTTCACCACTCGGCCGCGGTCAAGAGGGTCGAAGCGACACTGGGCGTCGGCCGTAGCGGCGAGAATCAGCGTACTGAAAGCCAGGAGGAGGCGAAGCGTCATATTATTGCTGCAGAGTTGCCCGAACAGTTGCAGTGCCGGATTTGCCTCCCGGCGTCATTTCCAGATTCCCCAGTTGCACCCCTTTTTCTTGCAGGGACTGCAACCAGAGCAGGGTCTGGGCGGCGGGCTGATCTTCAAGCTGGATACGCACAGAACGGTTGCCATCCGGGGAGAACCCTTTCAGGGTAAGGCCGAAATCATCCGCGCTGCGGCTCACATCACTGACCCAGTTCTCGGGCAAACTGCTACTGCCGTTGCTGCCGGCACGGGCCGCCTGCACCGCGCCGCTGTTAGCGTTGATCCATTCCAGCGTCTGCATGTTAGCCACGTATTGCTGACGAGCCTGATCCCGGGCAGCCAGTGACGGTGCCCAGATCAGCCAGTACAGCACCACGAAAAGCGCCACCACGGCGAGTACTTTGAGGACGATCTGTTCGCGAGCCTCGCGGCTGGCATACCACTGCTCCAGCTGAGACCAGCGTTCGGAGGCCAGTTTCTTCAATTCATCAGATGTCATCCTGGCTGCTCCACCTTGATCCGTGCACTGACGCCCTGGGCGCCGTTGCGATAATTGGCAATGGAGGCATTGCCCCCCTGCTTTCTTATGGCGTTCTGCAAGGTTTCAAGCTGGGCATAATCCTTGGCACCCACATCCACCAGCAACACATTCTGGCGCTGATCATACTGGAGCCGCTTGGGCTCCATTTTCATGTCCTTGAGCACCTGCGCTACCGGCGCCAGCAGCGGGAAGAATGCCGCACCGCCACCATCAGATCCGCCACCAAGGCGGGCCAGGCGGCCCTGAAACTGGCGATTCAATGCAGAGGTTGCCTTGTCTCCGGGAAACAGCTGCTCGTAACGATCCTTGGCTTGCGTCAGGGCGGCATCCGCCGCCTGCTGGTAACGCCATTGCTGGACCCAAACAGCCACTACGGCAATCAGGAAGACAGCGGCGGCCAGATAGGCAACCGGACGCCAGGGCCCAAGCAGCGCACTTTCCCTGCGGGTCTGGCGCGGCATATAGGGGCCGGTAAGCAGCTCCTGGCCATGGCGATGGCGCAGGTCAGCAAACAGGGCTTGCAGGTCGACCTGACGGGCCTGATCCAGGCTGTCGCCTAACAGGGGAGCAAACGCTTCCTGCTGGTCTTCGTCGATGACCAGACCCTGCTCCCGATCAATTAACAACAATTGCTGGCCATTCCCCAGGTCTGCAGTTAAAGGCAGCATGGCCTGCAGGCAATCCGCATCGACCTGTAACGAGGCCAGGTGGGCACCGGCCTCCCCCGCCCATTGCTTGAGGTTGGTGATCAGTTCGCGACGCACCGCCGACACCTGATAGTCGTCGCCACTACCCTTGCGGGAAACGAACCAAAGGTCATCCGGATTATCGAGCAGCTGTTCTTCCAGCAAATAAGGAAGCACGCGCTGGAGGTGACGCGCCTGTTTGCGGCTGAGAGTGACATGGGTCAGCCTTGCACAGGAGACACTGACAACCACAGAGACTTTGCTGCCCTGACAGGCAGCCAGTGCCTCACCCAGCGCAAGCCATTGTACGGTTTCACCGTTGCGGGACTGGTACAGCACCGGGCTGTCCGGTTGCCATTCGGTTTCCCCGGCACCGGCAAGGTAAATCAAGGGAGCATCTGCCACGCTAATCCGTCCTTCCATCATTATTCTTCAGCATGTGCCACGCTATAGCGGGGCTACATCTGGCTTTTATCAGGTGCCGTCAGCATTGTAGAAGGGATTGCACGCCGGTTCGAGTGGCGTCAGCAGTGGACTGACCTGACGACTGAACACGGAGGTTGTTTTCCCTTGGCCATTGGCACGATGAAGGCGGCTGACCAGGCGACTGAGCTGGCCGTCCACTTCCACATCTACCATTACCTGAAAATACTCACTGCTGACACCCAATAGACTGGCAAGATCATTCTTCACATTGGCGGAAAGGCCATTGAAAGCCCCCAGCTGCATCATACTGTTTATATCGGTGATGGGCTCCTCCTTGCGCGCCTGCAGTACTGCCTGTACTGCTGCGGCGCCAGCCACGTCACCAATAACGGCATCCAGCACTTGCGGCGGCGCAGTATTCACATTCAACGTGGTGCCCAAGGGTAACGCAGTGAACAGCCCCCACACCATGGCGTCCTTGGGCTGGTCTGTTAGGCGGAAACTAAGCAACGCGCGCAACTCGGATTCGTGCGCCGCCGGCATATTAGGTGTGCGGCGGCTACGGTATTCCGGATCTTCCGCCCCTTCCACATTGTCGACAATATTGTTGCTGTCCAGCCAGTCGGCCATTTCATTGGCCAGCCGCGAAGCATTGGCCTCACCGGGAAAGGTCTGCTCGATCAGGCGGGTCAATTGAGAGATGGCCTGGGGGCTGCGAATAAACTCATCACCGGAAGCAGTGATCAGCCAGTTCAGATTAAAGCGACCCTGCAGATCCTGAACGCTGGCACTGAGCATGGCATCGTCGTAGGGCGTCGGCGGCAACTGCACTGCCCACTGCTCCTCGACACAGTCGTCCACCATGGCATTGTTATTGCGATCATCATCCAGATCATCGATCAGCCCCTGCTGGGCCACCACTTCAGCCGCCATGGCGTATTGATAGCGTTTATCCCATTGCAGCAGGTTATCTGCCCGGGTCAGGAACCGATCCTGGCGGAAGATAATTTCCAGGGTAATGGTGGTCAGAATAGCGAACAGCATCAGCACGATAATCAGTGCCACCCCCTGCTGCTTTCTTCGAGGCGTCAGGCCCATGGATTCACCACCGTACGGTAAAACCGGTGAATGGTATCGCCATCTTCCAGCTCGATTTCCACCTCGATGCTTTTCGGTAACCGTTGCTGCCAGACCGGAACGGCAGCCAAGGCCACGTCCGGCCACAGTTCCAGCCATTGCCACTCGCCCTGTGGAGTCTTGTCCAGATAACGCACCGTAAAACGGGCCACGTCGTCGATCAGCACGTCTTCCTGATATTCGGTGGCCACATTGGTATCAAGCACCGGCCAGTAACGGCGATAGAGTTTGCCATCTTCCAGGGTATAGATAACCCGCTGCATTTCGCTGCGCTGTCGCAGCCCGAAGGGGTTGGACCAACCCAGCCGGGTAAATTCCACATAATTGTCACGCCCGATGATGGCGGGCTGCGGGTCACCATAGGGGTCGCGGACCGGACGACTGATCAGCTGTTCGAAATCCAGGGTCAGGTAGGTGATGGCGCGCTGGTTGCGTTCCATGATGCTAGCGTTGGCATTGAGTTGCTCACGGCCCTGCAGCGCACTGCCGAGGAAACTGGCTACCCACACATAGATAAACGCAAAGATGGCGATAGTGACAACCATCTCCAGCAGCGTGAACCCTTTGTTCGCAGAGCGCCCTGTGATCATGACGCCGGCTTGCCGATCAAGCTAGCCAAGCGGTAGGCCATACCACCCTTGTCGTCACCCTGAAGCGGGCCCACTTCGATATCCACACGCCGGGTATCCGGGTAAGGGCCTTCTGAAATGGTGGTTTCTATCCACCAGTCACGGCCGTTACGGGTGACTTCACTGTCGGAGGTGCCCGTGGTTGGCCATTGCTGGTACACCTGCATTTCCACCAGTTTGTCAGACGCCACCAGGAACCCCAGATGGGTCTCGTTGATATTGGTGTAAGCCCTGGCAGTGGCGCCCATGCTCTGGCCGAGAGTGACCATAACCAGCGCCAGAATGGACACGGCGACCAGCACTTCGACCAACGTAAAACCCCGCTGTCCACTCCTCACTGTTCGCTCTCCTCGTCATCCCTGGCGTCGGGATCACTGAACTGGCCCAGGGCGGACACACGCAAACGTTGCTCAGCTTCCAGATCATCATAGGCACGAAGCGTCAGTGTCAGCGGCGAGACCTCACCACTGGGGAAGAAAAACACCTGGGGAAAAACCGCCTCGTCCTGATCGGAGTCGTCGCTTTGTTCGCCATCAAGCAATTCCTTGCCCGACCCGGCCATCACATCGTCCTGAACCAGGGTTTCGGCCACCTCACTCAGGCTGGCCTGATCTTCACCCAGATCATCCAGCTCCCAGACCAGTTCCAGTGAAGGCGGCAGTTTGTGAGCCTTCAGCGCCGTATCATCCACGGGCAGAAAATCACCCTCGATTCTGTCGTAGGCCAGTGGGGTCCAGCCGGTGGCTTCCAGTCGCAGGGCCAGCAATTGACCGGAGAAAAGGCTGCGCTCATTGAGTAGTGCCAAGGTGTCTTCCAGGCGGGCGGCTTCCTCCTCGAGCTGTCGGTCGTCGCTGGTCCAGTTGCCCTGGGACACCAGCACCGCCGTGAGCAGCCCCATCAGCATCACCACCACCATGATTTCCAGCAGTGTGAATCCAGCCTGACCGACGGGGCGTAGGCGCATGTTACTGAATGTCGCGCCAGTTGATGTCCGCATCAGAACCTTCACCACCCTCTACCCCATCGGCGCCAAGGGAAAGCAGATCGAAAGGCCCTTCGACACCGGGGCTGATATAGACATAGTCGTTATTCCAGGCATCCTCGGGTACGCTGGACAGATAACCGCCGTCAGGCCATTTGCGGGCAGACGCCGGGCGCTCAACCAATGCATTGAGCCCTTCTTCACTGGAGGGGTAACTGCCGTTGTTGAACTTGTAGAGATCCAGCTGCTGGACAATCTTGCCCATGTTGGCCTTGGTCAAGTCCACTTTAGCCCCTTCACCCTGGCCGATAACATTGGGCACGATAACTGCGGCCAGCAGGCCGATAATGGCCACAACCACCATAATTTCCAGCAGGGTAAACCCCGACATGGCGCCTTTCGTTTTCATTCTTCCACCTATCCGGCTAGTAAATTGTTCATCTGCATGATGGGCAACATGACCGACAGCACGATAAGCACCACCACACCCGCCATGAACAGCAGCATGATGGGGCCCAGCAGGCCCACCATAGTACTGACAGTGCTACTCAGTTCCCGTTCCTGGTAATCCGCCGCCCGGGTGAGCATATGATCCAGCTCACCGCTGGCTTCGCCACTGGCAATCATCTGTACCAGCATGGGCGGAAAATACCCACTGGCATCCAGGGCCCGACTCAGGCTACCGCCCTCGCGAACCTTGGCGGCGGCATTCTTGACCGCGTTTCTTACCTCAAGGTTACCGACCACCTGGGCGGCAATAAAGAGGGCATCCACCAGGGGGACCCCGGAACGACCGAGAATCCCAAGAGTGCTGGCGAGGCGGGCACTGTCGGCGGCCCTCAACATGGTGCCCACCATCGGCATGGTGACCAGCCTGCGGTGCACCCGCAAACGGAATGCGGGGTCGCGCATCGCCCGCATGAAAGCCACAATCGCGACTATAATCAGCAGCATCAGCAGCCAGCCCCAGTCGCGGGTAAAGTCGCTGAGAGCCATAACAATACGGGTCAATAACGGTAAAGACTGGTCCCGTCCTTCGAACACAGCCACCAGTTTGGGCACCACGAAGGTCATCATCAGCATGATGACAATGGTGGCAAACACCATGATAAAGGCTGGGTAGATCATCGCCTGAGCGACCGAGCGCCCGGTGTCATGGCGGGTCTCCAGGTAATCCGCCAATTGCTCGAGGACCTGTTCCAGGTGACCGCTCTGCTCGCCTGCCGCCACGGTGGCACGGTACATTTCCGGGAAAGCTCGAGGAAAAGATTCGAAGCTGTGGGCAAGACTGAAGCCCTCGCGCACCCTGGCGCGAACCGCCAGGATGATCCGTTCGATACGGTCATTGGCAGCCTGCTTGGCCACCGCCGAAAGGGCCTGCTCGACAGGCAGGCCGGATTTGAGAAGCGTGGCCAGTTGACGGGTCAACAATGCCTGCTCGGCGCCATTGAGCTTGCCGGAACCGGAAAAACGCCCCAGGCCGGCAGAGCTGCTGCTGTCCTGAGCCTCGTTGACCTCAATGGGAACCCAGCCCTTGTCACGGAGCTGTTGGCGTACCTGGCGAGCACTGTCGGCTTCCAGGGTGCCTTTCTTGATTTTGCCCCTGTGATCCAGGGATCGGTATTCGAATGCAGGCATGGATCAGGGGTCCGGTCAGTCTTCGCGGGTCACACGCAATACTTCTTCGACACTGGTGTGTCCACCCAGTACTTTACGCCAGCCATCCTCGCGGATGCCACTGGTGAGGGTACGGGCGTGTCGGTTCAATGCCAGCTCGCCTGCCTGGTCATGGATCAGCTGGCGCATGGTTTCATCAATCAGTACCAACTCGTATATACCAGTTCGCCCACGGTAGCCCTGCTGATTACAGGCATCACAACCGTTTGGATGATAGAGCGTACAGGATTCCCCTTCCGGCAACCCTATCATTCTCAACTCGCTGGCACTGGGCTGGTACGGCGTCTTGCAGTCATCACACAAGACCCTCACCAGCCGCTGCGCCAGCGCGCCAAGCAGGGAGCTGGAGAGCAGGAAGGGCTCGATCCCCATATCCTGCAGCCGGGTCATGGCGCCCACGGCAGTATTGGTATGTAGCGTAGAGAGCACCAGGTGACCAGTGAGTGATGCCTGCACGGCAATTTCAGCCGTTTCCAGGTCACGGATTTCACCCACCATCACCACATCCGGATCTTGGCGAAGAATCGCGCGCAGCCCGCGAGCAAAGGTCATATCCACCTTGGTGTTGACCTGAGTCTGGCCGATACCTTCGAGTTGATACTCGATGGGATCTTCCACAGTGAGAATGTTACGGGTGCTGTCGTTGAGATCCGCCAGTGAGGCGTACAGCGTGGTGGTCTTACCGGACCCGGTAGGCCCGGTGACCAGAATAATACCGTGGGGCTTGTGAATCAGCTCGCGCATGTGCTGGTCGCAGACATCGCCCATGCCCAGATGGGACAGCTGTAGTCGCCCTGCCTGCTTGTCGAGCAGACGCAATACCACACGCTCACCATTGCTGGAGGGCATGGTGGACACCCGCACATCCACGTCCCGGCCACCGATTCTCAGGGAGATACGGCCGTCCTGGGGAATCCGTTTCTCGGCAATGTCCAGCCGTGCCATTACCTTGATACGCGAAACCAGTAGTGGCGCGAGCTCCCGTTTCGGGGTGAGTATTTCACGCAATACCCCATCGACCCGCATGCGAACTACCAGGCGGCGCTCGAAGGTTTCAATATGAATATCGGAGGCATCCTCGCGGATCGCTTCCTGCAACAGGGCGTTGATCAGCCGGATAATCGGCGCATCATCTTCCTGTTCCAGCAAATCAGAGGTTTCCGGCAATGAATCCGCGAGACTGGCCAGATCCAGTCCTTCCAGATCACCGGCCGCCTCCGCGGCAGCGCCGCGCTGCTGCTCATAGGCGATGGCCATGGCAGAGGTAAAAGCAGCATCATCCATGGGTACCAGCGACGGCAGCCGACCTATATAACGCTGGACCTCACTAAGCGCGGACAGCGGCACATCCTTTCGGTAGCACAACTCGCGGTGGCCATCCTTTTCTCGCAACAGCACACCATAGCGCCGGGCAAACCCATAAGGCAGCAGCGACGGGGGAAGGTCTTTATTTTCCGGCGTCTCGATGTGCTCGCTCATTTCAGTATTTGTCCATCAGATTCTCGATCACATTCGCCGTGATCTCTGTCAGTTCCATGAACTGGAAACCCACCTGGTATTCCCCGGGAGCATCCAGAATTTCCGACCATACCACCCGGGCATCGAAGCTGATGGTGTTTACCCCGGCAATCTGATCCGGCAACACCATCCCCATATGCAATACTTCGCCATGGGGAAGCTCCCGACGGGTAAACAGCTTGAAGCCATCCAGGCTGATATTCATCAGACGGCCCACGTTACCACCGGTACTGCGATCGAACACCACCATTTCCCGAAACAGCTTCTTGCGCGGGTGGCGGCGATGATCCTTGCGGCTGTCTCTCACATCATTTTCGTCGTCAGCCCTACGCAACACAATGACGACACCGGTAAAATTGCCGGAATCATCGTTGATGGCGTTGCCACGCACCGACAAGGCTACCAGTCCGTCTTCATCCTGTGTGTACAGGCTGTGTTCGTTTTTCCAGCCCTCACCTTGCTGACAGGCCTGACGCAACGGCGAGTCCTTCCACTCCCAGCGACGCTTGCCGGTATCATCATTGAAGATCAGCGCCGCAATATCCTTACCTACCAGTTCATCGCGAGGGCGACGCAGCAGCGCACAGGCTGCCTCATTGCAGAAAGACACCTTGCCGCGGGCATCAGCCCCTATCAGAGCCTCGCCGAGGGCGTGTAGCAGGCGTTCGTTTTCGTCCTTCAGGCGTTTCATCTGTACCACAGCCTGCTGCAGTTTCTTTCGCTGGCGATCCAGCTCAAGAAACACATTGACCTTGGCTTCCAGTATTTTCTGGTCGATGGGCTTGAACAGATAGTCCACCGCGCCACATTCATAGCCCTTGAACACGTATTTCTGCTCTTTGGAGAGGGCGGTAACGAAAATGATGGGGATATGGCGGGTTTTGTTGTTCTTGCGCATCAGCTCGGCGACTTCAAAGCCGTCCATATCCGGCATTTGCACATCCAGCAACACCAGCGCGAAATCATATTTCAGAGCCAGCGAGAGAGCCTCGTTACCTGATTGTGCCATAACGAGGTTACGCCCTTCCCCATCGAGAATTGCTTCAAGGGCGATAAGATTTTCCCTGTGGTCATCCACAACCAAAATGTTTTGCTTCATAGGTCTACTACCCTGGAACCTGTTCTGCCAGAAAGGGCCCGATTGCTTCAAGATCGAGCACTCTGGAAACCGCACCTGTTTTTATTGCCGCTTCGGGCATGGCCGGTGCTTCTGCACTTACCGGTGACTGGGCAATGGTGAACCCGCCACGACGGTGAATATAGTCAATTCCTTTTGCACCATCTTCATTGGCGCCGGTAAGAATAACCCCGACAAGCTGTTTTCCGTAAACCGCCCCCGCGGAAAGAAACAGCTCGTCTACCGATGGGCGAGAAAAGAGTACAGCCCTTCCAGCAGAAAAAGCCAACGTCCCATCCTCTTCTACCAGCATGTGGTACCCCGGTGGGGCCACATAGACACAACCTGGTTGTATTTCTTCCTTGTCTTCTGGCGCGATCACCGGCAGTTGGCAATAGCGGGCCAGCAACCACGGCAAACGATTTTCCGCGCTGGCATGTTGATGCTGAACCAGCAAGATCGCAGCCGGAAAGTCGGCCGGCAACGCCGACAAGATGCGAGTATACGCATTAAGGCCTCCCCAGGAGGCCCCCATGACAATCGCCTTTACCGGCCCGATTCTGTTTATCACGATGAGTTACCGCTGCCCTCCCCGCGTTGGGTTTTTCCGGCTTCGTAGGCGGCACGATGAGCCTGGGCTTCGCGCAGTTTCTCCTGCAATTCGCGCCGCTGTTTGTCCAGACTGAGAAAGAAATCCACTTTGCTCTTTAGGATCAATGGATCCAGGGGTTTAAACAGGTAATCCACAGCCCCAGCCTGGTAGCCCTTGAATACGTATTTCTTTTCCTTGCTGATGGCAGTCACAAAAATAATGGGGATGGTCTGCGTATCCTTGCGCTGACGCATCAATTCTGCAACTTCAAAGCCATCCATGCCTGGCATCTGCACATCCAGAAGCACCAGAGAAATATCTTCCTTAAGCAGAACCTTTAAGGCTTCCTGACCGGAATGCGCCTTGATCAGGGTGCGCCCCTCACCTTCCAGGACTGCCTCCAGCGACACCAGGTTGGCGGGTTGGTCATCCACGAGTAGCAGCTTCTGCACTATCATTGGTTGTCTCTAGTCATGCGTGGTGAAGTAATTGACGCTTGCGGAAAATTCGCAGCGGTGTGTTGATCACATCAAAGGTCTCTTCCTGACCACTGAAACGCAGGCTTTCCTTGGTGCCGAGGCAGAGATAGCCGCCCATGTCCAGGCTGTCACTGAACAGTCGAATCACTCGGGCCTGCAGGGCGCGATCAAAGTAGATCAGCACATTGCGGCACAGGATAACGTGCATTTCACCAAAAACCTGATCCGTTGCCAGGTCATGGTCAGCAAAAACGATATTGCGCTTGAGGCGCTGCTCCATAATCACGCTGTCATAGCGCGCGGTGAAGTAGTCAGACAGTGAGTGTCGCCCCCCTGCCCTGCGATAATTGTCACCATACTGCTTTACCGCCTCAATGGAATAGATCCCTTTTTTGGCGGAGGCCAGCACATTCTTGTCGATATCGGTGGCATAGATCATGGCGCGGTCGTAGAGCCCTTCTTCCTCCAGAAGGATGGCCATGGAATAAATTTCCTCGCCGGTTGAGCAACCGGCATGCCATATCTTGATAAAGGGAAAGGTTTTCAATACCGGCACCACGTCCTCACGGAAGGCCCGGTAGAACTCCGGATCCCGGTACATCTCGGTCACATTGACGGTGAGATCGTTGAGCAGGGTCACGAAGAACGGCCGGTCCCGCAGTACCTTGTCGGTCATTTCCATGATCGAGGCGAAGCCGGACATGGTCATCCGATGCATGACCCGGCGACGAATGGAGGCCTTGCTGTAGGAGCGAAAATCGTACCCGTACATCTGGTAGATAGCCTCCAGCAACAGCCGGATCTCGATATCCTCCACATTGATCTCATCATCATCGATGGGGTACGGCTCAGCCATTTATTGATCCTCCAGGGCCTACTTGTGGAGCCAAACCCGCAACAGCGAGGTGAGTTTTGCCATATCAATCGGCTTGGAGCAATAATCGTTGGCGCCCGCCTGAATACATTTGGCCCGGTCGTCCTTCATGGCCTTGGCGGTGAGTGCCAGCATCGGCAGTTTCTGGAAGCGGGCCTGCTCGCGGATATGCGTCATGGCCTCATAGCCATCCATCTCCGGCATCATGATATCCATCAGCACGATATCCATATCCGGGTGCTCTTCCAGAACATCCAGTGCTTCTCGACCATTGTTGGCAATGGTGATATCAAAACCCAGCTCTTCAAGCTGGGCCGACAGCGCATAGATATTGCGCATATCATCATCCACCAGCAGTAGCTGCTTACCTTCGAAAATATCGTCACGATGCTCGATGGCATCCGTGCTGGTGCGGCGGTTGGCCGGCAACGTGGACTCCAGCCAGTGCAGGAACAGGGACGCTTCATTCAGCAGCCGCTCATGAGAGCGCTCTGTCTTGAGAATGATCCGGTCAGCGTATTTGCGCAGCTTCGCTTCTTCTTCCCGGGTCATGTCTTTGCCGGTGTAAATGACCACCGGAACGCTGTCATAGCTTTCACTGGCATGAAGGGTTTCCAGCAGTTCGAAACCGCTCATGTCTGGCAGAGTCAAATCCAGAATCATGCAGTCGAACACGGTTTCACGCAGGGCTTTCAGCGCCTCCTCACCACTGGTTGCAGCCGTGATTTCCACCCCTTTCTGGTCAAACAGCTCGCGAATACTCTCGTGCTGGATCTCGCTGTCTTCCACCACCAGCAAACGGCGCACATTGGTTTCGATGGCACCTTCAATCTTGGCAAAGGCAGAGAGGATGTCATCCTGCTTGGCCGGCTTGGTAAGGAAATCGATGGCACCCAGTTCGAGGGCTTTCTTGCGCTCATCACGTCCCGACAGAAAATGCACAGGAATATCCTTGGTGCGCGGGTCTGCCTTGAGTTTTTCCATCACTTCCCAGCCATCAATGCCCGGCAGGCCGATATCCAGAATGATGGCACTGGGGCGGTAGTGGCTGGCGTATTCAAGTGCTGCCTCCCCGTCCGAACAGATATGCCCTTCCAGCCCATAGTCGGCGGCCAATTCCAGCAAGACATTGGCGAATTCGCTGTCATCCTCGACGATCAGTACGGTCTTTTCGCGTACAACGAAATCATCCCGGGCTGTTTCCGCATGCGTCAGTGGTGCGGTATGCGCTTCCGCATTCGTGCCAATATCTGCTTCCTGGGTCGCACCGCTGGCTGACGCTTCCATGGACTCCTCGGAGCCTTCTGGCAGATACAGCATGAAGGTAGAACCCGTGCCTTCCCCGTCACTGTAAAGGCTGATTTCGCCGCCCAGCAGGCGTGCCAGCTCCCGGGAAATGGTCAGCCCCAGGCCGGTACCGCCATATTTCCGGCTGGTAGTCCCATCTGCTTGCTGGAAGGCCTCGAAGATCAGCTTCTGTTTTTCCGACGCAATGCCAGTCCCAGTATCGGTCACAGCAAACTTGATCGTCTGGTCACGCAGCAACTGGCGAGAAGGCAGTGATTCGTCTTCCTCCGGGCGGGCAATGGTCAGCGTCACCGAACCTTGCTCGGTGAATTTCAGGGCGTTGGAAAGCAGATTCTTGATGATCTGCTCCAGGCGCTGACGATCGGTGTAGAAGTAATCGGGCAGGTTGTCGCCCAGATTGACGTGAAAATCCAGATTGCGACTTTCCGCCACATGGGCAAAGTTGCGCCGGAAATGCTCACTAATTTCCTGCGGTGACAGGTCATCAATGATGACATCCATCTTGCCTTCCTCGATCTTGGAAATATCGAGGATATCGTTGATCAGGCTGAGAAGATCCGAGCCGGCAGAATGGATTACCTGGGCGTGTTCTACCTGTTTATCATCCAGATTGCCTTTCTTGTTCTGGCCCAGCGCATTGGAGAGAATCAGGATCGAGTTGAGCGGCGTCCGCAGTTCGTGGCTCATGGTGGAGAGGAACTCGGATTTGTACTTGGAGGACATTTCCAGTTCGCGGATCTTGTCTTCCAGCTCGTGGCGCAGCAGCTCAAGCTCGTCATTCTTCTGCGCCATCTCACTCTTCTGTTCAGTAAGCAAACGCGCCTGGGCTTCCAGCTCTTCGTTGGTAACGCGCAATTCTTCCTGCTGAGCCTGCAAACTCTCTTCAGACGCGCGCAAGGCCTGGGTCTGTGACTCCAGCTCCTCGTTGATCGCCTTGAGTTCTTCCTGCTGCTGCTGCAGGCGTGACTCCGAAGCAGACAGCTCCATGGCCTGCTCTTCCAGGTCTTCATTGACCTGGGCCATCTCTTCTTTCTGTCGCTCAAGAGCGACAGCCTGCTCCTGGGTCTGTTCAAGCATTTGCGCGAGACGCATGCGGCTTTGCACGCTATGCACAGACACCGCGATTACGGACACGCATTGTTCCAGGAATGTCAGGTCTTCGTCACTGAATTCACGGAAAGCGCCGATTTCGAGCACGCCCTTGATCTCATCATCATGGACAACCGGCATCACCATCACATTGCGAGCCTGCCCGGCGCCGGTTCCGGAAGCGATACTGATGTAATCCTCCGGCACCTGCTCCAGGAGGATACTTTTGCGTTCCAGTGCGCACTGGCCAACCAAAGACTCGCCCAGCTTGAAGGTGTTGGCCAGATGCTTGCGCCGCTGCATGGCATAGGAACTACTCAGGGTGAGCTGCTCGGTGGATGGGTCGAAGCTGTAAAACGCCCCCACCTGAGCTTCCAGTACCGGCACCAGGAAACTGAGCATGTTGTTGCCCAGCTGCTCAAAGCTCATCTCACCACGCATGCGGTTGTTGAGCTCAGCCAGATGATTCTTGATGGTTTCCTGGCGGCGGTCCTCGGTGTGGCGCTTTATCAGCGAGTCACGCATCTTGCGAATGGCGTGCAGCAGGTGGCCAGTCTCGTCACGGCCTCCCTTTTCAATCTTGGTATCCCACTTGCCATTGGCAATATTATCGGCCGCGTTCACTGCGCCTTCCAGTGGCAAGGTAATGGCGCGTGTGACACGCAGGGCAATCAGGGCCAATAAGGTAAAGGCAACCAGCCCAAGGAACAGGCCGATTTTCTGGGTACTGAGATTATCGGAACGACTGGAATTGAGCGTGTCGCGAAACGCTTCGTAGCGTTGCTTCTCAAACGCTTTCTGGTGGGTCTCGTAGGCATCCTGCAGGCTGCGAACATGGCTGATGCGCTGATACAGATCATCCGAAGCCGTATCGTTGTCAATCAGGCTGCGCGCCAGAGTGGTGGCTTCACCAATGTAGGCACTGAAACTACTGCGCAAGTCTTCAACGCTGCCTGACAGGCTGGGGTCGGTGCGACGGATATCCGCCAGCCGTTGCTCGAACTCGGCGGCACGACTCTGCGCTTCCTGTAAGAGATCCGGATCAGCCTGGGTGATGGCCGCAATAAAGGACTCACTGATGGCAATGAAATCCACATTGTTGGCGTTAACCAGCTCCAGAACCGGGAAGTCCTGACTCTCGATCCGTTTCAGATGATCAATATTGGTTTCGGCAATGTAGAAGCTGTAGGCCGCATAGACCACAAACAACACAATACCCAGTCCGGCCACAGACAGAATCTTCAGCCGCACAGACAGGTTCTGGAACCAGTTCATTCAGATAGCCCTCTCGCCTTTCCGGCTTTTTGTTCTCAGTGCCCCCCCGAAAGGGCTAAGCCTGAATCCGCGATCAGATTGCAGAAGCAGGCTAAGACTAAAGTGTGAGGCTACCAGAAAGCCTGGCAACACGGCAATAAAGTGCCTGAAGTTGCGTAACCAGGTGGTTGATTTGGCTGGAATTATTTTCGACTAGCGGTGATGGCAAATGATACTGGAGATGGAGGGTATAGCAGGAAGGGTAAAGCTGGTGCCCGGGGCGGGACTTGAACCCGCACGACCAAAGGTCAACGGATTTTAAGTCCGTTGCGTCTACCAATTTCGCCACCCGGGCGGTGACCGTGCAGGTCAATAATTGGAGGCGCGGGTCGGAATCGAACCGGCGTTAACGGAGTTGCAGTCCGCTGCATAACCACTCTGCCACCGCGCCTTTAAACTGTTTACCAAGAAAAAACCTCGGCGGAACCGAGGTTTTTGAAAACTTGGAGCGGGAAACGAGATTCGAACTCGCGACCCCAACCTTGGCAAGGTTGTGCTCTACCAGCTGAGCTATTCCCGCTTTTTTCTGCCCCGAATCATGCGTCGTTGCGGGGAAGAATTCTACTCATCGCCCTCCCACTGTCAAGCCGGACCTGATTGTTTTTTCTGATTTTTCAGCACTTTGACTAAAAAATCCCCGATTCGCACCGCCCTCGGCACCAGGCAGGCTGCCACGGCCGACTCAGTCCCCGCTTTTCAGTAACTCGGGGGCTGCCGCACGCAGATAGGAGCCCATGGACCAGAGGGTCAACGCCGTAGCCAGATACAGCAGGCCATAACTGAGCCACAACCAGGGGGTCATGACGATATCGCCAAACGCATCGAAACCAGGCTTCTGGGCCAGCAACAGGGTGATGGCTGTCATCTGGGTCACCGTCTTGATCTTGCCGAGCTGACTTACCGCCACTCTGCCCCGCTGCCCCAGTTCTGCCATCCACTCACGCAGGGCAGACACTGCAATTTCCCGGGAAACGATCACCATGGCGGGCACCGCCAGCCATGCCGTAGCATGAATCTGTACCAGCATCACCAGGGCCACGCCAACGATCAGCTTGTCCGCCACCGGATCCAGAAAGGCCCCCAGGGGGCTGGTCTGATTCAGGCGCCGTGCCAGGTAGCCGTCCAACCAGTCGGTCACACCCGCAGCCAGAAACAGGGCCGCCGCACACATGTCGCTCCATTTGAACGGCAAATAGAACACCAGAACCAGAACGGGAATTGCCAATACACGAATCATGGTCAGAATATTGGGCAAATTCAGGATCGGGCTCGTTTTCTGCATAGGGACTACCGCCAAAATAAGGGCCTGTTGATACGCTGCTCGGCCGTCGCACACCTGAAAAAGCATGGGGAGCGGCACGAACGCAGGGCATGGCCAGCCTCAACACCCGCGGAACTGGAACACAGCGGGCACTAACAGGCCGAAAGGACCAGTATAACGGAAAGCCGACTGTGACTCATTGCCGATTTTGCGACCAGCGCCTAGTCATGAAACCAATCGTAGAGAGTTTGCGCCATCTGGGCATTGATACCCGGCACCCGCGCCAGCTCTCCGGCGGAGGCATTGCGCAACTGTTTGAGGCCGCCAAAATGTGTCAGCAGCGCCTTGCGGCGCTTCGGGCCAATACCGGGAATCTCGTCCAGGGAGGACTGCTTGCGAGTCTTGCCGCGTCGGGCTCGATGCCCGGTTAGTGCAAACCGGTGGGCCTCATCACGGACCTGTTGCAGCAGATGCAACGCGGAATGGGATGGCCCCGGCACCAGCTCCTGCCCATCAGGCAAATACAACACTTCAAAGCCTGGCCGCCGACTGGGCCCCTTACCAATGCCCATCACCCGAACCCGGTCTTGAAGACCCAGCTCCTGCGCCACATCCCAGGCGCGCTGCATCTGCCCCTTACCACCATCGATCAGCAACAGATCCGGCAATCTGCCCTGCTCCTTGATTACCCGCTGATAGCGACGTCGCACCGCCTCTTCCAGCGCTTCATAGTCATCCCCGGCATGGGCCGGGGCCACGTTGAAGTGCCGGTAGTCGGTTTTCCTGGCTCCCTGCTGATCGAAGACAACACAGGACGCCACCGCTTTCTCACCCTGGGTATGGCTGATATCAAAACACTCGATGCGACGCACCGGCTCATCCGCCCCAAGCAACGCTTCAAGAGACAGAAAACGCTGCTCCATGTGCTCGCGGGCCGCCAGTTCCGCTGCCAGGGATTGCTGGGCATTGGTCTGGGCCATGTCGATCCAGGCAGCCCGCTCGCCTCTTACTCGCCAGGCCAGACGAACCTTCTTGCCCCAATGGCCGCTCAAAGCCTGCTGCAACGCCTCCGCGCTGGTGGGCTCCAGACCCAGCAGGATTTCCTGAGGCTGCACCGGATCTTCCCGGTCGCCCAGGTAATACTGGGCCAGGAACGCTTCCAGAATTTCGTTTTGATCCTCTTCGCCACGGGTATCCGGCCGGAAGGTGCGGTGGCCAAGAATCCGGCCACCGCGAATCATCAACACTTCAACCACTGCCAGGCCATGACGGCTATCAATGGCCACCACATCCAGATTGCCCTGACCGGTTTCCGCGTATTGCTTCTGCTGTACAGATTGAATCGCCGCTAGCTGGTCGCGCACGATCGCGGCCCGCTCGAAATCCAGAGACTGGGACGCGGCATCCATTTCCGCACTAAGCTGCTCGACCACTTCCCTACTGCGGCCATCGAGGAAGTCCATGGCCAGTTTCACCTGATGGGCATAGGCTTCCTCGCTGACCAGACCAACGCAGGGGGCGGTACAGCGATTGATCTGATGCTGCAGGCAGGGCCGTGTCCGGTTGCGGAAGTAGCTGTCGCTGCAATTGCGCACCCGAAAGACTTTTTCCACCAGGGAAAGCGCTTCCCGTACTGCACCACCACTGGGGTAAGGGCCGAAATAGTGACTGCCGCTGCGACGGCTACCTCGATGAAAGGTGATGCGCGGGAACCGGTCCGCGGAGGTGATACGAATGTAGGGATAGGATTTGTCGTCGCGCAGCAGAATGTTATAGGGCGGCCGCAGCTCCTTGATCAGCGATTGCTCCAGCAGCAAGGCTTCTGCCTCGCTGCCGGTGACCGTAGTCTGGACACTGGCAATACGGCCTACCAAAGCCCGGGTCTTCGCGCTGGTGATGTTCTTCTGGAAATAACTGCTCAGACGCGCCTGTAAATTACGCGCCTTGCCCACATAAAGGACGTCACCGCCATCATTGAGCATGCGATAGACGCCCGGCTTGCGGGCGCAATGATCCAGAAAATGTTGGGGATCGAACTCTGACAAGGGATAGGTCTCGGCCAGTTACTGCACCAAAAGTGTAACAGTTCCGGCCGGCCTATTACTCCCTTTTGCGTTCAGGAAACGGTGTTCTCTACCGCATCCAGCATGCCATGGCGCACTGCCAGCAACGCCATTTCCACATCGCTGGTCACGCCCAGCTTGTCGAAAATGCGATAACGGTAAGTATTGACGGTTTTCGGAGACAGGCAAAGTTTATCGGCCACATCCTGCACTTTGTGGCAGTTGACGATCATCATCATGATCTGCAACTCACGCTCTGAGAGCATATCCAGCAGGGATACATCATCGCCAGTGTAAGGCTTGAGGGCCATGGTCTGGGCAATTTCCGGGCTGATATAACGTTGCCCGGTGGTGACAATCTTGATGGCGCGGACCATTTCTTCCAGGTCCGCACCCTTGGTCATATAGCCTGCGGCACCGGCTTTCATCAGGCGGGAAGGAAAGGGCTCTTCCTCACACATGGTCACGGCGATGACACGAACACCCTCGTCCACGCGCAACAATTTACGGGTTGCTTCAAGACCACCGATACCCGGCATCTTGATGTCCATCAGCACCACATCCGGCACGGTATCCTTGGCCATCTGCACTGCCTGCTCGCCGGAGCTGGCTTCGCCAACCACCCGCAAGCCTTCCACTTCATCCAGCATTCTGGCAATGCCGGTTCTGACCAGATCATGGTCGTCCACTACCAATACTTTGATCATTACTGCTTCCCCCGGGTAATTCCTTTACCCACTTCTTTTTCAGTAAGGCACGAAGGGTAGCGTCTGTGCACCCGCATGCATAGGGTCTTGATATCAAACGATGACATTCCTCACGCCACCCCGGATATTTCCATTCTTGTATGCCCAGCATCCATGCAAAGCAACTATTTTCCAAATCACGACCCAGCCTCGCACAGACCCAAACCAGAACCTGTTAGCCATTGGTCGCGTTGACGCCCGGACTAAAAGCACTAACCATAGGCGTTAACCTGCGCCCCAACGGGCTACCAACAGCGACAATGACAAAGGACACCCCATGAGCGCAATCGTCCTGCTTCTGCTCGGCCTGGGTGGCATGGCCGCCGGCTATTTATTCTACTCCCGCTTTATCGCCACGCGCATCTACAAGCTCGACCCCAATTTTCGCACTCCGGCCCACGAATTCGAGGACGGCGTGGATTTCGTGCCCACCAACCGCTTTGTGCTGTGGGGCCATCACTTCACCTCTGTGGCCGGCGCCGCACCGATTGTCGGGCCTGCCATCGCGGTAATCTGGGGCTGGCTGCCCGCCTTCCTGTGGGTGGTTTTCGGCACCATCTTCTTTGCCGGCGTCCACGACAGTGGCGCCCTGTGGGCCAGCGTACGCAATAGAGCCAAATCCGTTGGCGCCCTGACTGGCGAGGTTGTCGGTCGCCGTGCCCGCACAGTGTTCATGATCGTCATCTTCCTGGTGTTGCTGATGGTCAACGCGGTTTTCGGGGTAGTCATTGCCAAACTGCTGATCAACAACCCCGGCGCCGTCGTGCCGGTGTGGGGCGCCATCGCTGTGGCACTGGTGATCGGCCAGTTGATCTACCGGCGGGTTATCGGCCTGGGTGTGGTTTCCATAGTCGGCGTCATAGCCCTCTACAGCCTTATCTATGTGGGCCCGCAGGTCCCGGTGGAATTGCCGGAACAGGTCGTGGGTCTGTCCGCCAATGCAAGCTGGATACTGCTGCTGTTCGGCTATGCCGCCATCGCCTCCCTGCTGCCGGTGTGGGTGCTGTTGCAGCCACGGGATTACATCAACGGTCTGCAATTATTTGTCGGCCTGATCCTGCTCTACGGCGCCGTGCTCATCGGCAACCCGCAAGTGGTGGCGCCGATGATCAATCATGATGTTCCCGCCGGCACGCCTTCCCTGCTACCTCTGTTGTTTGTCACCATCGCCTGCGGCGCCATCTCCGGCTTCCATGGCCTGGTGGCGTCCGGCACCAGCTCCAAACAACTGGACAAGGAGCCGGATGCCCGTTTTGTCGGCTATTTCGGTGCGGTGGGTGAAGGGGCCCTGGCCCTGGCAGCGATCATTGCGGCGACTGCCGGCTTCGCCACTCTAGCTGACTGGCAGGCCGTCTACACCGCCTTTGGTGATGGCAGCCTCACCGCCTTTGTTAATGGCGGCGCCAATATCCTGGCCGGCGGTACCGGCATGGATGTGGGGGTGGCGGCAACGTTATTGACCGTGATGGCTGCCCTGTTTGCCGGCACCACCATGGATACCGGCTTGCGGCTGCAACGCTATATCTTCCAGGAATGGGGTGAAATCTATCAGCAAAAATGGCTGACCCTCCCCCTGCCCGCCACCCTGTTGGCGGTAGCTAGCTGCCTGCTGCTGGCCTTTGGTGCCGGCGGTGCGGATGGCTCGGGGGGCCTGCTGATCTGGCCGCTTTTCGGGACCACCAACCAGTTGCTCGCCGGCCTCACACTGCTGGTGATTACCATCATGCTGGTCAAACGCGGCCGACCCGCCATTTATACCCTGGCGCCACTGGTATTCCTGCTGGTAATGACCCTGTACGCGCTGCTGATCCAGTTGAAGAGCTTCTATGACAAGTCCGACTGGTTCCTGCTGGGCCTGGACCTGGTAGTCCTGGTGGCAGCCCTGCTGGTCACACTGGAGTGCGCCGCTGCCCTGAAACGAGCCTTCAACGCCCCACCGGAGAGAATCTGATGCCAGGCAAGACGCGGCTGTTTTTCCGCCGCCTGGGAGAACTGGGCGCCCAGTACTACAACGCCCCCTACCGGGCGGCCATTGCCCGCGCCAAACGGGATGAGGAAGATCTGTTCATGTTGCTGGTATTTGCCGAAATGATGGGTGTGCCCAACCCCGCTGCCTGGAGCACGCTGGAGCTGCAACCGCTGCTCATGGACCGCTTCCACGACTGGCATACCCGTATGGGCATGGAACGTTCACCGCTTGACCATTTCCGCTGCTGCTGATGGCTGCAACGTTACTGGATCTGGATCGACTGCTGACGGAAAAATCCCTGCTGATGGTCGGCGGCAAGGGCGGCGTGGGAAAAACCACGACCGCCTCGGCCCTGGCCCTGCGCGCCGCCGACCAGGGACGCCAGGTGCTGCTGGTATCCACCGACCCGGCCCACAGTCTGGCCGACGCCTTCGACCGCCCCATCGGCAACCGCCCTACCCGCCTGGCCCCCAATCTGGTTGCCCTGGAGCTGGACCCGGATCAGGAAGTGGATGCGTATCTGGATCGGGTCAGCGCCCAGATGCGCCGCTTCGCCGGCCCGGACCAGGTGCGGGAACTGGAGAAGCAACTGCGCCTGAGTCGCCAGTCTCCTGGTGCTCAGGAAGCTGCCCTGCTGGAGCGTATCGCCCGCACCATTGACGAAGACAGCCGCGACTTCGACCTGCTGATTTTTGATACCGCGCCTACCGGCCACACCCTGCGGCTACTGAGCCTGCCGGAAGTGATGGCCGCCTGGACCGATGGTCTGCTGCGCCATACTGAAAAGGCACGGACACTGGGCAAGGTGCTCGGTCACCTGACCCCCGGCAAGGACCTGGACAGCCCGCTGCAGGACCCCACCGAGCACGCCACCGCCGATCTGGATCCCCGAAGCCGGGAAGTCGCGGAAACATTGATGGCCAGGCAGCGTTTATTCCACCGCACCCGCAGACAGCTCAGTGATCCGCTGCACACCGCCTTTCTGTTTGTGCTGACCCCGGAGCGGCTACCCATTCTGGAAACCGCCCGTGCCGTAGCGACACTTTCCGACAGCCATATCCCGGTAGCCGGGGCCATCGTCAACCGGGTGCTTGCCGATGCCGCTGACAGTGCCTTTTTCGCCGCCCGGCTGGCACGCCAGCAACGACATATGATCCAACTGGATGAGGCTTTCAAGGGGCTACCCAGAATCCACTTGCCGCTGCTGGAAGACGATATTCAAGGGCTGGATGCGCTTCAAAATTTCGCCGCCCTGCTGGGAGCGACGGTCTAGGTCGGCCTGTTTCGAGCGTTCCATTCCAGTTATGCGCTGCCCAGTTGACTGACCATAAAAAAGCCCGCACTCATTTGAGTGCGGGCTTCTTGTTTGGCGGAGGGGGTGGGATTTGAACCCACGGACGGTCTCCCGTCGCCGGTTTTCAAGACCGGTGCATTCGGCCACTCTGCCACCCCTCCGAACAGGTCAGCAATAATACATGAGCAACAAAGTCAGTCAATCGCGGTACGCAAATCAGGATGGCAAATGGTTGAAAGTTAACCAAAACCGACGTTCACCGACGTCCTTTTGGTCTACTGAAGATAAATCCGTTATTGATAACCATGACGCTACAGATGCCGGCATCACGATGATGACGATATCCACTTTCTTGGCGCGACAAATTTCCCCAAAGGGCTGCCGCGGCTCTCCCCCTCGTAAAACCACAAAAAACAAGGCTTTTCGCCTGCTTTCATTGCTTGATTTTGACGCGGCCGCCCTTATTATCACAGGTACAATTCGCAGGATGAGTGCAAACACATGAATAACCAGACAAACCCCTATTCCGTATCCTCGCACGGTGCTGCCGTCACCGGGGAACGTGCGGCCCAGGTATTGAAGAACACCTACATGCTGCTGGGGCTGTCACTGATTGTAGCTACCGGTGCATCCTGGTTTGCCATGGCCAGCAACATCGGTTTTGTCAACGTATGGCTGACCCTCGGCGTCTACTTCGGCCTGCTATTCGCCACCAATATGCTCCGCAATAGCGCCTGGGGCATCCTGGCCGTATTCGGTCTGACCGGCTGGCTGGGCTTTACCACTGGCCCGATCATCAACATGTACGCGCAAATGCCTGGCGGCATGGAAACCGTGACCATGGCTCTGGGCGGTACTGCAGGGATCTTCGTGGCCATGTCAGCCATCGCTCTGGTGACCAAGAAAGACTTCAGCTTCATGACCAATTTCATCATGGTCGGTATTCTGGTGGCTTTTGTTGCGGCAATCGCCAATATCTTCTTCGCCATCCCGGCACTTGCCCTGGCGATCTCCGCCGCTTTCGTATTGCTGTCCTCAATGCTGATCTTGTGGCAGACCAGCGCCATCATTCACGGCGGCGAGACTAACTACATCATGGCCACGGTGACCTTGTTCGTGTCCCTGTATAACCTCTTCATGTCTCTGCTGCACCTGCTCACCGCCCTCGGCGGCGACGATTGATGCGGTTTGCCCTTCTGGTCAATGCGGCGGCGGATTCCGCCGCCGCACTGACCGCTCTCCACACCGCCCAAGCCCTGCTGGGCCACTCAGATCACCAACTTTATCGCCTCTTTTTCTACCGGGATGCCGTGCACCTGGCACATCGTCATGCTTGGAGTGCTGACGGAGCCCAAGCCAATGCGGCCCAGCAATGGCAACAATGGCTGGCTGACAACCCGCTGGACGCGGTGGTTTGTGTGGGGGCGGCACAGCGCCGGGGAGTGGTAGCGGATACCCTGGCGGACGGTTTCTCCCTGGCCGGACTGGGACAGTGGGCAGATGCCCTGATTCACAGCGATCGGGTAATACAGTTTGGCTAATCAGATTCTCTATATCGCCAGTGGCAGCACACCGCTTTCCAGCCAGTTTCAGGAAACCCTGGATATGTTGTTGACGGGTGCAGCCTTCGGCCAGCCCACGATCCTGTGGCTCACCGAAGACTGCCTACAGCAACTGCAATTGGCACCCAGCGACAGCCTGGCACAGCTGCCGGACTTCGGCGTACGCTGTGTCACCGAGGGTCTGGCGCCGGTCGCTACAATCCCGGTGGAGACTCTCGACTCGCAATCTTTGCAGACGCTGCGCGACGAGTGCGGTCAGGTTCTGGTGTTCTAAGGCGATGATTCACCTGATAGGTTTCACCCCGGACAGCCCCCAGCGCCAGGTATTTGAAAGCCTGTATCGGGAAGGCGATATCTGTGTCTTCAGCGATGCTGGCCTGTTGTTTGCTTCACGGTTGTCTCTGCAAGGCGACGGTTACCTGCTTCAGCATCCCGCACTGGCCCTGCCAGACAGCCCTTTGCCGGTTATCGACCATGCCCGGCTGCTGGAGCTGGTCGCCGAACATGGCCCTTGTACCAGTTGGTATTGATATAACGCTCACACGCAGTACGCTGCTCGCAACTTGCACTCCTGCCGGGCATCTACGAGGTTGACCATGACTGAACATGCTTTTGCCCCCTTTGTACGGACGCTTGGCCGCGGCAAACGGGCCCGGCGCAGCCTCACCCGGGAGGAAGCCCGGGAGGCCATGCAAGCCATTCTGGATGGCCAGGTGGAGGATATTCAGCTTGGCGCTTTCCTGATGCTGCTACGGGTAAAGGAAGAAACCCCGGAGGAGCTGGCCGGCTTTCTGGATGCCTGCCGCCCGGTTTGTTATCAGGCACTGGAAACCCTGCCGGACGTGCAGCTGGACTGGCCCAGCTATGCGGGCAAGAAGAAACACCACCCCTGGTACCTACTGGCTGCCTTGTTGCTGGCCAACCAGGGCATCCGCACCCTGCTCCACGGTGGCCCCGCCCACACTCCCAACCGGGTTTACAGTGACCAGCTGCTGCCACAACTGGGGCTGCCGGTAGCTGGTTCGCCACAGGAGGCCGCCGCGCATCTGGATCAACATGGCCTGGCGTATCTGCCACTGGAGACCTTCTGCGCGCCTCTATCGCGTTTGCTGACCCTGCGCTACTTCCTGGGCCTGCGCTCCCCCATCAACACCCTGGCGCGTAGCCTCAACCCGTCCAGAGCCCCCCTGTCCATGCAGAGCGTCTTCCACCCGGCCTATATCGAGCTGCACCAGGGCGCAGCCGACCTGGCCGGCGATCAGGACCTGCTGCTGTTCAAGGGCGAAGGCGGCGAACTGGAAATCCGCCCGGACGCCCGCACCCAGATCACCGGCATCCGCCACGGTGAACATCTGGAAGGCGCAGCCGTTCTGGACAACGTCATGCCACGGCAAAGCCCCCCTGGCGAGCCGGATGCACAAACGGTGCGGGCGGTATGGCGTGGCGAGCAGAGCGATGACTATGGCGAAAATGCAGTGATCCAGACCGTAGCGGTAGCGCTATGGGGGCTGGACCGGGCGGCTTCCCTGGAGCAGGCGCAGGAGCAGGCACGTGAGTTGTGGCAAAACAGGGACAAGGGACTAATTGATAATGGATAGTTGAGAATTGATAACTACGAATCAACGCGGCACCACCTGAAACACAAGAGGCCGCGCTCAAGCCATGAGCGCGGCCTCTTGTGTACGAGCGACTGATTCCCTCTCACGCGCCGTTATCAATTATCCATTCTCAATTATCAATTGCCCTTCCCAAACCATTCAAACTGCGAATGCAGGCTCACCACGCTGCCGACAATAATCAACGTGGGTGCATGGATTTCGCGGCCTTCAATCTGATCCGGCAGGCTATCCAGGGTGCCGGTGATCACTTCCTGAAGATTGGTGGTGCCTCGGGAGACCAGCCCTATTGGCGTGTCCCCGGCGCGACCGTGTTCCATCAACTTGCTGCAGATCTGTCGCAGACCGACCAGCCCCATGTAAAACACCACGGTTTCGGTTTCACTGACCAGGTGCGGCCAGTCCAGATCCACCGTGCCATCTTTGCGGTGGCCAGTAACGAAACGGACGGACTGGGCATGATCCCGGTGGGTAAGCGGGATACCGGCATAAGCGGCACAACCGCTGGCCGCAGTAATGCCCGGCACCACCTGAAAGTCGATGCCTTCGGCCACGATCAGGTCGATTTCCTCACCACCACGACCGAAGATAAAAGGATCACCTCCTTTAAGGCGGCACACCTTCTTGCCCTGTTTGGCGTAGTGGACCAACAGTTCGTTGATGTTGTCCTGGGGCAAGGCATGCTTGTCGCGGGCCTTGCCCACGTAGACCAGCTCCGCATCCCGACGGGCAAGATCCACAATGCCCTTACCCACCAGGCGGTCATAGAGAACCACATCCGCTTTCTGCAACAGGCGCAGAGCCCTGAAGGTGAGCAAATCCGGGTCACCGGGACCGGCACCCACCAGATACACCTCCCCTCGACTGAGTCGTGACGCATCCGCCGCCTCAATGGCCTCGGCAAGCATGACTTCCGCCTCACTGTCCTTGCCGGCCATGACCTTCTCGACCAGCGGCCCCTCCAGGGCCTGCTCCCAGAACAGACGGCGGGCGCCCACATTGTTGAGCTTGTCCTTGAGGGGCTGGCGAAACCTGGCCATCAGGTCGGCAAGACGGCCCCAGCGAGCCGGCAACATTGACTCCAGCTGGCTGCGCAGCTTGCGCGCCAGTACCGGCGAGGCGCCAGAGGAGCTAATGCTGATCAGTACCGGCGAACGATCCACAATAGCCGGGAAAATGAAGTCACCCAGGGACGGGTTGTCCACCACATTGACCGGCAATCCCCGAGCCTGGGCCTGCTGCGCCACCGCCGCATTCACCGCCGGGTCATCGGTGGCGCAGATAACCAGTGTCTGTCCGGTCAGATCGCTACTTTCAAAGGCCCGCTCATGGATGACACCCTGGCTTTGCACCGCAATGTCGCGCAGATCCGCGCACACATCGGGAGCAACTACGCTCACCTTTGCACCGGATCGATGCAGAAGACGCCCTTTGCGCAGGGCCACTTCACCGCCCCCCACAAGCAGGGCCGATTTGCCCTGCAGTCGCCAGCTGATTGGTAGGAATTCCATCAATGCTCCCGGTTTTAATGAGCAGGAGCGTGCTACTGCAGTCGCTCCAGGCCTCTCATGTAAGGGCGCAATGCCTCCGGTACGGTCACGGAACCATCGTCATTCTGATAGTTCTCCAGGATCGCCACCAGTGTACGCCCTACTGCCAGACCAGACCCATTCAAAGTGTGTACCAGTTCGGGCTTGCCGGTTTCCGGGTTGCGCCAGCGGGCCTGCATGCGGCGCGCCTGATAGTCGCGGAAATTGGAGCAAGAGGAAATTTCCCGGTAACGCTGCTGACTAGGCAGCCATACCTCGATGTCATAGGTCTTGGATGAGGAGAAGCCCAGATCACCACCGCAAAGGATCACCACCCGGTAAGGCAAATCCAGCTTCTGCAGAATCGCTTCCGCATGACCGGTCAGGGCTTCCAGGGCCGCATCGGATTCTTCCGGGCGTACCAGTTGCACCAGCTCCACCTTTTCGAACTGGTGCTGGCGGATCATGCCGCGGGTGTCCTTGCCATGGCTGCCCGCTTCAGAGCGGAAACAGGGGGTATGGCAGGTATAACGGCGGGGCAGCGCCTCCGCATCGAGAATCTCGTCAGCGGCCAGATTGGTGACCGGCACCTCGGCGGTGGGAATCAGATACAGCTCGCGCTCACCTTCCATCTTGAACAGGTCATCCGCGAACTTAGGCAGCTGGCCGGTGCCGCGCAGGGCTTCCGGCCCCACCAGATAAGGCACATAGACTTCTTCATAGCCATGTTCGCTGCTGTGAATGTCGAGCATGAAGTCGATCAGCGCCCGATGCAGACGGGCCAGGCCACCGGTCATTACCGCAAAGCGGCTGCCGGAGAGTTTGGCGGCACGCTCGAAATCGAGACCGCCCTGCCCCAGCGCCTCGCCCACATCCACGTGGTCCTTGGGCTCGAAGGTAAAGGTCTTCGGTGTGCCCCACTGACGCACTTCCACGTTGTCGTCTTCGTCATTGCCGGCAGGCACGGCGTCCTGAGGCACATTGGGAATGCCCATCAGGAAATCACGGATTTCTTCCTGAATTGCCTTGGCGTTGGCCACTTCCTGATCCAGCTCCTGATCGATGGTCTTCAGGGATTCGGCCACCTGGGCCTTGGCCTGCTCCACATCCATGCCGGACTGGATCAGCTGGCCCACCTGCTTGGAGGCTTTCTTGCGCTCGGCTTGCAGATCCTGAGAGCGCACGTCGGCCTGTTTGCGGCAGGCATCCAGGGCGGCAAAGGCGTCCAGATCCAGATCAAAACCACGCTTGGCCAGCGCTGCCTTGATGGCGTCACCGTCCTGTCGCAGGGCACGAATATCCAGCATGTTTGTTTTACTCCAAGCAAAAAACGCCCGACGCCAGATGCCTGACGCAAGACGCTGATAAGATTCTTTCCCGTAGGAGCTACGCTTGCATGACGAACGCCAGTCAGGGCGTTATCGCAAGCAAGTTCGCCATGCAAGCATAGCTCCTACGGTGTATTTTTCCGGCAGTGGTTACTCGAAGAGCAGCCGCCCCAGGAGCAACCCCAGCCCACCCAGGCAAAAACAGACCAGCACCGACGCCAGCCCGTAGCCCGCCGCCATGCCAAAAGCTTTCATTTCCACCAATCGAACCAGTTCGAAAGAAAAGGTGGAAAAGGTTGTCAGGGCGCCGAGCATGCCGGTCATCAGGGCCAGGCGCCAGAGCTCCCCCACCGGCAGGCTGGCCAGTGCCACGGCCAGAAAGCCGAACAGAAAGCTGCCCACCAGATTCACCCCGAAGGTGGCCCAGGGCCAGGTCGGCATGGACGGCACGCCGATCCACAAGGTGGTGGCAAATCGCAGACAGGCGCCAATGGCACCACCTCCGGCAACCGCCAACCAGGGCGCCAGGGTCGCCAAACTCATGGCTCCTCTCCGTAACGCTGCCAATCGCTCTCTGCATTCAGGCCGCGAAGGCGAGCCAGCTTTTCCGACACCTTGATCTCCAACCCGCGATTAACTGGTTCATATAAGCGGGTTCCACTGAGGCTAGCTGGAAAATAGTTTTCCCCGGCCACAAAGGCATCCGGAAAATCGTGGGCATAATGATACTCGGCGCCGAAGCCTTCGTCTTTCATCAACTGGGTAGGGGCGTTGCGCAGATGCAGCGGCACCTCGTCAGTGGGATGGTCGCGCACCAGTGCACGGGCCTGATTGTAGGCCTTGTAGACCGCATTGCTCTTGGGCGCCACCGCCAGGTAGGCAATGGCCTGGGCAATGGCCAACTCCCCTTCCGGGCTGCCCAGCCGCTCCTGCACATCCCAGGCCTGCAGGCACAGAGTTAGCGCTCTGGGATCGGCATTGGCCACTTCTTCACTGGCCATCCTCACTACGCGGCGGGCAATGTACAGGGGGTCACAGCCACCGTCCAGCATGCGGGCAAACCAGTACAGAGCGGCATCCGGGTCAGAGCCGCGAACGGACTTGTGTAGCGCGCTGATCTGGTCATAAAACAGATCCCCGCCCTTGTCGAAACGTCGTACCGCATCGCGCAGTACTTCGCGCATCAGTTCTGCATCAATGACGGGCGTCTCGCCATCGGCCAGATCCGCCGCCACTTCAAGCATGTTGAGCAGGCGCCGGGCATCGCCATCAGCGTAGTTGAGCAATAACTCGCGGGCTTCATCATCAAGCTGCATGCCCTTCAGGCTTGGCTCCGCCAGAGCCCGCGCCAGCAGACCGCGCAGATCATCCGAAGTCAGCGATCGTAGCCGGTATACCCGGGCCCGGGACAGCAAGGCGTTGTTGAGCTCGAAGGAGGGGTTTTCTGTGGTGGCACCGATAAAGGTAATGGTGCCCTCTTCCACGTGGGGCAGAAAGGCATCCTGCTGGGCCTTGTTGAAACGATGCACTTCGTCCACGAACAGCACCGTGCGGCGGCCCTGTCCCAGGCGAACCTGGGCCTGCTCCACCGCGGCACGGATATCCTTGACCCCGGACAGTACTGCAGAAAGGGTAATAAACGCCGCATCCACTGCCTGGGCCAGAATCAGGGCCAGGGTGGTTTTGCCCGTGCCGGGCGGGCCCCACAGAATCATGGAATGCAGTTGTCCGCGCTCAAGCGCCTGCCGAAACGGCTTACCGTCGCCCACCAGATGCTGCTGGCCCACGTACTCGTCCAGCGAGGTGGGACGCAGGCGCGCCGCCAGGGGCTGGGCCTGCTGGGCAGCATCGGTGGCGAACAGGTCGTTCATTGCTGTTGCTGAATGACATCCGTGCCTTCCGGCGGCACGAAGTTGAAAAGGGAGTCATCAATGCCGCTGTTAACGGTCAGGTCGCGAAAATCAATCACGGTCTGCTGACCCAGGGCATCCTGGAGGCGCATGGAGCTGGGCTGGTCGCCCTGGAAGGTCACATCCAACTGGTCAAACAACGGATCCTTGCCTTTTGGCTTCAGCCGATAGGTAATCCTTTCTGCCTCCCGGCTGCGCTCGGAAATGGTGAAGGCTTCGGCCACATCCGCGGGCTTGCCACCAAACAGCAAGGCCGGCGTCTGACCCAGATCCTGGCTGAGAGGGCGCACGACTACCTGCTCCAGATCCTGGTCATAGACCCAGACGGTATTGCCATCGGACACTGCCAGTTGCTCGAAGGGCATCTCCGTGGACCAGTAAAAGCGGTTGCCCCGGGCCACCTGAAACTCCCCTTCCGCTTCCTGCATTTGGGTGCCGCCCTGATCCAGCACCATCTGTTCGAACTCACCCTTCATGGACTCCAGCTTCTGCAGCTTGGACAACAGTTCGTCAGTGGGTGCCGCCCACAGCAGGGTTGGCATGATCAATAGTCCGGTTACCAGATTACGCATCAAAACTCCTTGTTATACCGGCGGCGGTGCCAGCACTTCGCGCTGACCATTATTCCCCGCCTCAGTCACAACCCCGGCCATTTCCATGGCTTCCACCAGACGGGCGGCACGGTTGTAGCCGATTTTCAGTTTCCGCTGCACGGAAGAAATGGAGGCCCGGCGCGACTGGGTCACGTAAGCCACCGCCTCGTCGTAAAGCGGGTCGTTTTCGTCATCACTCCCACCACCGGCACTTTCCATACCGGGCATGGGCGCATTGAGGTCGCTGCCGCCATCGAGAATTTCTTCCAGATAGTTCGGCTCACCACGCTTGCGCCAATCGTCACAGACACGGTGTACCTCTTCATCTGAGACAAAGGCACCGTGAACCCGTTCCGGAACACTTTTGCCGCCGGGCAAATAAAGCATGTCCCCATGGCCGAGCAGTTGCTCCGCCCCGCCCTGATCCAGCACCGTACGGGAATCGATCTTGGAGGATACCTGGAAGCCGATCCGGGACGGGACGTTGGCCTTGATCAGGCCGGTAATCACGTCCACGGACGGGCGCTGGGTGGCCAGAATCAGGTGGATGCCGGCGGCCCGGGCCTTCTGGGCGATACGGGCGATCAGCTCTTCCACCTTCTTGCCGACGATCATCATCATGTCGGCAAATTCATCGATTACGATGACGATATACGGCAAATGCTCCGCCAGAGGGGCTTCTTCCTCCAGATTCATGGGGTCGTCGGGCTTCCAGAGCGGGTCCTTGAGTGGCTGGCCGGCCTTTTTGGCATCCGCCACCTTGCGGTTGTAGCCGGAAAGGTTACGCACGCCCATGGAGGCCATCAGGCGATAACGCCGCTCCATCTCACCAACCCCCCAGCGCAGGGCTCCGGCAGCTTCCTTCATATCGGTAACCACCGGGGTTAGCAGGTGAGGTATACCGTCGTAGACCGCCAGCTCGAGCATCTTCGGGTCAATCAGGATCAGCCGCACATCTTCCGGACTGGATTTGAACAGCATGGACAGCAACATGGCGTTCACACCCACCGACTTACCGGAGCCGGTGGTGCCCGCCACCAGCATATGGGGCATTTTCGCCAGATCCGCCATGACCGGGTTACCAGCAATATCCTTGCCCAACGCCATAGTCAGCGGTGACTGTGACTGATCGAACATTTGTGTGCCGACCACCTCAGTAAAACGAATCATTTCCCGCTGTTCGTTGGGAATTTCGATGCCAACCGTGGTTTTGCCGGGAATCACTTCCACCACTCGCACACTGATCACGGCCAGAGAGCGAGCCAGATCCTTGGCCAGGTTGGTAATCTTGGACACCTTGATACCCGGGGCCGGCTGGATCTCGAAACGGGTAATCACCGGCCCAGGCTGCACAGCCACTACTTCGGCCTCGATATTGAAGTCTTTAAGCTTGATTTCCAGCAGGCGGGACATGCCCTCAAGCGCTTCCTCAGAGAAACCGCCCTTGGCCTCTTCCATCGGGTCCAGCAGCACCAACGGCGGCAGTTCGCCGCTCACTTCGGTGGTGAACAGCTTCTGCTGCTTCTCTTTATGAACTCTGGCGCTCTTCTCCACCGGCTTGGCAGGCTTGGCAATCTTCGGCGGTGTGCGGGTTTCCGCTTTCTTCTTGGCCTCGCTGATTACCTTGGCGCGCTTTTCATGGGCCTGTTTCTTCTGCTGGGCCTCTTCACGTTTCTTGCGTCGCGCCTGCCACCAGGCGGGGATTTTCTCGAACGCAGCCAGCACCATGGCGCCAAGGCCTTCAGCCAGGGCAATCCACGACAGATCGGTAAAGATGGTGACCCCGATCAGGAACAGGGCAACCATAATCAGGCTGCCGCCAAGGGGGTTGAAGCTGGCCAGCGCCGCGGCGCCGACTTCGTGGCCGAGAATCCCGCCGGCGCCTTCAGGCAGTGCATCACCCACGGTGAAGTGCATGTAAGACAACGCGGTGCCGGCCAGCATGGTCAACACGAAGCCTACCAACCGCAGGCTGAATAGTGGCCAGCTGCCAGGCAAGCCCGCGTGACGTTCACGCAGCACCTTGGTGGCCCAGAAGCCCACCAGCACTGGAAACAGGTACGCCATATAGCCGAACAGACCCAGCAACAGATCGGCGCTGAATGCGCCGGCACGGCCGGCAGCATTGCGCACCGCGTCAACGTTGCCCACGTAGGACCAACCCGGATCACGGCTGTCGAAGCTGATCAGCGCCAGCAGCAGATACAGGCACAGGGCGATCAGAGCAATCACCATGCCCTCGATCAAGCCGCGCTTGAGATGGCGGGAAAACCCGGACTGTCCTTGCCCGGCAACCGTTTTACTCACGCCTTACCCCTTGAGTTGATAAAGTCTTAAAGAAGTGCCGATAACGAATTGAAATTATTGCGATTGTAGTCAATCCCGCTGGGAGCGGCCAGCTTTGTCGCCCCGCCACTGGCGGG
>NZ_DEXN01000009.1:139532-211211 GCF_002364155.1 Alcanivorax sp. UBA3183
CCCCGCCACTGGCGGGCCGGCGGGGATTATCGCACAAATCCTCCCGACTGCCTGCCCGGGCTGGCTGCAGTTGGCTTATCCTATGACACTTATAGGCTTCACGAACCCCCTGTTTTACGGTAGTTTTCACACGCCTTGAATGCGAAGGGCCGCGCCCCCATTTGTGTGGGAGCCATCAGTACCTGACCTTACCTATCAACTGGAGTTCTCAATGAGCGACGTGCAGCACCATCGCCTGATTATCCTCGGTTCCGGCCCTGCGGGTTACACCGCTGCCGTTTACGCCGCCCGTGCCAACCTCAAGCCGGTGGTCATTACCGGGATTCAGCCGGGTGGCCAGCTCACCACCACCACCGAGGTAGATAACTGGCCCGGGGACGTGGAAGGCCTGCAGGGTCCCGACCTGATGGTGCGCATGCAGCAGCATGCTGAGCGCTTCGAGACCGAAATGGTCTACGACCACATCAACGAGGTGGATGTGCGCAATCGCCCCTTTACGCTCAAGGGTGATAGCGGCACGTACACCTGTGATGCACTGATCATCGCCACCGGCGCCACCGCCATGTATCTGGGCCTGGAATCCGAGGAAGCCTTTATGGGCAGAGGCGTTTCCGCCTGCGCCACCTGTGACGGTTTCTTCTACAAGAACCAGCGCGTAGCCGTTATCGGCGGCGGCAACACCGCTGTCGAGGAAGCGCTGTATCTGTCGCATATCGCTGAACACGTCACCCTGGTACATCGCCGCGACAGCCTCCGTGCGGAGAAAATCCTCCAGGACAAGCTGCTCGCCAAGGACAACATCAGCGTTGAGTGGGACCACACTCTCGAAGAGGTGCTCGGCGATGACAGCGGCGTTACCGGCATGCGCATCACGTCCACCAAGGGCGAAGGCAGCAAGGATGTTGAGCTACAGGGCGTGTTTATTGCCATCGGTCACAAACCGAACACGGATATTTTCCAGGGTCAGCTGGACATGAATGACGGCTACATCAAGATCCACAGCGGCATCGAAGGCAATGCCACTGCGACCACTGTTGAAGGCGTATTTGCCGCCGGCGACGTGGCGGATCACGTTTACCGTCAGGCAGTGACTTCCGCCGGGGCCGGCTGCATGGC
The DNA here is from genome assembly GCF_002364155.1 of Alcanivorax sp. UBA3183. NCBI lineage: Bacteria > Pseudomonadati > Pseudomonadota > Gammaproteobacteria > Oceanospirillales > Alcanivoracaceae > Alcanivorax > Alcanivorax sp. UBA3183. The sequence continues at coordinate 140,649 of NZ_DEXN01000009.1, forward strand.
GGCGCTGGATGCGGAGAAGTATCTGGACAACCTGAACCACTAAGGCATGGTGCCGTGGCTGGAACCGGGAACACCGTTCCCGGAGACCCGCACCGCCCTGACCGACCCGGAGGGCCTGTTGGCCGCCGGGGCGGACTTGAGCCCGGAGACCCTACTCCGGGCTTATTCGTTGGGTATCTTTCCCTGGTATGACGCGGACTACCAGCCAATCCTGTGGTGGTCCCCTGCCCCGCGCTGCGTGATCCATCCGCAAAAAATTCATGTCAGCCGCAGTCTTACCCGCCACCTGCGCCGTAGCGATTTCACCGTCACCCTGGATCGGGCTTTCGAGTCTGTGATGCGCCTGTGCGCTGCCCCACGCGCTGATGGCACGGGCACCTGGATCAGTGAGGAGATGATTGCGGCCTATGTGCGCCTGAATACCCTTGGCTATGCTCACAGCCTGGAAATCTGGCAGGACGGGCAGATTGCCGGTGCTGTCTACGGCATCAAGCTGGGCGGAGTGTTCTTTGGCGAATCCATGGTTTCCCCGCGGCCAAACGGTTCCAAGATGGCCTTTGCCGCCCTGCGCGCCCTGGCGGCCACCCTTGGCATCCAGCTTATCGACGCCCAGGTCGAGAACCCGCACCTGCTCACTCTGGGCGCCGAACTGATCGACCGCCCCACCTTCGAGGGATTGCTGAAACAGCTGGTCCCTGACACCCCGACAGCCGAACGCTGGCCTGACACCGAATGGAACCGATCACTGGTGCTGACGCCTGACGCCTGACGCCTGACGCCAATGATGCAGTTCCAGAGTACCAATGCCAGCAGTCATCAGCGCCTTATTTGGATTTCTGCTTCCTGCGTCTCGTATCTGGCGTCTGGCGTTATTTCCTCTACACTGAAGACATGACCGATCTGTCCACGCTGCGATTTTTCCGCACCCCGGCCCACAGCTGCAGTTACCTGGAGGACCGCCAGGCCTCCACCCTGTTTGTGGACCCACAGGCGAAACTGTCACCAGAGCTCTACAGTGAACTGAGCTTGCTGGGGTTTCGACGCAGCGGTGATTATCTCTATCGCCCCCACTGCGAGGGCTGCAACGCCTGCATTCCAGCGCGAGTAAGGGTGGCGGATTTCAATCCCCGTCGCCGCCACCGGCGCATCGAGAAAGCCAATCAGGATCTCACCATCCACCGTGAGCCGGCTCGCTACACCCGCGAGTTCTACAATCTCTACGCGGCCTATATAGATCAACGCCATGGCGACGGGGATATGTATCCCCCTTCGGAGGAACAGTTCACCAACTTTCTAACCTGCGACTGGGCCGATACCCATTTCTACTGCTTTCGCCAGGGCCAAACCCTGCTGGCCGTGGCGGTCACCGACCAACTGGAAGATGGCCTTTCTGCGGTCTACACCTTCTTCGATCCGCAACTTCCTGAGCGCAGCCTGGGAGTGATGGCGCTGCTCTGGCAAATCCGCCACTGCCAGCACCTGGAACTCCCCTACCTGTATCTGGGCTACTGGATTAATCAATGCCAGAAGATGGAGTACAAGAGCCAGTACCGCCCCCTGGAAATCCTCCGCAGTGGCGCCTGGAAAGAGTTCGACCCGGACTGAATGGCCTCCCCGGGCCGCCTGCAACGGGCTGAATAACCCGCTTTTTAACCGCTTCCCAACTTCTTTTGCAGCCAGGCGTCTTTTCCGGCACAATTGCGCCCGCTAATAGCCGGTAACCCAAGGTATTCGTTGGATGGCGAAAGAAGAGCAGATTGAACTAGAAGGTGTCATCGTTGAAACCCTGCCGAACACGATGTTTCGTGTGAAGCTGGACAACGGTCATGTTATTACCGCCCATATCTCCGGGAAGATGCGTAAATTCTATATCCGCATTCTCACCGGCGACCGGGTCAAGGTGGAAATGTCCCCCTATGACCTGAGCAAGGGCCGTATTACGTTCCGCATGAAATAAGCCCTCAATTGGCAGTTGATAATTGACAATTGATAGCTAAAAAATACCCCTGCCTCCTCGTGAGCCAGGGGTATTTTTCTTTTCCTGTGTTTTACGGAAACCAGGAAAACATGTAGCGGTATACTCACCCTTGCTTGAAATCTATTCCTGACAAAAAACCCGGCAAAGCCGGGTTTTTTCGTTTTTCGCTTTCAACTATCAATTGCTTTTATGCTGGCTCCGGTTCCGCCGCCTTCACGGTGAGTGACAGCTGGCCATCTTTCTCGGTCACATCGACCTGACCACCGTTCTCTGACAGTTCGCCGAACAACAACTTCTCCGCTAGCGGCTTCTTGAGCTGCTCCTGGATCAGGCGTGCCATGGGGCGGGCACCCATATCCTTGTCGTAGCCCTTGTCTGCCAGCCAGGTGCGGGCGGCCTTGTCAACGTTGAGCACCACACCCTTCTCATCCAGCTGTGCCTGAAGCTCCACCAGGAACTTGTCCACCACCCCGAGGATAACCTCGCTGGTGAGCGGCAGAAACTGGATGGTGCCATCCAGGCGGTTCCTGAATTCCGGCGTGAAGACTTTCTTCAGTACCTCCATGCCATCCGTGCTGTTGTCCTGCTCGGTAAAGCCGATGGAGCGCTTGTTGAGAACCTCTGCCCCGGCGTTGGTGGTCATGATCAGAATCACATTGCGGAAGTCCGCCTTGCGACCGTTGTTATCGGTCAGGGTGGCGTTATCCATCACCTGCAACAGGATATTGAACACCTCTGGGTGAGCCTTCTCGATTTCGTCCAGCAGCAGTACACAATGCGGTGTCTTGGTCACTGCTTCGGTAAGCAGCCCACCCTGGTCATAGCCCACATACCCTGGCGGCGCGCCAATCAACCGGCTGACGGTGTGACGCTCCATGTACTCCGACATGTCGAACCGCACCAGCTCCACACCCAGGGCGCGGGCAAGCTGACGACTCACTTCGGTCTTGCCCACCCCGGTGGGGCCGGCAAACATGAAGCTGCCGATGGGCTTGTGCTCGCCTTTGAGGCCGGCACGGGACAGCTTGATGGCCGCCGAGATGGTGTCGATGGCCTCTTCCTGGCCGAACACGGTCATCTTCAGATCCCGCTCCAGGTTGCGCAGCAGTTCCTTGTCAGACGAAGACACCTGCTTGGGAGGAATGCGGGCAATCTTGGCCACCATGTCTTCCACGTCGGATTCGTCGATGGTGTGCTTGCGCTGGTCTTCCGGCCGCAGACGCTGCCAGGCACCCACCTCGTCGATCACATCGATGGCCTTGTCAGGCAGGTAGCGATCATTGATATAACGGGCACTCAGTTCCGCCGCTGCTTTCAGGGCCGCATCGCTGTAGCTCACATCATGGTGCTTCTCGAAACGGCTCTTCAGCCCCTTGAGAATCCCCACGGTATCCTCCACGGAGGGCTCCACCACATCGATCTTCTGGAATCGACGTGACAAGGCACGGTCCTTCTCGAACACGCCCCGGTATTCCTGGAAGGTGGTCGAGCCCATGCACTTCAGTTCACCGCTGGCCAGCATCGGCTTGAGCAGATTAGAGGCATCCATCACGCCACCGGAAGCCGCACCTGCGCCAATGATGGTGTGAATCTCATCGATGAAGAGAATCGAATTCGGGTCTTTCTTCAGCTCCGCCAGTACCGATTTCAGGCGCTTCTCGAAATCGCCCCGGTACTTGGTGCCGGCCAACAACGCGCCCAGATCCAGCGAGTACACGGTGGCGTCCAGTAGTGGTTCCGGCACCTTCTCTTCCACGATCATGCGGGCCAGCCCTTCGGCGATGGCCGTTTTGCCGACACCGGGCTCGCCGACCAGCAGCGGGTTGTTCTTGCGGCGACGACAAAGAATCTGCGCGGCCCGCTCAATTTCGAAGGCGCGACCCACCAGCGGATCAATGCGATCGGCGCGGGCCAACTCATTCAGGTTGCTGGCGTAGTTTTCCAGGGCACTGGCAGGCGCGCTCTCACCGCCGTTCTCCATGTCCTGCTCCGCCTCCATGGACGGCTCCGCGTCCTGCACCTGGGAGATGCCGTGGGCAATAAAGTTCACCACATCCAGGCGGTGGATATCCTGACAATTGAGGAAATAGACCGCCTGGCTTTCCTGCTCATTGAAGATGGCCACCACCACATTGGCGCCGGTCACCTCTTTCTTGCCGGAAGATTGCACGCTGAACACTGCACGCTGGAGTACCCGCTGGAAGCCCAGGGTTGGCTGGGTGTCGCGGTCCGGGTCGCTTTCTGGCAGTAGCGGCGTGGAATCCTCGATAAACTGGCTTAACGAATCGCGCAATTCCTCCAGATCTGCACTACAGGCACGCAGAACCTCGACGGCCGCCTCGTTATCCAGCAGCGCCAGCAACAAATGCTCAACGGTCATGAATTCATGCCGGTGGCTACGTGCATGGCGAAACGCTTCGTTGAGCGTCATTTCCAGTTCTTTGCTGAGCATAAGGCTACCTCACTGCAGTACCCGGACATTCAGCTGGAGAGGCCTGAATCAAGCCTTCTCCACCTGACACATCAGCGGATGCTGATTTTCACGGGCATATTCCACCACCTGAGTGGCTTTCGTTTCGGCGATATCCTGGGGGTACACCCCGCATACCGCCTTTCCTTCGGTATGAACCGTGAGCATCACACGGGTTGCCTGCTCGCGGCCCAGATTGAAGAAGTCTTCCAGTATCTCTACCACAAAATCCATGGGGGTGTAGTCATCATTGAGCATCAACACCTTGTACATGGAGGGGCGCTTCAACTTCGGCCTGGCCTCTTCCACTGCCAGATCGCCATGGCGGTCCGGGTCGGAAGGGGAATCTGCAGGCCCGTTACGGAGATCATTTTTTCCGTAAGCCATCACCGAGTGCCCTTGTTGTTGCCAGTTCATAATGCCTCAAAACCGTTGTAACCCTGCTGGCGTCAGCAGGCAATGAAGAAATGATGGGCGGTAACGGATTTTTCAATCCCTAGCAGGCTGCTAAATAACCCCTTGCGTGCTCAATCTTTCAGGCTGGCTCGTAATCTAGGCGCAATTTTGACGGTGTGTGTCCACCCATCTAGAAATTGCAACAACGAGTACGGTCCAGCCTGGAAGACCCGAAGGGCGCGGCCTGAAGCGCACATCTGCTGCGCCTTGTCTCTAGGAAAGGGAACCACCCTGCCCGTCGAGACAAGACACAACAGCTGCACGCTTCAGGCCGCGCTGAGCATGCAAGGGTTATTTAGCAGCCTGCCAGCCCGTGAATATTTCACGGGCTTGACACCCTGCGACGCATGTTTAAAAGTTGCACGATAACTCCGGTTACCAGTTTACCGTAGCAGTCGGCCCGGGGATAACAACAAACAATGACAGCCATTGGATAGGCAAGAGGGAAGGACCATGGCAACGGGACGAGTAAAGTGGTTTAACAATGCCAAGGGGTACGGGTTTGTCAGGCCCGATGAAGGTGGGGAGGATCTGTTCGTCCACTACTCCTATATCCAGATGGAGGGCTACAAGAGCCTGAAGGCGGGCCAACCCGTGGAATACGAGGTTCAGCCGGCCAACAAGGGCTTTCACGCCGTCAATCTGCGCGCTGATGGGGAATACGTCGAAGCGGATAACGAAGAAGGCGCCGCTGAAAAACAGCCGACACCTTCCTGACAGTGCCATGAGCGGGTATCTGGCTGATCAGATACCCATATGCTCAATCACTGCCTCACCGAATTCAGAGCACTTCAGCAAGGTGGCATCCGGCATCAGCCTCTCGAAGTCGTAGGTCACGGTCTTGGCGGCAATCGCCCCTGCCACCCCATTAATGATGAGGTCGGCAGCATCATTCCAGCCCATGTGACGCAGCATCATTTCCGCTGACAGGATCAGGGAGCCGGGATTCACCTTGTCCTGGCCGGCGTACTTCGGTGCAGTACCGTGGGTCGCCTCGAACAGGGATACGGAGCCGCCGATGTTGGCGCCCGGCGCGATACCGATACCGCCCACTTCCGCTGCCAGCGCATCGGAAATGTAATCACCATTCAGGTTCAGGGTGGCAATCACACTGTAATCGGCTGGACGCATTAGGATCTGTTGCAAGAAAGCATCCGCGATCACGTCCTTGATGATGATGTCCTTGCCGGTACGCGGGTTCTTCAGGGTCATCCAGGGGCCGCCATCCAGCAATTCTGCGCCGAAACGCTCGCCGGCAAGCTGATAGCCCCAGTCTTTAAAGGCCCCCTCGGTGTACTTCATGATGTTACCTTTGTGCACCAAGGTGACAGAATCCTTGTCATTATCGATGGCGTACTGGATCGCCTTGCGAACCAGTCGCTGGGTCCCTTCACGGGACACCGGCTTGATGCCGATACCGCAACCTTCCGGGAAACGAATCTGGGTAACGCCCATTTCCTCACGCAGAAAACGGATCAGTTTGGTCGCTTCCGGGCTGTCCGCAGCCCACTCGATACCCGCATAGATATCTTCGGAGTTCTCGCGGAAGATGATCATATCGGTGAGTTCAGGGTGTACCACCGGGCTCGGCACCCCTTCAAAGTAGCGTACCGGGCGCATGCAGGTGTAAAGATCGAGTTCCTGACGCAGAGCTACGTTCAGAGAGCGAATACCGCCACCGACCGGGGTGGTGAGCGGTCCCTTGATGCCCACGGTGAATTCCCGAAGGGCTTCCAGGGTCTCTTCGGGCAGCCATACATCGGGCCCGTAAACCACGGTGGCTTTTTCCCCGGCGTAGACTTCCATCCAGGTAATGCCACGCTTGGTTCCATAGGCTTTTTCGATTGCAGCATTAACCACGTGCATCATCACTGGTGAGATATCAACACCAATGCCGTCCCCTTCGATATAAGGAATAATCGGGTGGTTGGGGACATTCAGGGACAGGTCCGCATTGACCGTGATTTTGTCACCGTCTGCGGGGACCGTGATCTTTTGGTATCCCATCTACACTACTCCCTCTGAATAAAAGCGAATTAGGCGCCTGTCGGCGAGTATAGCACCGACATTAAGCTTGCGGACATCCGGGGCAGACCCGGGTTCGCCGTGATGCTACCCCTCTTTGCGGGCGCTCTGATCTTTCAAATCCCTTCCCACAGAAGCGGAATCAACCTCAATAGAGATCAGAAATGCCAGCATGCCCGGAGTGGGCAAACAGGGACAGGCTCATCAATGCGATCACCGCATAACGGGTACCGCCTGGCAGAAAAAAACCGGCTTTCGCCGGCTTTTTCTTTCGCGTCTGACGCTTACAGTTTGTCCATAATATTATTGAAGGTGGCACTTGGCCGCATGGCAGCGGAGACCTTGCTGAAGTCAGGGTTGTAGTAACCACCGATATCAATGGGGGAACCTTGCACCGCTATCATTTCCTTGACGATGTCATCTTCATTTTCGGTAAGTGCAGAGGCAATCTCAGTGAATTTGTCTTTCAACTCGGCATCATCGTCCTGTGCAGCCAAAGCCTGAGCCCAGTACATGGCCACATAGAAATGGCTTACCCGGTTGTCAGGCTCACCCACCTTCCGTGACGGTGACTTGTTCTGCTCAAGATACTGCTCATTGGCCTTATCCAGGGCAGCGGCAATGACACTGGCCTTCTTGTTGCCATACTTTTCGCCTAGCTCTTCAATGGACACCGACAGCGCCAGAAATTCGCCCAGCGAGTCCCAGCGCAGGTGGTTTTCTTCCGTGAATTGCTGCACATGCTTCGGCGCGGAGCCGCCAGCACCGGTTTCATAGAGACCACCGCCGGCCATCAAAGGCACAATGGAAAGCATCTTGGCGCTAGTGCCGAGCTCCAGGATCGGGAACAAATCCGTCAGATAATCACGCAACACATTACCCGTGACGGAAATGGTATCTTTGCCGCGAATCATGCGTTCCATGGTATAGCGGATCGCCTGGACCGGAGACATGATGCGAATATCAAGCCCTTCGGTATCATGATCCTTGAGGTATGCCCTGACCTTCTGGATAAGCTGTGCATCGTGCGCCCGCTCTTTATCCAGCCAGAAAATGGCAGGGGTGCCGCTTTGCCGGGCACGGTTAACCGCCAGCTTCACCCAATCACGGATAGGCAGATCTTTCGCCTGGCACATACGCCAGATATCACCCTTCTCCACGTCGTGGGTCAGTAGCACCTGGCCATCTTCACGGACGATACGCATAGTACCGTCTGCTTTTACTTCGAACGTTTTGTCGTGAGAGCCATATTCCTCGGCTTTCTGCGCCATCAAACCCACGTTAGGCACAGAACCACAGGTCACCGGGTCAAAGGCGCCATGGGTTTTGCAGAAATTGATGACTTCCTGATAGATGGTGGCATAGGTGCTTTCGGGGATGACGGCCTTGGTGTCTTTCAGCTTGCCGTCAGCGCCATACATTTTTCCACCCTGGCGAATCATTGCCGGCATGGAGGCATCGACAATAACGTCGGATGGCACATGCAGGTTCGAAATGCCACGGTCTGAATCAACCATAGCCAGTTCAGGCCGGTGCAGGTAACAGGCACGAATGGTGGATTCGATTTCCAGGCGCTGGGAAATCGGTAACTCCTCGATCTTCTGGTAGATGTGGCTCAAGCCGTTGTTCGGGTTGGCGCCGATCTGTTCCAGGGTGTCGCCATGTTGATCAAACAGCTCTTTGTAGAAACGACGAACCGCATAGCCGAACACAATAGGGTGAGACACCTTCATCATGGTGGCCTTGACGTGCAGGGAGAAAAGGATGCCGGTGTTCTTGGCATCGTCCAGCTGCTCGTCAAAGAAGTCACACAGCGCCTTTTTGCTCATGTACATGGCATCAATCACTTCGCCATCCAGAAGCGGCAGTTCCGGCTTCATGACAGTGACGTTGCCGTTTGAGTCCTCGAGCTCAATGCGGACCTTGCATGCCTTCTCTATCGTGGTGGAGGTTTCATGGGAAAAGAAGTCACCGCCACGCATATGGGCAACATGGGTACGGGATGCCTGGCTCCAGTAACCCATACTATGGGGATTCTTGCGTGCGTAATTTTTAACCGCAATCGGCGCGCGACGGTCAGAGTTGCCTTCGCGTAGCACCGGGTTGACCGCAGATCCCAGGATTTTGGTGTAGCGAGCCTGGATCTCCTCTTCTTCCTCGTTGTGAGGCTCATCTGGATATTCCGGCACACTGAAACCGTGTTCATTCAGCTCCTCGATAGCTTCCCTGAGCTGATGAATGGAGGCACTGATATTGGGGAGTTTGATGATGTTGGCTTCAGGATCTTGCGTCAAAGCCCCGAGTTCAGAGAGGGCATCTTCAACTTTCTGCTCATCAGACAGATATTCAGGGAACGTGGCGAGAATACGTGAAGCCAGTGAGATATCACTGCTTTCAACGTCTATGCCAGCGATCGACGTAAATTTTTCAATGATGGGTAAAAAGGAATAGGTCGCCAGCGCTGGCGCCTCATCAGTTATGGTATAGATAATTTTAGGGGTGGTCATAAAATTACAGGTCCCAATTGTATTGGCAGTGCTTCCCGCCCGACATGAGCCGGCTTTTGGCCGTCAGATCAGCGAGACCGAACAGGAGTGCTCCCTCCAGATAAACCGTATTCTGCATCAGCTGGCGAGTATAGCACCGACCGCCTACCCTTGTTAGCGTAGCCACCCGGTACCGCGACTCAAATCATCAATGACAGCCATCAGGAATGTCAGCCCATATGGCGCAACTGATTTTGCTCAACAAACCCTTTCAGGTCCTTTCCCAGTTCAGCGACGATCAGGGCCGACAAACGTTACGCGAGTTCGTGCCAGTACCCGGTGTGTACCCGGCCGGGCGGCTGGACTGGGATTCTGAAGGGCTGCTGTTGCTCACCGATGACGGTCCCCTTCAGGCACGCATCAGCCAGCCGCGCTTTCATCTGCCCAAGACCTATCTGGTGCAGGTGGAAGGTACGCCCGGGGAGCAGGAACTGCAAAAACTGCGCCAGGGAATCACTCTCAAGGACGGCCCCTGTCGGCCAGCCCAGGTAGACGCCATCCAGCCCCCTGATCTGTGGCCGCGCCACCCACCTGTGCGGACCCGTAAAACGGTAACGGATAGCTGGCTGAAGCTCACCATAGACGAAGGCCGAAATCGCCAGGTTCGCCGTATGACTGCCGCTATCGGCTACCCCACCCTGCGCCTGGTTCGCTGGCAGATCGGCGACTGGGACTTGACTGGTCTGGCCCCGGGAAAATGGCGTTCTATGGCAATTCATGCGCCGAAAGCCCCTGCAACCAGGCGGCAGCGGCCTCGGCATCCCTCTCGCGGGCCTCGACCCAAAACCAGTGGCCGCCGATAAACTCTTTCTTCCAGAATGGCGCCCGGGTTTTCAGCAAATCCATGATAAAAGCACAGGCCTCAAAGGCGGCCTGCCTGTGAGCGGCACTCACCGCTACCTGAACGATGTCATCTCCAGGCGACATAGTGCCAACCCGGTGCACCACCCAGGCACCATTAAGGTGCCACTGCTTACCGGCCTGCTCGACAATGGTGCTCAGCACCGACTCTGTCATCCCCGGGTAATGCTCCAGATGGAGCGCCTCCACCCTGCCCTGCTCATCGCGCACCTGCCCGGCAAACTGTACCTGGGCACCGCTAAGGCCGGCATCACGAAGCCAGACGGCCGGCTCGGCACTACCCAATGGCCCGTTACGAATCTCGATGCGCGTTTTCATCCGCCGGTCACCGGCGGAAACAGGGCAACCACATCACCGTCGGAAATCACCGCATCCTCGGTGGCCAGCACCTCATTCACTGCCACCATGCGTCGAGGCGTGGCTGTCAGGGCCTGAGCAACTTGCGGGTCCTGCTCTGTCAGCCAGTCCGCCAGCTTCGCCACGGTATTTACCGCTTCCGGTGGCGACACCGTCATACTGTCACTGCCCACCCGCTCGCGCAGGGCGGCAAAAAAACGCACTTCAATCATTGTTACGCCTCATGCTCCACGCTACACGCATAGCGCCATCACTCGGTCCGGACATAGTGACCACTGCGCCCGCCTTCTTTCTCCAGCAAACAGATCTCTTCAATCACCATGCCACGATCCACCGCTTTGCACATGTCGTAGAGCGTCAGCGCGGCCACCGAGGCCGCGGTAAGCGCCTCCATTTCCACACCGGTGACCCCCTTGAGCTTGCAGGTAGTGAGAATTTCCAGGCTATCCTCACCCGCTTCCTCAATGGCAACCGTCACCTTGCTGAGCAACAGGGGGTGACACATGGGGATCAGATCCCAGGTTTTCTTGGCCGCCTGGATCCCGGCGATACGAGCGGTGGCAATCACATCCCCCTTGGGGTGGCGCTGATCGCGGATCATTGCCAGGGTTTGTGGCTTCATGCGGATGCGTGCCCGGGCCGTAGCCTCTCGCTGCGTTTCCGCCTTGTCCGTCACGTCCACCATCTGGGCGCGTCCCTGGTCATCCAGGTGGGTAAACCGGTCACCGGGCATTGATCACTCCTGTTGTCTGTGGCGCTGCTGCGCTACCATTCCCGCCTTTCATTATCATTGTGCCCCATTTGGACGGGGCCAGTACCGGTAGGGTTGCTATGAACAGCTTTGAGCCGCACATTACTGTGGCCTGTGTGGTGGAACAAGACGGGCGCTTCCTCTTTGTTCGGGAAATGAGCAAGGGCCAGGAAGTGCTGAACCAGCCCGCCGGGCATGTGGAATTCGGGGAAAACCTGATGCAGGCGGCCTACCGGGAAACCCTGGAAGAAACTGCCTGGCAGGTCGAAATCACCGACCTGCTGGGCTGGTATATCTTTCAGCCCTTCCGCGGTGCCGGGGTCTACTACCGCACCTGTTTCGTGGCCAGGCCGGTCAGCCATGATCCGGGCCAGAAGCTGGATACCGGTATTCTCGGCGCCGAATGGCTGACACCGGACGAACTGCGCAACCGTCGCCCTCAACACCGTAGCGCCCTGGTGGAAAAATGCCTGGACGACTATCTGTCAGGTCGGCGCCTGCCACTGGACACCATCTATCAGCACCCCTGGCCGCTGCAGCGCGGCTGACATGAAGGCAGCACCATGAGCCAAGTTTCTGCAAAAGCCCCACAAGACACCCATGTGATCGTCGGCATGTCCGGCGGTGTTGATTCCTCGGTGGCCGCTGCGCGGCTGCTGGATGCGGGTTATCACGTCGAAGGCCTGTTCATGAAGAACTGGGATGAAGACGATGGCACCGACTACTGCACCGCCCGGGAAGACCTGATGGATGCCATGCAGGTAGCGGGCGTACTGGGCATCGAGCTACATACCGCCAATTTTGCTGCGGAGTACTGGGACCGGGTATTCGAACATTTTCTGGCTGAATACAAGGCTGGTCGCACCCCCAACCCGGACATCCTCTGCAACAAGGAAATCAAATTCCAGGCGTTTCTGGACCACGCTATCACCCTGGGCGCGGACTATATTGCTACCGGCCACTATTCCCAGGTGAGCCACGACGGTAAGGGGCGCCTGCTGCGGGCCGTGGATACCAATAAGGACCAGACCTACTTCCTCCACGCCGTGGATCACCACAAGTTCGAGCGCACCCTGTTCCCGCTGGGGGATCTGGAAAAACCGGAAGTGCGTCGCATCGCCGAAGAAAAGGGCTTTGCCAACCACAAGAAGAAGGATTCCACCGGGATCTGCTTTATCGGCGAGCGCCGCTTCAAGGATTTTCTTGAGCAGTACCTGCCCGCCCAGCCTGGCAAGATCGAAGACGACCATGGCAATGTGATCGGCGACCACGATGGTCTCATGTATTACACCCTGGGCCAGCGCCAGGGCCTGGGCATTGGTGGTCGCGCCAACGCCGGCGATGCGCCCTGGTACGTGGCCGGCAAGGACCTTGAGCGAAATGTGCTGGTCGCCGTCCAGGGCACCGATCACCCGCTGCTCTACAGCCGCGAACTGACCAGCGCCCCCATGCAGTGGGTCGCCCTGGCACCGCCGACCCTGCCCGCCCGGCTCACCGCCAAGACCCGCTACCGGCAACCCGACCAGGCCTGCACCGTCAGCGACGCCGTGGATGGCCGTGTTCAGGTGGTATTTGACGAACCCCAGCGGGCCGTGACACCCGGCCAGTCCGTGGTGTTCTATGATGGGCCCGTATGCCTGGGCGGCGCAGTGATAGAGGAGACCGCATGAGCGAACGCTTCAGCCCGCAACAGCAGCAGCTACTGGCTCTGGCAGCCGTCTTCCAGGCCGCCCAGCTGGCCGACGACATTGCTCTTCGCGGCGATTGTGATCCACGGGCTTTCGAGGCCCTGATGCAGGGCGTCATGGCTCTGGATGCAGAAAGTTTTGACACCATTTACTCACAACCGGCCCTGCTCCGTGATGGCGTCAGCCTGCTCAACCGCAGCCTTAACCGGGACTCCGCCGGCGGCAACCTGCGCCCGCTCAATTACGGCCTGGCGTTGCTGCACCTGGCAGCCAAATTGCGCAAGAACGATGACACCGTGAACATCCTGCGCCACCGCCTCAAGGCCCTGGATGGCCAGCAGGCCCATTTCAGCAGTGTTCGAGACGACGCCTTTTGCCACCGGCTTGGCGGTATTTATGTGGACACCCTGGGCACCTTCCGTTTCCGTATCCAGGTTAAGGGCGAACCAGCCCACCTGCAGGACGAAAACAAGGCCGCCCGGGTCCGGGCCCTGTTCCTGGCCGGCGTCCGCGCCGCCTTCCTCTGGCACCAGCTCGGCGGCCGCCGCTGGCAACTTCTGTTCCAGAGAAAGCGACTTTTGACTGCTATAGAATCTATAAATATCAATAACTTGTAATGCTTACCTAAAGTCACCTGTAGGAGCGGCGCTTGAGCCGCGAACCCCGCGGTAGTGCGATAATCGACCGAAGGCCGATCAGGCGAATCAGAACCCTGCACATCTCCTGAAACGCTTGCCGCAGCCATCACGCTCTGTCGCCTCGCTTCGCTCGGTTCGCCCCTCAAGCGGGGCTCCTACGGGTGGCATTCGCTATCCCGGCAAACAACAACGCAGCCTTTGCGGTTTTACGGTATCATTGCGCCGCTTTTACCCTCACGGAAACGATTCGGGAGCCATTTCCATGTCCAGCCTTACCTCTCTGACTGCCATTTCACCGGTCGATGGCCGCTATGCCGGCAAGGTGGATGCCCTGCGCAACACCACCAGTGAATACGGCCTTATCCGCTTCCGCGTGCATGTGGAAGTGAGCTGGCTGGAACAGCTCGCCCACGACAAGAACATCCCCGAAGTACCGCTGATGAGCGGTCAGGCGGCCTGGCACCTGCGCGGTGTTACCCGCGATTTCGACGTCGAGCACGCCGAACGCATCAAGGCCATCGAAGCCACCACCAATCACGACGTGAAAGCGGTGGAATACTTCATCAAGGAACAGATGGCCGAGCACGAAGAGCTGGCCGGCATGAGCGAGTTCGTTCACTTCGCCTGCACCAGCGAGGACATCAACAACCTGTCCTACTCCCTGATGCTGAAAGAAGCCCGGGAAATCCTGCTGCCGAAGATGGATCAGGTAATCAGCGCCATCCGCCGCCAGGCTCACGCCCAGGCGGACCAGCCGATGCTGTCGCGCACCCATGGCCAATCCGCCTCCCCCACCACCGTGGGCAAGGAAATGGCCAATGTGGTGGCCCGCCTGCAACGCCAGCGCGACCAGTTCGCCGCCGTGGCACTGCTGGGCAAGATCAACGGTGCCGTGGGTAACTACAACGCTCACCTGTCTGCCTACCCGGACGTTGACTGGGAAGCCTTTGCCCGCCGCTTCGTGGAAGGCCTGGGATTGACCTTCAACCCCTATACCACCCAGATCGAACCCCACGACTGCGTGGCCGAGTACTTCCACGCCTTGATGCGCTTCAACACCATCCTGCTCGACTTCGACCGGGACGTGTGGGGCTACATCTCCCTGGGCTACTTCAAGCAGAAAACCGTGGAAGGCGAAGTGGGTTCCTCCACCATGCCGCACAAGGTCAACCCGATCGACTTCGAAAACTCCGAAGGCAACCTGGGCCTGGCCAACGCCATCATGGATCACCTGGCCGCCAAACTGCCGATGTCCCGCTGGCAGCGCGACCTGACCGACTCCACCGTGCTGCGTAACGTGGGCGTGGGCCTGGCGCACAGCCTGATTGCTTTCGAAGCCAGCCTGAAAGGCATCAGCAAGCTGGAAGTGAATCCGGCACGTCTTAACGACGACCTGGACGCGGCCTGGGAAGTGCTGGCAGAGCCGATCCAGACGGTCATGCGTCGCTACGGTATCGAGAAGCCCTACGAAAAGCTCAAGGCGCTGACCCGTGGCAAGGATGGCATCAACCAGGACACCCTGACTGCCTTCATCAATGATCTGGCGATCCCGGATGAAGCCAAGGAAATCCTGCTGGCCATGACCCCGGCCAGCTACATCGGCAACGCGGCCCAGCAAGCGCGTAATATCTGATGAGCGACGCTCCGGGCCTGCCCACCTTCACGCTGCCGCTCACCCCGGCAGCGTTTTTGCGTGATTACTGGCAGAAAAAGCCACTGTTCATGCCCGGCGCTGCCAGCGGCCTGGATGAACCTGACGCGGACACCCTGGCCGGGCTGGCGCTTGAAGAGAATGTGGAAGCCCGCATTATTCGCGGCACTGCTGGCAGCAACTGGGAGCTCAAACAGGGGCCATTCGAGGAAACCGTGTTTGCCGAGGTGGGCGAGCGGGACTGGACCTTGCTGGTGCAGTCCGTGGACCATTATCTGACCGATGTTTCCCTGCTGCTGGACAGCTTTGCCTTCCTGCCCAACTGGCGGCTGGAAGACATCATGATGAGCTATGCCGCCAAGGGTGGCAGCGTCGGCCCCCATTTCGACCGCTATGATGTTTTCCTGATCCAGGCCGCCGGCAGCCGCCGCTGGCAGATCGGTGATGTCTGCGACGAAAAAACGCCGAAATTGCCACACCCTGACCTGAAGCTGGTGGCCGACATGCCGGTGCGCGAAGAGTTCGTGGCAAACCCTGGCGATGTGCTCTACCTGCCCCCTGGCGTGGCCCACCATGGTGTCGCCGAAGACAGCGACTGCATCACCTGGTCGGTGGGTTTCCGGGCCCCGGATTACCAGATGCTGATGGCGGAAATCGCCGGCGAATGCCTGGCCGATGCGGACAGCGAGCTGTTTACGGACGCGGACCGGCAGGTGCCCAAGGATCCGGCGGTACTGGCCGATGCAGACCGGCAGCAACTGGTTCGCGGCGCCCTGGACCTGCTCAACCCGGCGGCGATAGAGCGGGCAGTTTATCGCTGGCTGTCCACTCCCCGGCTGGATGGACTTGAATTTGCCGTCGATGATGCCCATATTCGCCAGCGCGATCCTTCGATCGCCCTGGTCCGCCATGGTAGTGTGCGCCTGATTTTGCAGGGCAACATTGCCTGGCTAAACGGTGAGCCCTACTCACTGACAGAACAACAACGACCACTGGTACAGCTGCTGGCCCGCCAGCGCTGCTATACCCGTGAAGCGCTGGATGCCGTACTGCAGCCAGCCGGGAGTGAATTGCTACATGACTGGATTGAACAGGGCTACTTCGCCCAACTATAACGAGACCCCTATGGCTATCAGCATTATTGAGACCCGCTGGGACGAAAACGACACCGCCCTGCGAGCCCTTCGCCAGAAGGTCTTCATCAACGAACAACACGTCCCCGAAGAGCTGGAGTGGGATGGCGAAGATGACAAGGCCATCCATTTTCTGGCCCTGGACCGGGAGCAGAATCCGGTCGGCTGTATTCGCCTTCTTCCCAGCGGCCAGATCAGCCGACTGTGCGTCCTCTCAGAGCAGCGCAACAATGGTGTCGGCAGCTCCCTGCTGGTAGCCGCGGAAGAAGCCGCCCGGGCCAAGGGCATGGAAGAAATCTTCCTGCACGCCCAGACCCACGCCACCAGCTTTTACGAAGCGGCCGGCTTTGCGGTGTCCGGTGGCATCTTCATGGATGCCAACATCCCCCACCGGCAGATGTTCAAACCCCTCGCCTGATGGTTTTTGTCATCGGTGACGACGACACCCTGCTCCACCCTGAATTCGGCGAGGCCGGCGCTGCGCTCGCTTCGCTGATTTCCGCCTGCCGTCGCAGCCTCTGGCTGCGGGTCCCGGAGCTGGACGCCCTGACCGCCGACAGCGCTGTTTGCGATGCCCTCAAGCGCCTGGCCCTGAGCAGCGCAAAAACCGATATCCGCATTCAGTACGACAGCCAGGACAAGGCCGTGCGTAACGGACATCGCCTGGTCCATCTGGCCCGCCGGCTTCCCTCTCGCATACAGATGCGCCAGAGCCAGGATGATGACCGGGACAACCAGCTCTGCTTTGCTATCGGCGATGGGACCGGACTGTTCGAAGCAGCGGGCTGGCCACGGCCCGGCCGACTCGACCTTTGCGGTCATCGTCTTCCCCGCGCGCCACGTCTGGCCAGACAGTTTCAGGAACACTGGGAACGCGCAGCCTCCTCAATAGAGTTACGAGAGCTGCGTTTATAGAATCTTGTAGGGTGGATTAGCCGAAGGCGTAATCCACCAGATTCCTGGTGCCAGACTTTCCACATTGTGACGGTGGATTACGCCTTCGGCTAATCCACCCTACCCGCCACATCACAGACTGGCTGTCAGTCGCCAGTTTACCTGACCGCTGGCCTGGTATTTCTCCTCGAAATCCGTCAACGGTTCGCTTTGCAGCGGCAGTTCCGACAGCGCCGCATCAATGCCACTGATCGCCAGCGCGTCCCGCACCTCCTGCAGGTACAGCAACCAGTTACTGCGCATTTCCAGCACGCCACCCAGCGACAACATCGTGGGCCACACCGGATGACCGTGCCAGCGCCGCTTCAGATGTGCGCTTTTCGGCCAGGGATTCGGATAAAGAATCTGATGGCGCAGGAGTTGCCGGCCTTCCCCGGCCATCAGCCGCCACAAACCCGCGCAATCGGCCCGCAAGAGCAAAAGATTGTCCGGCAGTGCCTGAAAACGCCTGCCGGCACGCTCCAGGCGGGCAGCGGACTGATCCACCCCCACCACCAGAGCCTCCGGGTTCTGGCTGGCAAGCAGCAAGGAAGAGCGCCCGGTGCCACAGCCGGAATCCAGCATCAGCGGTCGCTCAGTGCCTTGCGCTTGCCGCCACTGCTGCAATTGCGCAAACGCCTGAGCATCATGGTCCGCAATAGGCGCCTGCCAGGGACTTTGCAGATGGCGACGGACCACCCGCTCCAGGTCATTGTGGATTCCGGTCTGATTCGAGGTAACGCTACGGCTGTTGGCGAACATGGCAACTCTGGGGCGACTTCAGGCGGCCGCCATTATGCCTGTGATCCTGTAGAGATGCGTAATGCAGCGGCCATGATAGAGTGAGAAAAAGCCTGCCGGAGTCGATCATGATGCAACGACGAATACACCGAAGCCGACATCTCGTTCTGCTGCTCAGCCTGCTGCTGGGGATGATCGGCCAGGCCATGGCAGACTCCATGCGCATCCACGTATTGCCCCGCCCGGATGCCCCGGCACTGGTGTCGGTGATCGAACCCCTACTACCCCCCGGCGGCAGCGTCCGGGCCTATCAGGGCAAATTGATCATCCGCACCACCGACAGCAATATGGCTGAACTGGAAGGTGCGCTGGGCAGCCTGGAAGCCGCACCCAGCGCTCTGGTTGTTCATCTTCGTCGTCAAGGTACCAGCAGCGGCCAGCGTAGCGGAGTGGATACCCGTATCCAGGGCCGCATTCCCGGCGGGGTCTCCGGTGACATCCGCATTGAACAAAGCCGGCAGCACAGCAGCCAGCAGGACCATTACCAGATTCGCACCCTCAGCGGTTACCCGGCCCATATCAGCCAGGGCACCCTGCTCGCCCTCGGCGGCGGTTATTACGGCACCGTGCTTGCTGAGCTACAACAGGGTATCCAGGTAATCCCGCAACTGACCCCGGACGGCAGCGTGGTGCTACAGGTCAGCCAACGTTATGACCAAACTGGCGGCCCGGGACTGGCACAGACCCAGTCCAGCGGCACCACCCTGAGAGTACAGCCCGGGGTCTGGCAGCCCATGGGCAGCATCCGCGTAGACCGCAAACAGGACCAGCGTGGTTTTGGCGGGGTGCAGAGCAGCAGCCAGCAGGTCAATCTGCCGCTGGAGGTGATGGTGGAAAAAGAATAGCGTCGCACTCGAAGCCGCTGTAGGAGCGGCGCTTGAGCCGCGAACCGCGCGGAGCGCGGAATCGCCTGCAGGGCAATCAAGCATGGCAGTGTCAGGCAAACGCAGTAACACGCTCCCGGTCACGTTTCCCGCACCGTTATCGGGGACCATGCAGGCGCCGCACACAGTGCAGAAACCTGTCGAGCTCTGGGAGCCCTGATCGCCCTACGGGCGACTTCCTTGCTGCGCAAGGTTCGCGGCTCAAGCGCCGCTCCTACAGTAGCTTCGTAGAAAGCATTTCCAGCGAAACGTAGCTTGTAGCGAAAAAAAGCCCCGCGATGCGGGGCTTTTTGTCTTACTGGGCTTTCAGCTCACGGCGACGACGGTGCAGGACCGGCTCGGTGTAGCCGCTGGGCTGGGAGCAGCCCTCGAACACCAGCTCCATCGCTGCCTGGAAGGCCACGGAGTTGTCAAAATCCTTGGCCATGGGCACGTAGGTGGGGTCGTTGGCGTTCTGACGATCTACCACTTCTGCCATGCGCTTCAGGGTTTCGGTCACCTGCTCTTTATTGGTGATGCCGTGGTGCAACCAGTTGGTTACGTGCTGGCTGGAAATCCGCAGGGTGGCGCGGTCTTCCATCAGACCCACATCATTGATGTCCGGCACCTTGGAGCAACCCACGCCACTGTCGATCCAGCGAACCATATAACCCAGAATGCCCTGCGCGTTGTTGTCCAGCTCCTGCTGGATTTCTTCGGCGGACAGCTCACGGGTCAGCAACGGCACGGTAAGGATATCGTCCAGGGAGGCACGCTTGCGGTTGGCCAGCTCTTTCTGGACTTCTGCCACGTTAATCTCGTGATAGTGGGTAACGTGCAGGGTCGCAGCCGTCGGGGACGGCACCCAGGCACAGTTGGCACCGGCTTTCGGGTGACCGGCTTTGGTGGCCATCATTTCGGCCATTTCGTCCGGCTTGGGCCACATGCCCTTACCGATCTGGGCGTGACCCGGCAGACCACATTTCAGACCGATGTCCACATTCCAGTCTTCGTAGGCATTGATCCACGGCAGGGCTTTCATGTCGCCCTTACGGGCCATGGGGCCTGCTTCCATGGAAGTGTGCATTTCGTCACCGGTGCGGTCCAGGAAACCGGTGTTGATGAAGATCACACGCTCTTTCGCCTGACGGATACACTCTTTCAGGTTCACGGTAGTGCGGCGCTCTTCATCCATGATGCCGATCTTCAGGCTGTTCTTTTCCAGGCCCAGGGCCTTCTCGACACGCTCGAACAGCTCAACAGCGAAGGCCACTTCTTCCGGACCGTGCATCTTCGGCTTCACGATGTACATGGAGCCGGTGCGGCTGTTGCTCAGCTTATTGAGTTTCTTCAGGTCATGAATGCCGGCCAGCACGGTGATCATGCCGTCCATGATGCCTTCCGGGGTTTCCTCGCCATTGAGCAGGATAGCCGGGTTGGTCATCAGGTGGCCCACGTTCCGCACCAGCAACAGGGAGCGGCCGTGCAGGGTCAGGGTGCCGCCGTCCAGCGCGGTGTACTCGCGATCCGGATTCATGGCGCGGGTCATGGTCTTGCCGCCCTTCTGGAAGCTTTCCTGCAGGTCGCCCTTCATCAGGCCGGCCCAGTTGCGATACACCTCGACCTTGTCTTCCGCATCCACGGCGGCTACGGAGTCTTCGCAGTCCTGGATGGTGGTGATGGCAGATTCCAGCAGCACATCTTTCATGTTGGCAGCGTCGTCGGTGCCAATCGGGTGGCTGGCATCGATCTGGATTTCTGCATGCAGGTTGTTGTGCTTGAGCAGGATACCGGACGGCGCAGAGGCCTCGCCCACATAACCCTGCAGCTGGCCTTCGTCTTTCAGGCCGGATTTTTCAGCGCCCAGGGACACTTCCAGTTTGCCATCAACAATGGCGTAACCGGTGCTGTCTTTATGGGAGCCGGAGGCCAGCGGGAAGTAGCTGTCCAGGAAGTTACGGGCCCAGGCAATCACCTTGGCGCCACGCTTGGGGTTATAAGCCCCGCCTTTCTCGGCGCCGCCTTCGTCAGAAATCACGTCGGTGCCGTAGAGGGCGTCATACAGGCTGCCCCAACGCGCATTGGCGGCGTTCAGGGCGAAACGTGCATTTTTCACCGGTACCACCAGCTGCGGCCCAGCGATGGTGCCGATCTCGTCATCCACATTCTCGGTGGTAACGTTGAAGTCCTCGCCTTCCGGCAGCAGGTAACCGATCTCGGTCAGGAACTGCTTGTACTCAGCCATGTCGATGGCCTGGCCTTTACGGGCCTTGTACCACTCGTCCAGCTGCGCCTGGATGGTTTCACGCTTTTCCAGCAGCGCCTTGTTCTTGGGCGCCAGGTCCTTGAGGATGCTTTCCAGCTCGGCCCAGAAGTGTTCCGGGTCCACGCCGGTACCCGGCGCAATCTCGTTGACTACCAGATCATGGAGTTCGGCAGCGATTTCAAGGCTACCCTTCTGAATACGATCGGTCATGGTGCTCCTACCCTTCTGGTCGAGAGAGTCTTGGTTAATCGGGACATTCGGCGAAAACCCAAGGGTCGACCCCGCTTGAAGGGGGTCGGAGGAAGTCGCAGAAGCCCGGGGAAACGGTTACATGGCGGCCTGACAGACCGCACCGCAAAAAGGCGCGGGTATTTTACCGGAAACGGCGCCGTGAATCATGTTTAGTGGCAAAATCGCCGAAACGATGCTTTTTTGATCAGCCGAACAGGTTGACCACGTCCAGTCGGAGAGCCTGCTCACCGCCCTGCTGCTGGCCGTCTTCCAGATTTTCGAAGTCGAACAGGCGCGTATCGGCCAGTTGCGAGGGGGCAATATTCTGGATGGCAGCAAAGATGTTCTCGATGCGCCCTGGCTGATCCCGGTCCCACTTGTTGAGCATATCCTTGATCACCTGGCGTTGCAGGTTCTCCTGGGAGCCGCACAGGTTGCAGGGGATGATCGGGAAATCCTTGAAGTTGGAGAACTCGATGATGTCCTTCTCGCGGCTGTAAGCGAGAGGACGGATAACAATATTGCGGTTATCGTCGCTGCGCAGCTTGGGCGGCATGGCCTTCATCTTGCCGCCAAAGAACATGTTCAGAAACAGGGTCTCGACGATGTCATCGCGGTGGTGGCCCAGGGCGATCTTGGTGGCGCCGATCTCTTCGGCAAAGCCATAGAGGCTACCGCGACGCAGCCGTGAACACAGCCCACAGGTGGTTTTCCCCTCCGGCACCTTCTCCTTGACGATGGAATAGGTGTCTTTCTCGAGGATGTGGTAGGCCACCCCTTCCCGCTCCAGGTACTCCGGCAGTACATGCTCCGGGAACCCCGGCTGCTTCTGGTCCAGGTTCACCGCCACCAGCTCGAAATTCACCGGCGCCGAATGCTGCAGATTGCGCAGGATTTCCAGCATGGTGTAGGAATCCTTGCCGCCAGACAGGCACACCATCACCTTGTCGCCCTCACTGATCATATTGAAATCAGCAATGGCACGACCGACCTCGCGCCGCAGCTTCTTCTGCAGCTTGTTGAGGCGAGTCCGTTGTTTGGCGTCCAGCGTGTCCATGGGAACCCTTTCTCTCTCTGTGTAACAGCCACCACGCTTCACGCAACAGCTATGGCGCAAAAAGCAGATTTTGCGTGAAGCGTGTGGGCGATTATGTGACCTTCATTTTGCGGATCAATCGGCGGTACAGCGCGGGGCTCCAGCGTTTCAGGTAGATACCGGCACCCTCTCGGCCGGCGATGATAACCTGATCGCGGCCTTGCTGCACGGCCTTCACCATCCGTTTGGCGCATTCGTCAGGGGCAATACCGGCTTCCTGAGCCTCATCCATACTGCCCTGGGCGGAGCCATCGGCGGTGAGCGCGTTGAGGGAGACCTGGGTGCGGATAAAGCCGGGCATCACCAGGGTCACCCGGATACCAGCATCGTATTCCTCGGCACGCAAGGATTCGAAGAAACCGTGCAGAGCGTGCTTGCTGGCGCTGTAGGCACTGCGCAGTGGCGTGGGCAGCTCACCGACCAGCGAGGTCACCACCACAAACCGGCCTCGGCCCTGCTCTTTCAACCAGGGCAATACCGCCTTGGTCAGCGCCACGGTGCCAAAGAAATTCACCTCCATGATTCGCCGATCCACCGCCAAATCGGTGTCGGCCACCAGGGAGCGCTGGGAAATGCCGCCGTTGTGGACCACCTGATCAAGACGATCAAAACGCTGCCGCACCGCCGCCACGGCAGCAGGCATGGCTTCGACTTCCGTCAGATCCAGCGGCAACACTAGATGGTCATCACCGTTGACCAGACCCTCCTGGACCCGCTCCAGCTCCTCTTCCCGACGGGCGGAGAGCACCAGGGTTGCGCCCCGGCGCGCATATTCCTTCGCCAACGCCTCGCCAATCCCGGAGGAGGCCCCGGTAATCCACACCACCTTGCCAGCCAGCGTTTCGGCCATCTCACACGCTCCTTGAAGTCAAAGACACCGCAAGGGTAATGCCATGGCCGGGAAATCCAAAGGCTGAAACAGCAAATACGCCAACTACGCAGCCACTGCAGGAGCGCCTCTCGAGGCGCGAACTGGCCGTGGCAAGTTGCCTTCTAGCTTACAGACTAACCTCCATACAACTGGCGAGCCCTGAAACTCCTGATCGTCCTACGGACGATTTCCGCGCAAGCGCGGTTCGCGCCTCGAGAGGCATTATTCGCTTCGCTCACCCTTAGGGCCGCACGGAACTACGTGCGTTACTCCGTTACGCTCCGTTCCTACAGCGGCCTTGTCGACATATTATTTCAGCTCTCTGGACGACAGCCCCAGCAGGTGCCGTGCCACGATCAGTTGCTGGATCTGCTGGGTGCCCTCGAAGATGTCGATGATCTTTGAATCCCGAGCCAGCTTTTCCAGCAACGTCCGCTCGGAATAGCCCAGCTCGCCGCATAGGGCCACGCACTTGAGGGTTACCTCATTGCCCATGCGCCCGGCCTTGGCCTTGCACATGGAGGCTTCTTTGGAATTGGGCTGGCCATTGTCTGCCATCCAGGCGGCTTTCAGGGTCATCAGGCGGGCGGCTTCCAGGTCCGCTTCCAGCCGGTACAGCTCCAGCTCCCGCGCCGTAGAATTATAAGGTTGTTTCGAGAAATCAGCCTCAACCCCTTCTTTTTCCAATATTTCTCTGGTTATCTCTAGTGCCGCACGGGCCACACCCAATGCCATGGCTGCCACCTGGGGACGGGTATTATCAAAGGTCTGCATCACCCCGCCGAAGGCCTTTTTGCGGGCCTCTTCGGTATCGCCAATTTCTGCCGAACCAAGGATATGGTCCTTGGGGATTCGGCAGTTGTTGAACGACAGGGCCGCCGTATCTGACACGCGCAGGCCCATCTTGTCTTCCACGCGCACCAGCTGCAGGCCGGGGTTATCGCGAGGAACGATGAATGACTTGATCGCCGCCTTGCCCAATGACTTGTCCAGGGTCGCCCAGACCACCACCGCATCACAGCGCTGGCCCGCGGTGCAGTAGATTTTCTCACCGTTGAGCACCCACTCATCACCGTCCAGTTCAGCGGTGGTACTGACCGCAGCGGAATCCGAACCCGCGCCGGGCTCGGTAATCGCCATGGCACAGTAGAGCTTGCCATACTTCTCTTTCTGCTCCGGGGTGCCCACGGCCATCACCGCCGCATTGCCCAGCCCGGAGCCGGGAATGGAGAGCATCAACCCCACATCGCCCCAGCACATGGCTTCCACCGCCAGGATGCCGGTCATGTTGCTACCGTTCTTGATCTCGTCACTGGCACCCTTTTTCCCACCGCCGCGGGGCATGGCTGCCATCATCTGCGCCACCGGCTTCAGCTCCTCCGGGGTATCGCAGTGTTCGATGGCGTCGTATTTGCGGGCAATGGGGCGAAACACTCCCGCTGCCAGTTGCTGGGCCATCTGCTGGACCTGTTCGAGCTTGGCCGGAATTTCCAGATTGATCATGACTCTCTCCTATACCATCAGGCTGCCGTGCAACACGGCAATGCTGCGCAGGTTGCGGTACCACATTTCCAGCGGGTAATCGCGCACAAAGCCGGCGCCACCAAACAGCTGGATACCGTTGGTGCCGATCTCCATGGCTTTTTCCATGCACTGCAACTGGGCCAGATAGGCGTCCTTGTGGAAATCCACGCCCTGCTCCGCCCGGCTGGCAGCGCGCAGCATCATCAGGCGCATGCCTTCAATTTCGATGCCCATGTTGGCCACCATGAAGGCCACGGACTGACGCCAGGCAATGGGCTCCCCGAACGCCTTGCGCTCTTTCACGTAGGGGATGCTGTATTCCAGCACCGCCTGACAGCAGCCCACCGCCAGGGCGCATTGGCCGATACGGCTGAGGCCCAGCAGACGATTCAGGTCGAAGCGCGGTAACCGGTCACGGGCCGGGATGGCCACGTTTTCCAGGGTCAGCGTCGCCATGTTGGCACTACGCAACCCCATGTACGGCTCGGACTCAATGGTCAGCCCTTCCGCCTCCGCCGGCACCACAAAGCCCGCCACCTCGCCATCGATAGCAGCCACCACTACAAACCACTCACATTGGGCAGCCATGGGGACCAGACTTTTCACGCCGTTGAGGGTGTAGGTGTCGCCGTCTTGGCTGGCCATGGTGGCCGGCGCAGCAGGCTCGAAGGTGGCACGGGGCTCGTTGACCGCCAACGCTGCACCAGTAAAGGTCTCCGCCGCCAAGACTGGGAGCCACCGTTCCTGTTGCTGCTCGTCACCGAAATCCATCAGTGCATTCACTGCAGCCATCGGTTGCAGTGCGGCCAGGGTATGGGACATGTCTCCCTGGGCCAGATCTTCCACGGCCAGGGCATTGGATAACGGCGAACGAGGCATGGCAACGCCACCTAGGGCTTCCGGCATGGGCATCAAGGCCAGGCCGAAACCACTAATGGCATCCAGTAGCGCCGGATTGGCCTGCGCCGCATCGTCAGCAGCTCGGGCCTGGGACGACAGGGAATCGCGGGCAAGACGTCGCATGCTCTCGCGGGTAATGCGCTGCTCTTCGGTGAGCGTGAGATCAAACAGGGGGGTCGACATGATCGGGCCTCAGGAGGTCGAATTAACACAACCAATCAAACGATTGTTTCACTCGAGACAGTTTGTCAGGCCCTGTCTACCTCTCACAATGACATCCCTGTGACCTGGAATGAGAAAAACGGTAAAGTTGACCAAAAAGCCAGCAGGCAACCTACAGGATCCGATTACCTACGTGCTTACCCTGATTCCCGCCGAACCGCCGGAGCGCGCCATCCGCCTCCGCCGCCAGATCATGGCCGTTTACTCCTATTGCCTGCTATGGGTGGGCACCATCCTCGGCGTCGAGCTCAGTGCCTTTGCGCCCAATACACCGCACCTGATGATGTTCTCGGTGCTATTTGCCATCAACCTGGTGTTCTTTCTGCTCATCCGTAGTGGTCTCAGCGAACGCCTCGGCGACCCCAGCCTGACCATTTTGCAGATGGCCACCGGCATCATCCTGACCACGGTGATCCTGCATTATACCCGCGAGCTACGTGGCGCCATGCTGAGCATCTACTTCATGGTGATGACGTTTGGCATTTTTGCCCTGGACAGGCGCCGGCAAATGGCCATGGCCGGCTTTACCCTTTTCTGCTTCACCACGTTGCAGGTATACGAGTGGCTGGAAACCCCCCAACAGGCGATCTTTTCGTTTCTGATCGGGCACTGGATCATTCTTGCCCTGATCCTCTGCTGGTTTATCTATATGGGGGGCTACATCCACAACTTGCAGAACCGGGTCAGGGATCAACGTGAAAACCTGCGTGATGCCCACTCTCGCCTGGAAGCCATTGCGGTGCGCGATGATCTTACCGGGCTGTATAACCGCCGCCATTTTCTCGAACGACTGGAGGAAGAGCTTTCCCTCGCCAACCGCAACCACACCCCCCTTTATCTGGCGATTATCGATCTGGACCATTTCAAGCGGGTCAATGATAACTACGGCCATCATAGTGGCGACGAAGTGCTCAGCCGCTTTGCCCGCATTGCCAGCCAGGGCCTGCGCAAATCGGACCTGTTGGCCCGCTACGGTGGTGAGGAATTCGTGGTGCTGTTTCCCCATGCCACGGAAGCCGCCTGCGAAGCCGCTCTGGAACGCCTGCGCAGGCGCTTCGCCGAACAGGGTTATTCCTTTGCCAGTGACATCAAAACCACTTTCTCTGCCGGTTTGACCGCCTTCCAGCCCGGGGAAACGGCGGACCAGTTGATCAAGCGGGCTGATAGCGCACTGTATGAAGCCAAATCCCGGGGCCGCAACCAGGTGGTCCAGCTGCCATTGAGCTGAATACCTGGAGACCGCCGATAACTCCCGGTATGCTTGCCGGCAGCGGAGGACTCCATGTCAGACATTACCAATCCCAGCCTGAAAAACACCGTTCGCCAGTACTTCCAGGACCTTGGCGAAGACGCCCCTACCTGGACGGAAATCCATGGCATGCTCTGTGCCCTGGCCGTCGGGCCAGACGTGGAAACGGTGGACTACAGCGAAGAGCTGGAAATGCCGGTTCCCGAGGACGTCACTGATGCTCTCAACCGGCTGCGCGAACGACTGGTAACACAGTTACTCGGTGGCGACACCGTCAACCTGCCCTGCCTGCTTGACCCTTATCAGGAAGATGACGGCCAGGATCTGGCAAGCTGGTGTGCCGGTTTCATGACCGGCGTCTTTGTGGCCGAAGAAAACTGGTATCAGGATGATGAAGAACAGATGGCGCAAATGCTGCTGCCCTTCATCCTGATTTCAGGGGTGGATGATGACGAAGCCCTGGACACGCTCTGGGACAACAGTCAGGTGGTACGGCAAATGGCCCTGAGCATTCCGGAAATACTGGAAGAGCTCTACCTGGCGTTCCATGGTCCGGATCAGGGTGATGAATCCGCCTCGGCAGACTGATTTGTCTTTACCCGAATGTTCACCGCTAACGTGACGCAGTTCTGCGCGTTGTTGCCGCTGTGCCACTAGTCTTGTTGTAGATGCTGCCGCTATCCAAAAACTATCCAGACAAAAGCGGCAGCCGGACAACATTCTGGGGGTATCAAGGTGCGTATCTGCATTGTCACCGGCCTGCTGATTCCGGCATTGGCCTTCGCTGAAACTGCCACCGACAACTCGTGCCCGACATTGGTCAGTGCCGCTTTCACCACTGCAGTGGAAGAACGGGAACCGCTCGCTCAGCTCACAACCGCCCCACTCTCAGTCAATGAGCTACTGTTCTTTACCGCCATCCAGGATGGTAATGGCGAGCAGCTGCACCATACCTGGTCCTACAACGGTGAACCCATTGTTGATGTGCCGCTGGCGGTGGGCTCGGATTACTGGCGCACCTGGTCGTCGAAAACCTTTGCCGGCCTTGATCTGGCTCCCGGAGGCCAGTGGCAGGTAAACGTCAGCACAGAAAGTGGCTGTGAGCTGGGCAACTGGACGTTGACGCTCACCGATGATAACGCGGCTACTCAGTCGCCAGCCCCTGCAGCATCCACGCCACCGGCGTCTGAAAAAACCTCAGAAACGCCCCTGAAAACGCCGCCGGAAAAAGCCAAGGGTGACGCGGTGGATCTCAGTGAAAATTACGCGGTGATTCGCCAGTTACTTGATCTGGGCGATACCCGCGCGGCCAAGGTGGCGATACGCCGTGCTCGCCAGCTCACCGCCAATCCGCAACAACTGGCTGAGCTGGATACCCTGGCCGCAGATAACGAGGCCTTTGCCCAACTGGACAAACTGATACGCCAGCGGGATGTGCACGGTGCCCGTGAACTAATGCAAACGCTGGTGATTTCCATCTCCCCCGACAGCCCGGTTTATCCGGCGCTGCAAAGCCGCCACCGGCTACTGAAGCGCCTGGAAGGCAACGAGCGGGACACCGTATTCCAGGCCGCATCCAGCCCCTGATGCCACAACAGCACGGGCGTCAGTCGTCTTTCAGCGACAGATGGCTGATGTCCGGTGCCACCGGCGTTTCCTCCGCTTTTTTCTGCCCCAGCACTTCCCCCGGCTGAGCCATGGTCAAGTGATCCACGTCCGGAGCAGGCGGAGGAGCGACCTTTTCCCTGTTATCCATTTCCGCCCCCACTTCCGCCACCGAGAAAGCCCCGGAAAAACCGGTTCCCCCGGTGCGGATGGTGCCCACCGTTTCCAGCTCGCCAGACGAGGGTTCTGTCGGTTCGCGACTCTCCGGGGCCGGAGACGCTGCACGGGATTCGGGTGCCGGCGCAGATGCACCAGCGGATGCCTGGACGGGATCGGCTACCGGCCGCAGTTCACACTCGGCGCCGGCCTGTTTCAGCACCGCGCGGAATTTCATGGCGGTGGCCTGGTCGGCATCTTTCTTCAGCACCACCGGCTGGCCGGAAAACAATTTCTCCACCCGGGCGGCATCCATCTTGAAGATTTTTCCCAGGTTGCTTTTTACCGTCGCAAGGTCCGACCCTTTCACCAGCTGACCGGTAAAGACGATATGGAAACGGGCATCGGCCATTATGGATTCCTCTCTGATTCTCTACTGACTACCAAGGTATCGTAGCCGCCAATGAGCAGCACGCCTGTCTTGCTGACAACCCGCAAAATGCACGGTGCTCCGTCTCGCATAAAATATGTGGCGTGAAGCGAACCTCACCCCATTTCACTGGCGGCGTACTCGGCCAGTGCGGCGATGGTCCGTGACGGGTTCAAACCCAGCGCCCGTGGCACCATGGCGCCATCAATCACAAACAGATTGGGATAGTTGAACACTTCACCCCGGTGGTCTACCACGCCCTGCTCCACAGAATCTGCCATATTGCAGCCGCCCAGCGGGTGCGGGGTCACCAGATCCTTGAACCAGTCCCAGGTGGCCGGCGTCATCGGATCACCGCCGGTCGCAGCGGTCAGCGCCAGATGGCGGTCTGCCAGGCCCTGTACCGCCTTTTCCGCCTTGCGATAGTCCCAATCCAGTTTCAAGCGGTCTTTCTTCCAGGGCCAGTACCAGCGACGGCCCAGATAGAAACGGCCACCGGGATCGTCCATGGCCTGCCCGAACCAGGGCATCATCCTGGCAAAGGGATCACTGCTCTCTCCATACTTGAGCATGGCAGCACCCAGCCGGGTATTGGCGAAGCGGGGATCCTTGCCCAGTCGCTCCATCCAGCTGCCGAGAATATCGGGCACGCCGCCATCTTCCACAAAATAACGAGCGCCACCATCTTCACCATCCAGGTAATCAATGGCGCTGGTAATGGTCGGCCCCCGTGTGGGAGAAATCTGGCGTTCGTCATAAAACGCCATGGTGGCAAAGTCACCATTGCAGGACCAATTATGGCCAAGCTTGCGACTCAGGTTCGGCAGGGTCTTGTACTGATCCCGGCAGCGCAGTAACAGTTCCGTAGAACCCATGGAACCGGCAGCCACGATTACCTTTTCCGCCTTGAAACGGCGCCAGCAATGGCTGTCCAGGTCCCTGGCCAGCACTTCATAACCGCCGCCTTCCAGGGCACGAATGGTGCGCACATGATGCAGGGGACGGACATCAGCACCGGCATTCTCCGCCGCCGCCAGGTAATTCAGATCCAGGGTATTCTTGGCCTGCACCGGGCAGCCCAGATCGCAGTTACCACAATGCACGCAGGTGCCCTGGGTTTTGCCCTGAGGGTTTACCCAGGTCTGGCTGTGGCCATAGGAGTATGGATCATCCCGTTGTGAGCTCCAGTCGGGATCAAAGGTGATCGCCTGGGGCACAATACGAAACCGGTCACCGGCCCCGACGGCGTCAGCCCCTTCCTTCATCAGATGGGTTCGCGGGGTCCATTGATTGCCCGGCAGTTCCTGCACATTGAGCATGACGCCAGTGGTAGCGTAATGGGGCTTGAGCATGGCGTAATCGATGGCCTCCGGCCATCCCTGGGCAAAGGCCTCCGGCTTGGCCTCAATGCTGACATTGGCGTAGATCAGGGAGCCACCGCCCACCCCGGCGCCCATGGCAATACTCATGTCGCCAAAGTAGCGAAAATCGATCCAGCCGTTCTGTTTTTCCGGTTCGTCTTCATCCCAGAACCAATCGCGCTGGGACACCGATGGGTAATCGTCCGACAACCAGCGCCGCCCCCGTTCCAGCACCACCACCCGACTTCCCTTCTCCGCCATCCGGCAGGCCATCACCGAGCCGCCAAAGCCGCTGCCGATAATCAGGACATCCACATTTTCCATCCTCTCCCCCAACCCCTGTTCTTATCGTTGCCTTTGCGACAACGCTTTTTTAATCAAGGTTTTGCACTATAAAATTAACTGCCAATCCTGTCTATTTGCAGCACTTTCCAGTAATCTGGCGACTGTCTTCGCCGGGCTCATTGCAGCACCCATGGAACAGATCGATTTCGTCACTATTGAAGAGCAGCAGCGCCCCCGCAAGCGTAACGGTGCCGCTCGTAAACCCGGTCCGAAGAAAGCCGCGAAGCCGCAGCGCCCGGGAGCCGTCCGTGATGGCTACCGCCGGCTCACTGCCGATATACCTGCCGATCTGCACAAACGCCTGAAAATGCAGGCCCTGATGGAAGACCGCTCCGTCACCGAACTGATCGTGCAAGCCGCCGAGTGTTTTTTGCGCAATCGAGATTAACCCGCAGCACATCCGTTAAGCATTTCTCTCTCGCGTTATTCAAGCATTGTCCGCGCTTCCTCGCATGTTGGCTGATGCCGCGTTTCACCTTCATGCAACCGTCACCCACCTGTCATTGATCCGCACTGATACAGCCGCATGCTCGGTCCTGACGCTACCGCTGAAGGAGCTCGCTATGGCTGTGGATTTGTTTCTGTTGGGGTGCGCCCTGATCTTCGGGGCAGGCTTTCGCTTTCTGTTCCGTCATCTGCCGGAAGAGCGCTGGCAATTCGTGGCTTCGTTACCGCTGAAAAAAAACCATGACGGCTCCTGGCAGGGTTTGAACCTGACCTTCTACGGGCTCTTTACCGGTATCGCCGGCGGGCTCGGCGTTACCTGCTTTATTCTGCTGACTGCTTCCGCCGGTGTGTCGCTGGGCACTGCACTACTGCTGACCCTCGGGATACTGGCAATCTGCCTGCCCGCCGCCAAGATCATTGCCACCGTGGTGGAAAAAAACCGCCATGGCTTCACCGTCGGCGGTGCCAGCTTTGTCGGCATTATTATCGCCCCGCTTTTCCTGTGGCTGGCGGACCTGGCCAGCCAGCACTGGTGGCAGACTGCCTTACCGATTCTGCCCATGCTGGCCGCCATGTCGATTGCCTATGTACTGGGTGAAGGCATTGGACGGCTGGCCTGTATCAGCTTCGGCTGTTGCTACGGCAAGGCCCTGCGCCATTCACCGCGCTGGGCCCAACGCCTGTTCTGTACCCTGAATCATGTGTTTATCGGCAAGACCAAGAAGATTGCCTTTGCCGGGGAAATGGAAGCGGTAAAAGTGATCCCCATCCAGGCGGTCACCTGTGTGGTTTATACCGCGCTCGCGCTGGTCTGTAGTGCCCTCTTCTTCCACAGCCAATTTGCCCTGGCCTTTGCCCTGAGCCTGGTAGGAAGTCAGTTGTGGCGGGTATATTCGGAAACGTTGCGGGCGGACTATCGTGGCGGCAGCAGACTGTTCTCGGTATACCAGATGATGGCGTTGCTGGCCGCGCTCTATGGGATTGCCATCAGTCTGATCCTGCCTGCCCATGGGGGCCTGGCGGCGGATCTTGCTGCCGGCCTGGGAGCCCTCTGGTCACCGGGGGTTATTCTCAGCCTGCAGATCATCACCGTGGCCATGTTCTTCTTCTCCGGCACCAGCACCATCACCACCGGCGAACTACGCTTCGGCCTGGCCGCAGACTGGCGCAGCCAGGCGGGAGGAGAATAGCCTCTAGCTGCAAGCTACAACGCGATTGAAGGTTCTGTTTATTTTGAGAGCAAGAGGCCGCGCCCAAAGTTTGGGAGCGGCCTCTTGCGTTGAAAACACGCAAACCCATGCTCGCGTTATAGCTTGTAGCTTATCCCAACGCCACCGCCTTCACCTGCGCATAAAGCCGCGCACCGGGGAACACCTCAAGCTCCCGGGCGGAGCGGCTGGAGATGCGGGCGAGCAAACGCTGATCCCCCAGAGCCAGCTGTACCACAGCCTGTCCCGGTCCTACTTCGCGCAAGGCTGCCACCTGCACCGGATGGATATTAAGAATGCTGGAATCCTGCGGCGCCTGGCGGCACAGGCTCACATCCCGGGCGGCAATGCGAAGGCGTACCGGCTCTTCGCCAGACACCGGCTGCGCCGCCGGTAGCCAGAATGTCTGTTGTGCAACGGTCACCGCCTGCAGATGATCCCGGTTGTCGTAATCTCCCAGTTCACCGTACAGCAAGGCCGTGGCATCGCCACGCTGGGCCAACGGGCCATCCAGCCGTGCCAGTTCTTCGTGAGCCTTGCCTCTGGCCACGATGCGTCCCTGCTCCATCAGCCAGACCTGTCGCGACAGGGTCAGCAACTCATCCAGATCATGGGTGACATAAATCACCGGCACCTTCCTGGCGATATCGCTGATCATCTTCAGCAATTCCTGCTTGTGGCCGTGATCCAGAGCTGACAGGGGTTCATCCAGTAACAGTAGTTGCGGCCCGGCCAGTAACGCTCGAGCCAGCGCCACCCGCTGAGCCTCACCCCCGGAAAGTGTCTCCACGGAACGCCCCAGCAAATCCTCAATACGCGCCTGACTTACCACGCTGTCCAGGTCCCCTGCTGCTCCCCGACGTTTCACCACATAGTCCAGATTGCCGCGCACACTCAAATGGCGAAACAGGGTCGGCTCCTGAAACATCATGCCCAGGGGGCGCTGCCAGGGCGGCAGCGTGACGTCGTCGGTTTGCCAGAGCTGGTCACCGAAGCGAATCTCGCCATCGCAATCCTGAAGCCCGGCCAGCATTCGCAACAACGTACTTTTACCGGACCCGGAAGGGCCGAACAGGACCGTCACACCATTGGCAGCAAGCTGCGCCTGCGCCTGCAAACGGCACGACCCCACCTGGCCGGACAGGGAGAATGCCAGACTCATGGCATCACCCCGGTGTTCTGCTTGCGTTGCCAGCGAAACAGGGCCCACAGCATTAACACCGACGCCACCAACAGCACCGCCGCCAACCGATGCGCACTGGCGTAGTCCCCGGCCTCTACATGCTCATAGAGAGCCACTGAGGCCACCCGGGTTTCCCCGGCCAGGCTGCCGCCGATCATCAGCACCACACCAAATTCCCCGAGGGTATGGGCAATACCGAGAATCACAGCACTGGCATAGCCATGTCGGGCCTGGGGAATCACCAGCGAGAAAAAACGGTCCATGGGACGGGCCCCAGAGACCGCCGCCATATCCAGTTGCCGTGGCTCAATGGCCGCAAAGGCATTCTTGAGAGGTTGCAGAACAAAGGGCAGCGAATAGACCAGCGAACCGATCACCAGGCCGGTAAAGCTGAACGCCAGAGAGCGGGCACCGCCCCATTGCGCCAGCCAGCCGCCCGGGCCACTCGGTCCCAGCCCGATCAGAAGATAAAACCCCAATACCGACGGCGGCAACACCAGGGGCAGTGCCAGCAAGGCTTCCAGTAGCGCCTGCCCCGGCAAGCGACGCCGGGCCAGCCACCAGGCCAGCGGCGTACATACCACAAGCAGGATGAGGGTGGTAACCACCGCCAGTTTGACCCCGACCCACAGGGCCAGCCAGTCGCCATCACTCAACATCATCGGCGACCTCATCGGTGCGATAACCCAGACTGCGTATCATTTCCTGAGCCTCGCCAGAAAACAGAAAATCGTAGAAATGCTGTGCTGCAGGCATACCCCTCAGCACACCACCCTGCTGACGTATTAGTGGATAGAGCGCGTCGGGAATACGCCACTGTCGCCCTCCCTGGTCCTGGACCTGGCTTAACCCCACAAAGGCAGCCTCTGCGGCGCCAGTATGGGCAAAGTGATAGCTCTGCGCCACATTCTCTGCCTGTACCAGGGTCACCGAATCCGGAAGTGGAAATTGTTGCAGCACTGCCTCGGCGGCTTCGCCATAGGGTGCGGTACGGGCATTGGCCATGGCCACGGGGGTCACCATGCCGGCCACCAGTGAGGAGCCATCGAGAACGGCTCCGGCATCCGGAGACCATAGCACCAGCCTGCCAATGGCATAGGTGCGCACTGTGCCAGCCTGAATCCACCCTTCGGAAGCAAGCTCCTGCGGCCGCCGAGCATCGGCAGCCAGGAAAATATCGTAGGGCGCCCCCTGGCGAATCTGGGCCGCCAGTTTGCCGGTGGAGCCAACCGTGATCTGGATGTCTGCCCGCGGGTATTGCTGGTGATAACGCTGGACCAGTTGTTTCAATGGGGAGGAAAAATTGGCAGAAACAGCAACCTGCACGGGCTCAGCCCCTGCGATGGTGGAGGCCAACGCCAACAGGCTGACAAGCAAACACTTCATGGAAGCTCCACGACCACATCCGATGAGCGCCAGTCTAACCCGAATCCGTCACGCCATGGATGAGAGAAGCGCCAACAGTTCGCTAACGCTGGGGATAACCTTGATTCTCAGGACGGCTTGCGGGGGTTCTGGCCACGATGTTGGCGACCCCGGGCGCGGGCCAGTTCTATCTGCTTCTGGCGTTCGGCGAAACGCGCCTTCTGCTCTGGAGATGACTCGTCGTAGCACTTGGGACAAGAGACGCCAAGCTGGAATTTTTCCGATGCTTTTTCGTCGTCATTAATGGGACGACGGCAGGCATGGCACTGGTCGAATTCGCCAGGATTGAGATCGTGATCGACGGTGACTCTTTCGTCGAAGACAAAACATTCGCCTTCCCACAGGGAGTCTTCCTTGGGCATCTCTTCCAGATATTTGAGGATGCCGCCCTTCAGGTGATAGACCTCATCAAAGCCCTGCTCTTTCAGGTAGGCAGTGGATTTTTCACAACGAATCCCGCCAGTGCAGAACATGGCCACTTTCTTGTGTTTGGCCGGGTCCAGCGTGTCTTTCACATAGTCAGGAAACTCACGAAAAGTGCGGGTTTCCGGATTGATGGCGCCCTTGAAGGTGCCCACTTCCACTTCGTAATCGTTACGGGTATCGATCAGGAGGGTTTCCGGATCACTGATCACCGCATTCCATTCTTCCGGGCTCAGGTAAGTCCCCACGGTGCGGTTGGGATCGATCCCCTCCACGCCCATGGTGACGATTTCCTTCTTGAGTTTGACCTTGGTGCGCAGGAAGGGATGCTCGTCGTGGAAGGATTCCTTGTGCTCCAGATCCGCCAGTCGCGGATCCTCACGGAGCCAGCCAAGCACCGTATCAATGCCGGACCGTGGCCCGGAGATGGTGCCGTTGATGCCTTCCCCGGCCAGCAACAGAGTGCCGCGCACATCCTGCGCCAGCATCAGCGCCAGCAGTGGCTCACGCAACTGCTCGAAATCACCCAGACAGACAAACTTGTACAGGGCAGCAACGACAATGCTGTCCGACCTTTCCACTTTATGCTGACTCACGCCTTGAACTCCGGATCATGCTTGCTGCCGCCAAGACAGTCAGGAGATTCACTCACCTCGCCGCCTTTGGCCTGCCACTCCGCCACGGTATAGGTATGCAGCGCCAGTGCATGCACAGGGCCCGCCAGCTCGTCGGCCAGTACCTTGTAGAGCAGCTGGTGGCGACGTACCGGCAGCATGCCGTCAAAGGCATCACTCACCAGCACCAACTTGAAGTGGGTTTCCGAATTGGGCGGCACACTGTGTTTGTGGCTTTCGTTTTCCAGAGCCAAATGTGCCACAGGGACGGCCTCGGAAACCTTGCGCTCGATCAATGTTGCTACGCTCATGCCACTCACCACTCTTACTCACCCACATCGAAAATGTCGCAGATCACAACCAGTATAGCGCGGCACCGGGGCTGCGCGGGGGCGGTATTCTACGCGCTTTGAGTGACTCTGAGAAATGTCCGGCGGTCGGACACCACCCCCTTACTTCTGGACGGGAATGATGGTTTCCCAGAGGGCTTCGGCAGCATCATCCAGCAAACCGGCCATCTCATCGCCCGGTCC
This sequence comes from Alcanivorax sp. UBA3183, assembly GCF_002364155.1. Classification (NCBI taxonomy): domain Bacteria; kingdom Pseudomonadati; phylum Pseudomonadota; class Gammaproteobacteria; order Oceanospirillales; family Alcanivoracaceae; genus Alcanivorax; species Alcanivorax sp. UBA3183. The sequence goes on from NZ_DEXN01000009.1 coordinate 177,889, forward strand.
AAGCTGGCGCACCTGGCGCCCGGCGGACCAGCCCTGCCAGCCCGGATCATCGCCGTGGGCAAACGCCCCCCAGGCATCCTGCACCTGTCGGGACAGGGCTCTGGCCGCATCACCGCCGCCGGTGAAATACATTCCCGCCGGAGTATCGGTGACACCAAACACAAAGGGCACATCCACCACATGGCAGGCCCCCAGCGGCAAGCCAAAGGGCTCGCTCTGCCAGGTAAACTGGAATCCCCAGCAATCCGGATTGTGCCGGCTCTGGGCATCCAGCAAACGTACCGTGGGCACCCGGAACAGACGATCGGATTCCATGGCCGAAAACACGTCCAGGGGGCTGCGGCGGGGGTCCGCCTTGACCGTGGTGCGGTAATAATCAAACGCCCGGGCACCATTGCCCGGCAGCCCCCGTTCAAAGCGACGCTGGATTTCCTGATCATCCACGTCCCGCAGGGATGCCATTTTTACTGTTCCGGCCAGCACCCCGGCGTACTGGAAAAAGTGGTATTCATCCTGGCAGACTCCGGCCAGCAGCCGCTTGTCCGCGGCAGCGCCGGCGGCAATGGCTTCTATCGGTAGCTGCGGCAACAGATCCCCATCCACCATGGGCAGAAAATTCATCGCGAACTGTGGCGTTGTCGTGCGCAGGCCGCGGTCCACCAGCACTTTTACCGCCTGATTCTGGGCCTTGATCCAGTCTTTGTCGGAGCAGTCGCGCAGCCTCTCTGCGGCACTGCCCTCGCCGGGCAGAGCGGCCACAAAGGCATCGGTGACCTTGCGGACCTGTTCCGGCGCCAGCACAAAATCTGCCGCGCCGGACTGGACAATGGCAGCGTGGAACAGCGATGCCGCCCGCGGGCATGCCAGTAGCGCACAGACACTGAAGCCACCGGCGGATTCCCCGAATACGGTGACCCGATTGGCATCACCGGCAAAACCGCGGATGTTTTCCTGCACCCACTCCAGAGCCGCCAGCTGATCCCGCAGCCCCAGATTGCTGTCGGCCTGAAGCTCCGGCGCCACCGCCGTGAAATCGGCAAAGCCCATGGCCCCCAGTCGATAGGCCGCATTCACCACCACCACCTGCTGGCTACGGGCTAGTTCCGCACCGTTATACAGGGGCTGGGAAATGGAGCCGGCCAGATAGGCACCGCCATGGAACCAGACCATCACCGGAAAGGGCCCCTCTCCCTCAGGAACCCAAATATTCAGGTACAGGCAGTCTTCACTGGACTCGTGAACTCCCATCAACGGGTTCTTCATCTGTAGCGAGGGCTGGGGATATTGATCCGCCGTCACCTGATTATCAGCGTCCGGCAACGGTCGGGGCGCCTTGAAGCGATGCTCGCCCAGCGGTGGCAAGGCAAACGGAATGCCTCTGTATTCGGTGACACCGTTACCGGCAAGTCCTTGATAGTGGCCCTGGCGAATCACTGCTGACATGGATGGATCCTTTTCTGATTTCTGTCCGACAGCCCTGCCATGCCCCACGTGTTTCATTCGCCGGAAAATGGCTCTGCAGACGCCACGATGGCTGAGCCCGCACAGGCTGGATGTAGACCTTAGCAAATTACCTACTGATGAGTAGGCCAAACCTCGTGTTTAATTGTTAGACAACATAAACAACACTGTCAGAATCCTGACTTACACTTGTTCACGCCCTCGCAGCCACCGCCAGAGGGCTTTGCTAATCCATTTTTTCTACGGAGGGAAGCCCCCTATGAGCAACGCTACGATCGAGCAACTCAACGAGCGCTATGAACAAGTTACCACCGAAGCCAAAGCGGCTCTGGAAAAACTGAACACCGCCGTACGTGGTGCTTACACCCGTCTGGAAGAAAACGGCAATGAGCTGTTCCAGACCCTGGTGAAAACTGGCGAGAAGCGTCAGAAAGCCGTGGCCAAGCCAGAGAAAAAAACCACTGCCAAGAAGCAGCCGTCCCAGCTGGATGAAGTGCGCGGCAAAGTTGCTTCCGCTCTGGGTCTGCCCACCCGTGATGAGGTAGAAGCCCTGAACAAGAAGTTGGCCACCCTGACTCGCAAGGTCAACAAGCTGGCCAAAGAAGCGAAGTAATCGCTTTTTGCCAGTCTCAGGGGCGGTACGCCGCCCCTGCTCTCTCCTCTTTGTCTCACCTGAACCGTTGACTTCCCCGCCCGCCTCTCGTTATCTAGTAGCCTCTGCAGATAACAAAAACGACGCGAGCCAAGATGTCCGCCAGCCTGTCTTCTTCACTGAAATTACGTACCGTCGCCCCTTTCTGGCTTGAGTTCCTGCTGGATGCCGCCCTGCGTGCCGGTGTCGATCTGAGTGGTGCCCTGGTGGATCTGGGTATCAGCAACGACGATCTGGAAAACCCCCAGTCCCGCATTGCCATGACGGTTGAGAACCAGCTACTCAAGCAGGCTATGCAGGAGAGCGGTGATCCGCTTTTCGGTCTGCACATGGGCGAAGGCATCCGCCCGCGCTTCATAGGCGAGCTCGGCTATGCCAGCATGTCCAGCGCCACCCTCGGTGACGCCATCGAGCTGATGATCCCCTTTACCAAGGTCACCAGTGAATGTGCCCAGCTGCGCTTCGAGTGGCGTGACAAGTCCCTGTGGCTGATCTGGGAAAGCGACCTGGAAGACCTGGCCACGTATCCGGCTCGAATAGATGCCAACTTCGCCGGCGCCATCACTTACGGCCGCTGGCTGATCGGCAAGGAAATGTCGCCGGCCAGGGTGCTGTTTCGCCACCCACCACAGGGCGAGGAGCAGGAATACCAGCGCATCTTCCGCTGTGAGGTCGCCTTCGAGCAGCCGCAGAATGCCATCGTCCTCGATGCCAGCCTGCTGGACCTGCCGCTGCGCGATGCAGACCCGGAAATGCACAAGGTGGCACGTTCTCGCATGCAGCGGGCGGTCACCCAGTACCATGCCCGCGACAATCTGCTGGAACAGGTACGCCTGGAGATTCAAAAACGCCTGCAGCAGGGGGTCCCGCAACTGGAACCTATCGCCGACCAATTAGGCATCAAGCCCTGGACCCTGCGCCGCCAGTTACGATCAGAAAACACGGATTTCTCCAGCCTGCTGGAAGATGAACGCCGCCGCCTTGCCTGTGACTGGTTATTGCACAGCGACCGCTCGGTAAACCAGATCGCTCTGGATCTGGGCTATTCGGAACAAAGCGCTTTCAATCGGGCCTTCAAACGCTGGTTCGGCGTCACCCCGGTGCACTACCGGGAACAGCAAGGTAGCGCGTTATCCCCCGACCATTGATGCGCCGCGCCAGCGGCGCTTGCACTGGCCCAGCGTAAGCCCACGGGCAAACCCATCCACCAGGGTCTCCCCCAGATTGCCCTGCAGCATGCGGGTGGACAGAGGCATCAACGGGTAGAACAGCCGCGCCAGCTGCTCTACCGTCGCCATCTCTTCCCGCCAGCCCGCCAACCACCCGGAGTAGCTCGCCAGTTGCCCGGCAAGAATCGCCTGGGCGGCCAGCTGGCCGCTGAGAACGGCGCCATAAATCCCCTCTCCCAGCAACGCTTCGGTACAACCGGCCGCATCACCGGCAAACAGGATTCTCCCCTGACACAAACGGGCCAGTGGCAGCCAGGTGCCCAGCGGGTAGCCCTGCACCCCCGAGGGACGGACGCCCAGCTGTTGCTGACTGTAGCGATCAAGCTGCTCACGGCCCGGCGAGGCTATTCCCTGACGCCACACGTAAAGCCCTACGTTGACATGATCGCCCTTGGGAAATAGCCAGCCGTAGCCACCTTTGATTGCCGCAAAATCCAGTGTCATGCCCGGATACCAGGAGAGCTGCTCCCGAGGCACACATCCCTCGATAGCCACGGCGCCGCCATAACGGCACTCCCCCAACAGCTTGCGTACCGGGCTGTGGGCGCCATCGGCAGCAATCACTGCGCTGGCCTGAAAGCGCTCGCCCTCACGGGTGGTCAGGGTGACAGAGCGGCCATCCTGCCGCAGGGTCTGAATCCCCCGGGTTTCGGCAAAGCTGGCTCCCTGCTCCTGGGCCTGTTGGCGACAGAACGCATCCAGTTCGGCACGTTCGGTCATCACGCAGAAGGGGCTGGCAGCTTGCAAAGCCTGACTACCGGCAGGAAAGCGACCTACCCACAACGTGGACACCACTTCCCGAACCACCGGGGCGATGGAAAACCGGTAGCGATTCAGGGTCTTCGCCGTCACTCCACCAGCACAGGGTTTGCCCTGCCCGGCAGGCCGTGACAGGACCAGCACACGCTGCCCCGCCGCCGCCAGGTCCCAGGCGGCGGCACAACCGGCCTGGCCGGCGCCAACCACCACCACATCCCATTTCGTCATTCATTGCCTCGTGTCAAATCAGTTCGCTCCGGCTCAGGACCTCGGTCCAAGTATGAATAGGCCTTTGCTTCCTTTATAATGCGCCCCGTCCGGGACCCCTGACCCATGGCGGAATTCGCCATTGCTCAGTGTCTCCCCTGGTTTCAGCCCCATAAGTTCTCCCGAATTAAAGCTAGGAGATTGTTAATGAAAGCACCCGTACGCGTAGCCGTTACCGGCGCCGCTGGCCAAATCAGCTATTCCCTGCTGTTCCGTATCGCCTCCGGCGACATGCTCGGCAAAGACCAGCCCATTATTCTGCAACTGCTGGAAATCACCCCGGCCATGGAAGCCCTGAAGGGCGTTATCATGGAACTGGAAGATGGTGCTTTCCCGCTGGTCGCCGGCATTGTTGGCACCGACGATGCCAACGTGGCCTTCAAGGACGCCAACTACGCGTTGCTGGTTGGTGCTCGTCCGCGTGGTCCAGGCATGGAGCGTAAAGATCTGCTGGAAGCCAATGCAGCAATCTTCTCAGCCCAGGGCAAAGCCATCAACGACAACGCCAGCAAAGACATCAAGGTGCTGGTTGTCGGTAACCCGGCCAACACCAATGCCCTGATTGCCCAGCGCAATGCGCCGGACATCAACCCGCGTCAGTTTACTGCCATGACCCGCCTGGACCACAACCGTGGCATGGCGCAACTGGCCAACAAACTGGGCAAAACGGTCAACGACATCACCAAGATGACCATCTGGGGCAACCACTCTTCCACTCAGTACCCGGACCTGCACCACTGCGAAGTGGACGGCAAGGTAGCCATCGACCAGGTTGAGCAAGACTGGTACGAAGGCACCTACATTCCGGAAGTACAGCAGCGTGGTGCCGCCATCATCAAGGCCCGCGGCGCATCTTCTGCTGCTTCCGCTGGCTCCGCAGCTGTTGATCACATGCGTTCCTGGGCCCTCGGTACTGCCGACGGTGACTGGGTGTCCATGGGCATCTACAGCGACGGTTCCTACGGCATCCAGGAAGGCCTGATCTACTCCTTCCCCTGCACTTGCAAGGATGGCGACTGGAGCATCGTTCAGGGTCTGGAAGTGAACGATTTCTCCCGTGGCAAGATGGAAGCCACCGAGAAGGAACTGGCGGAAGAACGTGACGCCGTTTCCCACCTGCTGCCGTAAGGTTTTGCAGGCATGAAAAAGGGGCTCTCCGGAGCCCCTTTTTTTATGGTCAATGTATGCAGCGTTATTGCTCAGTAGTCGTAGTCGTACTGCATTTCAGAAGCAGCCTGGGCACGCTCCACATATTGGTTGTAGGCCGGCACGGCCACTGCCATCAGTACGCCGATGTACCCCACGAACAAGACCGCCACCACAACAAAAGCCGCTACCACACCGCCGCTGTTGGCAACCGGTTTGGGCCCGAATTTGTTCGGTCCCTTGGTGCCCGGCATGAAGATCAACAGCAACCCCATGATCAGGTTCACAATGGGAACCAGAAATAACAGCACAAACCAACCGCTGGCATTGATGTCATTCAAGCGGCGAATTGCATAGATCACCGTCATCACCAGAATAAACAGCATCACGACCATGGCCAGGAAGCCCAGCAGCATCGTGGCCCCGGAATTGGCAGAAGCGCTGTCAAAGCCGCCCATGATTGCCGCCAGAATGCCACCCACAATAGCAATCGCCAGGTAGGAGAGCATGGTCAAACCGAAGGCATAGACGACGTAGCGCATTCGGCCGATACGACCTGATGCGGCAAAGAATTTTGGCTGATAGCGCTCATCAACTTTGGCGATACAAACATCCGCCGATGGAGCTTGGTAAGGCTGGTTCATGCCCCCCCCCTTGGGATAGTGATTACTGATGAAAAGGTCAGCCTCTGTCATTGCTGCTACTTCCTGCAATAGCTCAGAGAAAGAGCCGAACAGAGAACTGCAACTTCGAATCTAGGTATTAGCTGTACCTTCCTGGAGCCGGCAGCCGGCCACTGTTGATTCCTTACAGGGTGTGCTTGCGACTGAAATCATCCATCGCCCGCAGTAGATCGCGACGGCTGATCTGACCGACAAGCTTACCCTTGTCCACCACCGGAAGACGACGCCGGTGATCGGCAATAAAGATTTCTGCCGCATCCAGTATTGAGCTATCCGGAGAGATAGTCTGAGGGTCTTGGGTCATGTACTCGGCAACCGAGCCAATTTCTGTTTCATGGTAGCTGGCCTGCAAAGCGCCCTTGAGACAGTCTGACTCGGAAAAAACCCCTACCAAACTTCCTGAATCATCCACCACTGGGGCACCGGAAATCCGGTTCTCCAGGAGGATACGAATGGAATCATTGACCGAAACATGAGGTTTCAGGGTAACCAGGTTGCGGGTCATGTAATCGGCAACCCGAATGGACTTCAGCATGAGAGAGAACTTTCCTGTGTATCGGACCGAAATAGGCCAATCGTTCCTTTTATAACAGATATTGCTCTGATCACCACGGACTCTGTTTAGCCTCTGAACGACGAACGGCTGTAGATGCAAACAGTTACGCAATGTTACCTTTTGAAAAGACTTATATGCAAAAAGGGAATTTTATGAAAGTCAGAGCCGAAGACATGGAAGCAAAGACGTGGTTTCGCAGCGATCGTTTTTTCAACGAAGGGGGACGTTGGTTCTTTTCGACCCGGGAGAATACCGTTGAAGGCCCTTTTGATACCCACTGGGAGGCAGAACAAGAATTGATGATGTATATCCGCGATATGCAAGCGAAAGCGTCATTTGGGCTAGCACCAGAAATCCGCGTCTGAGAGCTGCCCTCTATCAGGGCAGCTTACAAAGATGGGTTACAGCAACGCGTGGCGCGAGGTAATAATGCCGTTGTTATCCGCGTACACATACTCCCCCGGATGAAAGGTCACGCCACCAAAAGTGATGTCGATATTGAGCTGCCCTTCATCGCGGCGCACGGATTTGATCGGCACGCAGCCCAGGGTGACAACACCGATATCCAGCTTGGCCAGCTCATCCACATCGCGGCATGCGCCATAGATGATCACCCCTTCCCAGCCATTCTTGACCGCGTTCTCGGCAATCATGTCACCGATCAGGGCATTGCGCAGGCTACCGCCACCGTCGACCACCAGCACTTTCCCTTTGCCGTCAGTGGCCAGGTGCTCCTTGACGCGGCTGTTGTCCTCGAAGCATTTCACTGTCACCACTTCCCCGCCAAAGGCACTGCGCCCACCGTAGCTGAACCAGTTATGGCCGGTTACCACAGACACGCTGTCGGCATTCTCATCACAGAGATCGCAGGTCACAAAGGTCATACTGACTCCTTAAAACAGTAGTGAGAAAGGTGTTCCAGGGTGGCGGCCAGATTCGCGCCCTTGCATCCAACTCCCCTATTCGCCTTTCACTTCTCGTGGGTTACGGAACTTGCCGGCAAACACCAGAAAATCCCGGTAGCGTAGTTTGTAAAGACCGGTCTGCGGCCCCTCTAGGGCCATGCCTACCATGGCATCCGCCACCTTCTGGCTGTCAACTGGCAGCCAATGGGCATCAGTCCAGCGGGTTAGCGGCTCGATCACGCGATTGAAGATATTACCCCAGTCCTCAGCCGGCCGCCGGTCATTTCGCTGCCCGCGCAGCAGGGAGGGCTGGAGGATGGCCAGTAACGGCAATTCCAGTTTAACCAGCGCTTTTTCCATCTGGCCTTTTACCCGGGCATAAAAAAACGGAGAGCGGGCGTTGGCATTGACGGCCGACACCACCAGAAAACGCTGCACGCCGGCGCGCAGGGCCATCTGCCCGGCCAGTACCACCAGATCATGGTCCACATGACGGAAGTCTTGCCGGGACCCGGCCTTCTTCATGGTCGTGCCCAGGCAGCAAAACACATCATCTACCTGAAAATACGACTGGCAGGCTTCCATCTTATCCAGATCAACCACCTGAACATCCAGTTTGGGATGCTCTATGGAAAGGGGTCGACGGCAAAGTACCCGTACCTGTTCGTACTCATCACTTTCCAGCAGATTGGCAAGACAGTCGTTACCGACCAGTCCGGTGGCCCCCAGCAGCAAGGCTTTTCTTGTCATTCATCATCCTCATCAAGATCCGGCTCCGCAGGCAACCAGCGCCGTAGAACCGTTTCCAGTGCGTCCAGATGCACCGGTTTCGCCAGAAAATCATCCATTCCCGCCGCCAGACAACGCGCTTGCACGCCTTCCGCCGTGTTGGCGGTAATCGCCACAACCGGTGTACGCGCTCCATCGTTCTGCTTCTCGCGATCGCGCAGCCGCCGGGTCACTTCAAACCCGTCCATTTCCGGCATCATGCAATCCATCAGGATCAGATCAAACCCTTCCTGGTTCACCAGGGCCAGTGCTGTTTCCCCATTACTGACGGTTTTCACCTGATAACCCAGCTTGCTCAGCATGCCCCGAGTCACCAATTGGTTGACCTCGTTATCTTCGACCAGCATCAGCCGGAACTGCTTGCGCCGCTGGCGCTCCTCACGGGTCTGCATTGGCGCATCGCCGACCGGTTGCTGACGCTGCAGGCCCACCAGGCGAGCCAGGGCATTGCGCAGACTGCGGCGATGGGCCGGGCGCACCACCACCACCAGTTCGTGTTTGTCGATCAGCTTCTGCACCGCCGGGGTACCGCGCTCTTCGATAGTGGCCAGCAGCACCAACCGCACCGGTCGCAGGGAAGGATCTTCCAGCACGTTGCGGCACAGGTTCAGGGCCAGTTCCGGCCGCGTCCAGGTATCCACCAGTAGCAGATCAAAATCGCTGTGTTCACGGTGGCCGGCCCGCAGGGCCTGCAACGCATGGTCATAGCCCTGAGCAGAGGAACACTGACAACCAAGCGTCTCGAGCTCTTCCTGCAGGCAGGCTACGGTACCGGAGGCGGCGCCCACTACCACGGCCTCGGCGCCATCAAGGGCTCGTATCAGATCCTGGGCTTCGCGCATGTCCGGCTGCATCTGCACCGGCACGGTGAACCAGAAGGTGGAGCCCTTTCCAGGTACGCTCTCGGCGCCCAGAGTGCCTCCCATGGCATCAATCAGGCCCTTGCAGACCAGCAGGCCGAAGCCGGTATGGCGGCTGCTGTAGACATCCTGGCCCTCTTCGATAAAGCGGTCCTGGAACAGGTGGCGCAGGGTTTCCGGATCCATTCCCGAGCCCTGGTCGCTGAGCCGCACCCTCAACACACCGTTGCTTTCGCTTTCCACGGTAAAATCTACGTCGAGGCGGATCTCGCCGTTATCACTGAATTTGATGGCATTGCTGAACAGGTTGTTGAGCACCTGCATGAGGCGCTCACGGTCGCCGCGAATGCGTTTGGGGAGCAACCGGTCGATCACACAGGTAAGTTCCAGCCCCGTGGTCTGAGCCATGGGGCCGAAGGCTTCCAGCGCCTGCTCAATGGCAGTGCGGAAATCAAAGAACTCGGAATTGAGAGTGACCCGCCGGGACAGGATGCGGGAATAATCGAGTACGTCATCAATCAGCGACAACAGCAGCTTGCCGCTACGCCCGGCTACTTGCAGGTAATCCTTCTGCTCATCATCCAGACGGGTATCTTCCAGCAGGGACATCATTCCCATGAGGGAATTCATCGGCGTGCGCAGTTCGTGGGCCAGGCGGTAGACCAGACTGAGCTGCACCTCCGTACTGCTGCGCACCGGCTGCTGACTGCTGCTTTCGCCCCGTCCGCGGCGTTCGCGGGTCATGGCATGCCAGAAGGTTTCATACTGGCCGCGATATAGACGGAACAGGTAGAACGCATAGATGCTGATCATGATCGCGATCACCCAGTCGTGCAGCGACCCGGTGATCAGCAGTACCAGCACCGTGGGCAGGAACATCAGCACGATATACGCCTGACGCACCCGCAGACCGGCCATCCAGGAGCTACCCAGGGCCGTAGTGACACCCACGTTATAAAGCAGTACCGCGAAGAAGTTGAAACCGGAGCCAAGTCGCCAGGCCAGCCAGGCCGGCAGGATACCCCACAGCAGGGCATGCATGGCCAAACCGGCGCCAAACAGCTTGCGCCAGCGTGCCGGCCCCGAGCCGTAGAGGGCATCGAAACGGGCAACCAGCCATAGTCGATAGGCGGTGACAGCCAGAACGGCCCCGCCTCCGATGAGCGCTTCGAGTTCGAAACTCTGATAGACCTGCCCCCAGGCAAAAACCAGGGCATAAATCAGAAGGGCCGCCAACACCCCCATCAGGGAGTTCTTGGCGGCCCCGTAATCGACGCGCTTGAGAACCTTGCGATCTTTCTTGTATGTCACCGTGTCTTGTTCCGTGGAACGTTTCCGGACAATGTGGCGCTACGTTAGCACTGCTTTTCCGGGCTGGCTACTCCGCCGCGCACGATCCAGGGCAATCAGTAACGGTACAAAGAAGAAAAAGTCCACAAACAGCGCCATGGCAATGGTGATCGCCGACAGCAGCCCCATGCTGGCATTGGGATAGAAGTGGCTGGTGCCAATAATCGCGAAATTGGCCACCAGCACCACGGAGGTGGCTACCAAGGCCACTCCCACGGTCCGGAAAGCATAGTCCACAGCTTTCTCCGTATTCAGGCCCAGCTCCCGTTTGGCACGCACATACTTGCTGAGAAAGTGCACCGTATCGTCCACCACGATCCCCAGGGTCATACAGGCCACCACCGATACCGCCAGACCGATTTCGCCATTGATCAGCCCCCAGAGACCGAACGCCATGGCCGCCGGCAACAGGTTGGGAATCAACGACAGCAGGCCATAGCGAACCGAGCGAAGTGCGAAGATCAGCAATAGCGAGACACTGATCAGTGCGATCAGGGCGCCGCCCAGCATGCTTTCGATATTACGCATGGTGACCCGGCCGAACAGGATATCCATGCCTGTGCCTTTGGTTTGCATGCCCGCGGGCCAGTTATCCTGCATCCACTGCTCAACCCGGTCGTTGAAATCCAGCACCGGCTTTGACCCGATGTTTTCCAGTACCACGATGGCGCGAGCCTGGCGTTTGTCGATATCGAGCTGGTCTTCCAGTCCCAGCCCCTGGGGCAGGGACAACTCGTACAAGAGGGTGTACTGGGAAATCAGTTCCCGGGAGTCCGGAATGCGGTAGTAAGCAGGGTCACCGCCGTGCAAGTCCCGGTTAAGGCGTTTGATCACATTGGTATAGGAGGTGGCGTAGACCACTTCATCCTGCTGCTCCAGCCAGGTCATCAGATCATCAAGATGCTGAAGATATTCTGGCTCCATGGTGCCGCCGGACTCACCGGAGGGAACCGCATAATCAATACGGTGCATGCCGGTCATTTCCGACATGGCAAAATCGTTGACCCGCCTTACCTCGAAGGTCTCGTCAAAGTATTCGTTGAAGACATCGTTGGTACGGTTAAGCCCCACGCTCGCCGTCAGCACCACGACGACAACCGACATGCCTGCCAACCAGCGCTTGTAATGACGGCTGAGATGACCGGCCAGTGCGCTCATCCAGGGTGCATAATCACGCTGTCTGCCCGGCTCGATGCGGTGCGGCAACAGCATCACGAGCGCCGGCAGCAGCAGTACCGAGAACACAAAGGCCAGCAGCACCCCGATCAGTACTACATTGCCCAGCGCCCGGAACGGTTGTGATTCGGAAAAATTGAGAATGGCAAAGCCGATCGCCGTTGTCAGGCTGGTCAACCAGATTGGTTGCAGATTGATACGCAGGCTTTCCAGCAGCGCCGGCGTCTTGGCAATTCCCTGCAGACCTTCATGCCGATAGCTGGCGAGAAGATGCACGGAATCCGCCACTGCCAGGGTCAGGATCATGGCCGGCGCCATACCCACGATGGGCGAGAACTGGATACCCAGCCACATGGCAATCCCCATGGCCGAGGCAATCGAGAAGGCGATCACCACCACGGTCACCGCCACAAACATGGCACTACGCAGGATCAGCCAGAGACACAGCATCATTACCAAAAATGCAAGTGGCAGCGTGGTCGCCATGGACTGCTCCGTGGCTTCAGCAGAGGCCTGGGAGAACACCACGGTACCGGTCACCATGAATTCGATGTCCGGGTATTGCTCACCATAGGCCCGCGCCATTTCCCGGGCGGCGGCAGTGATTTCCGGGGCCTCGGTATTGCCCTCCCCCATGGTGACCGTGGCAACCACCCCGGCCACATGCCCCTTGTCCGAGACGAGTCGGCCGACCAGCGCGGGCTCGTTCAGGGCGATCTCACGGGCTTGCTCGATATCCTCCGCCGACATGGTAAGCGCATCTTCCACCAGTGGGGCCACAAAGAGGTCATCGCCCTCCACTTCCGTGTGCTGAAAGTTGGTCAGCGAGTCCACCCGGGTGGAATGTGGCAACGTCCAGGCATCATCGGTCAGGGCTTCAATGGCCGCCAGCGTTTGCGGTTCAAACACCCGGTCGTTTTTCGGATGCACCACAAACAACACCATCTCGTTGGCAGTGAAGCTGTCTTCCAGGGACACAAAGCGCTTGAAGTCCGGGTTCTCTTCCGTGAAGAAAATTCGTGGATCGTTGTTGTTATGGAAGTGGCTCATGCCACCGGCCATGGCAAGGCACAGGCCCGTGCAGGCCAGCAGTACCCACACCGGATGTGTCACCACCCAGCGACTCCATGCGTCTTTCATGCGTATCCCCCTTATTCGGTAGCCGCAGTCTAGGCAGGGGTAAACACTGTGTCACGGACCGAAAGGGCCAAAATCAGATACTTTACGTTAACGTAAACTTCCCCTACTCTTTTACCATGAGCAAAAAACAGACCTACAGCATCGGCGAGCTGGCCCGGGAATTTGATGTCACCACCCGCACCATCCGCTTTTACGAAGACCAGGGCCTGGTAGCCCCGGAGCGCCGCGGGCAGACAAGGGTCTACACCCCCGCCGACCGGGTCACCCTGAAACTGATTCTGCGTGGCAAGCGCCTGGGCTTCTCGCTGGCCGAATCCCGCGAACTGATCGGCATGTACCAGCCACAAAGCGACAATCGCAGCCAGTTGCTCGCCTTACAGGAAAAAATTCACCAGCGCCGCGTACAGCTTGATCAGCAACTGCGTGATATCCAGCTACTGCACCAGGAACTGGATAACGCAGAACAACGCTGCCTGGAAAGTCTGGGAGCTGCTGAATAACTCTTTGCGTGCTCAGGCTTTCAGGCTGGCTCACAATCTAGGCGCGATTTTGAAGGTGTATGTCCATCCATCAAAAAAGCGCAACAACGAGTGTGGGTCAGCCTGAAAGCCCCGAAGGGCGAGGCCTGAAGGGCGCATCTGCTGCGCTTTGTCGCTAGGAAAGGGAACCACCCTGCCCGTCGCAACAAAACACAACAGCTACACCCTTCAGGCCTCGCTGAGTACGCAAAGAGTTATTCAGCAGCTCCCCAACCAACTGGAGTCCAAGGAAAATGTTTAACAGCACCTTCAACTTCCACCTGGGCGAAACCATTGACGCCTTGCGTGATACGGCCCGCGCCTTCGCCCAGAAGGAAATCGCTCCCATTGCCGCCGAGATCGACCGCAGTAACGAGTTCCCCCTGGAGATGTGGAAGAAGATGGGTGATCTGGGTCTTCTTGGAATCACTGCCGGCGAAGAATACGGCGGCGCCAATATGGGCTATCTGGCCCACACCATCGTGGTGGAAGAGATTTCCCGCGCCTCTGCCTCCATCGGCTTGTCCTACGGCGCCCATTCCAATCTGTGTGTCAACCAGATTGCCATCAACGGCAGCGCTGAGCAGAAAGACAAGTACCTGCCCAAACTGATCAGCGGCGAGCACATCGGCGCTCTGGCCATGAGCGAGCCCGGCGCCGGCTCTGATGTAGTGAGCATGAAACTGCGCGCCGAAAAGAAAGGCGACCGCTACATCCTCAATGGCAACAAGATGTGGATCACCAACGGCCCTGACGCCCACACCTACGTAATTTATGCGAAGACTGATACCAGCGCGGGCCCCCGTGGCATTACGGCTTTCATCGTCGAGCGTGACTTCCCCGGTTTCTCCCGGGCCCAGAAGCTGGACAAGCTGGGTATGCGTGGCTCCAACACCTGCGAGCTGGTGTTTGAAAACTGCGAAGTCCCCGCCGAGAACATCCTTGGCAAGGAAAATGAGGGCGTAAAGGTACTGATGAGCGGCTTGGACTATGAGCGCACCATTCTGTCCGGTGGTCCGGTGGGCGTGATGCAGGCCTGCATGGATGAGGTGGTGCCCTACATCCATGAACGCAAACAATTCGGCCAGGCCATCGGCGAATTCCAGCTGATGCAGGGCAAGATCGCCGACATGTACGTGATGCTCAACACCAGCCGCAGCTATCTCTATCACGTGGCCCAGGCCTGCGACCGCGGTGAAACCAACCGCAAGGATGCCGCCGGCGTGATTCTCTACTGCGCCGAGAACGCGACAAAAATGGCCCTGGAAGCGATCCAGACCCTGGGCGGCAACGGCTACATCAATGATTACAACACCGGCCGACTGCTGCGTGACGCCAAGCTATATGAAATCGGCGCCGGCACCAGTGAAATTCGTCGCATGCTGATCGGTCGCGAGCTGTTTAACGAGACCGCCTGACCAGGCCAGCAAAAGAAATTTTCACCACAGAGGGCACAGAGTTCACTGAGGAAAACCTGGTCTCTGTGTGCTCTGTGACCTCTGTGGTAAGAAACGGTTTTTGCGAGACTCCTATGCCCAAGATCAATAGCCAGATCAATCCCGCCAGCCCGGAATTCCAGGCCAATCGGGAACACAACCTGACACTGCGCCAGCAGCTTCAGGACAAACTGGACCACATCGCCCACGGCGGTGGTGAGGCCGCCGAGCAGCGTCTGCGCGAACGCGGCAAACTGCCGGTGCGGGAGCGAATTAATCTTCTACTGGACCCGGGCTCGCCGTTCCTGGAGATTTCCGCCCTGGCTGCCGAAGGCGTCTATGGTGAAGACGTTCCGGCAGCAGGCTGTGTGGGCGGCATCGGTCAGATCCACGGTGTGGAATGCATGATCGTCGCCAACGACCCCTCAGTAAAAGGCGGCAGTTACTACCCGCTGACCGTCAAGAAACACCTGCGGGCCCAGGCCATTGCCGCCGAAAACCGTCTGCCCTGTGTCTATCTGGTGGATTCCGGCGGCGCCAACCTGCCCCGTCAGGACGAAGTCTTCCCGGACCGGGATCACTTCGGCCGCATCTTCTTCAACATGGCCAACATGTCTGCCCGGGGCATTCCCCAGATCAGTGTGGTGCTGGGCTCCTGCACCGCCGGCGGCGCCTACGTGCCGGCCATGGCAGACGAAGTGATCATGGTGAAGGAACAGGCCACCATCTTCCTGGCCGGCCCACCCCTGGTGAAGGCCGCCACCGGTGAGGTGGTCACCGCCGAAGAGCTGGGCGGTGCCAATCTTCACTGTGAGCAGTCTGGGGTGGCCGACCATTTGGCCGATGACGAACCCCACGCCCTTGAGCTTGCACGCCGCTCCATCGCGCACCTGAACTGGCACAAACCGGATCAGGTAAACCGTCAGGCGGTACGCCCGCCTGCCTACGATTCCAGGGAACTCTACGGCGTCATCCCCACCACTACCCGCCAGCCCATGCCGGCGCGGGAACTGATTGCCCGTATGGTAGACGGCTCCGAACTGGATGAATTCAAGGCCCGCTACGGCACCACCCTGGTGTGCGGCTTTGCACACATCCACGGCTACCCGGTGGGCATTCTCGCCAACGATGGGGTCCTCTACTCCGAATCCGCCCAGAAAGGCGCGCACTTTATCGAGCTGTGTAACCAGCGAAAGATTCCGCTGCTGTTCCTGCAGAACATCACCGGTTTCATGGTGGGCAAGAAATACGAATCCGAAGGGATCGCCAAACATGGCGCCAAGATGGTCAACGCCGTGGCCTGTGCCAGCGTGCCCAAATTTACCGTGATCACCGGTGGCAGCTTCGGTGCCGGCAATTACGGCATGTGCGGGCGCGCCTACGATCCACGCTTCATGTTCATGTGGCCCAATGCCCGTATTTGTGTGATGGGCGGTGAACAGGCTGCCAGCGTCCTCACCCAGGTCAAGCAGGCTTCGCTGAAGAAGAAAGGTCAGCAATGGAGTGACGAGGAAGCGACGGCATTTCAGGCAGACATGACCGAGCGCTACGAGGAAATGGCGCAACCCTGGTACGCCAGCGCACGACTGTGGGACGACGGCGTGATTGATCCGGCGGATACCCGTGACGTACTCGGGCTGGCCATCTCTGCCAGCTTGAACGCACCGATTGAAGAAACGCGTTATGGCGTGTTTCGGATGTGACGGGGACGCTTGTACGCAGGCACGCTTCACGCAACATGCTAAAACCTGGAGCAGGATATGAGTGTAACAACACAGATCGAAGGCCCGGTGGCCCGCATTACGCTGGACAATCCGGACAAGCGCAACGCCTTCGACGACACCATTATCGCCTCTCTCACCGATGCGTTTGAACACGTCGGGAGCGATGACAGCGTGCGCGTTGTGGTGTTGCAGGCCGCCGGTAACCATTTTTCTGCCGGCGCCGATCTCAACTGGATGCGCGCCATGGGCAAGCTGGATGCGCAACAGAACCGGGATGATGCACTGAAACTGGCGCGGCTGATGCAGGCCATCGACCAAAGTCCCAAACCTGTCATCGCCCGGGTGCAGGGTGCCGCCTTCGGAGGCGCTCTGGGTCTGATCTGCGCCGCTGACATGGCGGTGGCTGCCGACAATGCCCGCTTCTGTCTCAGCGAGGTGAAGTTGGGCATCGTACCGGCTGTGATCAGCCCCTATGTGGTCCGCGCCATGGGCGCCCGCCAGGCCAATCGCTATTTCATGACCGCTGAGGTCATTCCTGCCAGCAAGGCGGTCGCTCTTGGGCTTGCCCACGAAGTGGTACCGGAAAATGAACTGGATGAGGCAGTTAACACCCTCACCAGCGCCCTGCTCAGCGCCGCCCCCCGGGCCCAGATCGCGGCACGCAATCTGATCGCCCGCGTCAGCGACGGCCCTATTGATCAGAGCATGCTCAACGACACCGCCGACCTCATCGCCAAGCTGCGTACCGGCGAAGAAGGCCAGGAAGGGCTGAGTGCCTTTCTGGAAAAACGAAGCCCAAATTGGATCTGATCCACTATCCGTAGGAGCGCCGCTGGCGGCGCGATAACCCATGCCGGAATCGCGCCGCCAGCGACGCTCCTACGGCAGGACAAAGGCAACAACATGGCACAGATAAAAAAACTCCTGATCGCCAACCGTGGCGAAATTGCCCGGCGCATTATCCGCACCTGCCGTCAGCAAGGCATCGCTACCGTGGCGGTCTACTCGGAAGCGGATGCCACCCTGCCCCATGTGCGTGAAGCGGATCAGGCGGTCTGCCTGGGCCCGGCACCAGCGCGGGAAAGCTACCTGGTGATCGACAAGGTCATCGCCGCCGCCAAAGATACCGGCGCCGATGCCATTCACCCGGGTTACGGATTCCTTTCCGAGAACACCGCCTTTGCCGCCGCCTGCGAAAACGCCGGCATCATTTTTGTCGGCCCCAATGCCCGCGCCATCGAGGTCATGGGCGACAAGGCCGCCGCCCGGCAATTGATGGCGACCAGCGGCGTACCGGTATTGCCCGGTTTCGATGAAGAAGGCGCCAGTGATGACGACCTGGTTCGCGCCAGCGAGCAGGTGGGTTTCCCGCTACTGATCAAGGCCGTAGCCGGTGGTGGTGGCAAAGGTATGCGTGTGGTCAACAGCGCCAGCGAGTTCACCGAAGCACTGGCGGCGGCACGCCGCGAAGCCAGCGGCGCCTTCGGCGATGACCGGGTACTGCTGGAGCGCTATCTGCCCACGGCTCGCCATGTGGAAGTGCAGGTATTCGCCGACAATCACGGCAACGCCGTACACCTTTTCGAGCGCGACTGTTCGGTACAGCGTCGCCATCAGAAAATCATCGAGGAAGCCCCTGCACCAGGCCTGGATGAAACCACCCGGGACGCCTTTGGCAACGCCGCAGTTCAAGCGGCCAAGGCCATTGACTATCGCGGTGCCGGCACCGTCGAGTTCCTCTACGGTCCCGATGGCCAGTTCTACTTCATGGAAATGAACACTCGCCTCCAGGTAGAGCACCCGGTGACGGAAATGATTACCGGCGAAGACCTGGTTGCCTGGCAGCTCGCCGTCGCCGCCGGCGAGCCGCTGCCCAAAGCGCAGCATCAGATCGAGCGTCTCGGCCACGCCATGGAAGTGCGCCTGTATGCGGAAAATCCGGAACAGGGCTTCCTGCCCTCCTCCGGTCTGCTCAGCCATCTGCGCTGGCCCCATGAAGTGGCCCGGGTGGATGCCGGTTATGAGAATGGCGATCGGGTGGACGACCATTACGACCCCATGATCGCCAAGCTGATCTGCCATGGTGCGTCACGCAATGAGGCCCGCCAGAAACTGATCATGGCTCTGGAAGCCCTGGAACTGAGCGGCATCCATCACAATGCGCCCTTCCTGCACCGGGTACTCAACGACGGTGCCTTTGCCGGTGGCGAACTGGACACCCGTCTTCTGGAACACCGCCCGCAACTGCTGGAGGCCACCGGCACTGATCCAGCGCTGCTGGCCCTGGCCGCCAGCCAGGTATTCGCCACCGACAACACCGGCAACTCACCCTGGCAAAGCCTGCAGGGCTGGCGGCCGCTGGGTAGACGTTTCCGGCAGACGCTACTTCAGGTTGATGGCGACCTGGTAACCGTTCGTGAGCAGGACGGCCGTGCCGCCGTGAGCGACCAGCAAGCGCCTCTCAGTGCCACTCTCACGGATCACGGCATCACCCTGCATTGGGGAAACGTCGGTCTGCGCGCACGCCATGCCCGCAAAGATGATCACACCCTGCTGTTGTTCGTGGCGGGACAGGCCCATGCGGTCACATTGAACCCCAGCCGTGAGAGCGCCCGGCACGACGAAGAAGCCGGCTTCATGGCGCCCATGAGCGGCACCATCGTGGCCCTGCATGTGTCTGCCGGCGATACCGTTGCTGCTGGCGATGCGGTGATTACACTGGAGGCCATGAAGATGGAGCACACCCTGCGCGCTACGGTGCCGGGGATAGTGCATGACTTTCATGTGGCAGTCGGCGACAGCGTCAACGAAGGCACCCTACTGGTGGAATTTGAAGAGACCGCTGACGACTGACAATCGCGGCCTTTCGGCCGCGATGACCAACCTGATTGAAACCGCCGGACACCTGCTGCCGGACACCAGACCCTTGGGAGAACAAAATGGCCGCACCGCTTTGGCAACCGGGTGAAGCACAACAGAACAGCCGACTGGCCAGATTCTGGGAACAGGCCCGCCACCACAGTGGCCAGCCACTGGACGACTACAATGCCCTGCATGCCTGGTCAGTGGAGCAACCGGAGGCATTCTGGCAACAGGTGTGGGACTTCTGTGGTCTGGTGGGTGAGCCCGGCAACACCGTACTCACACGCCGCGACCGTTTCCAGGACACCCGCTGGTTTCCGCAAGCTAAGCTGAACTATGCGGAAAACCTGTTACACCGCAACGATACTCACCCGGCGCTGATCAGCGTGCTGGAAGACGGCACCCGCACCGAGGTCAGTTACGCCGATCTGCGTGTAGCCGCCGGCAAGGTGGCTGCCCAATTGCAGGCTGCCGGCGTTAAACCCGGCGACCGGGTCGCCGGCTACATGCCCAATCGTATTGAGACGGTGATCGCCGCCCTGGGCGCTGCCTGGATCGGCGCGGTATGGTCATCCTGTTCGCCGGACTTTGGCGTATCCGGCGTGCTGGACCGCTTCGGCCAGATCGAACCCACCGTGCTGCTAGCCTGTGATGGCTATCACTACAACGGCAAATGGATCGACCTGGGCGAGCGAATCGACGCCCTGCATGATGCCCTGAAACCGGCATTGATGGTGGTGGTGCCCGGCAAGGGCAACAGTACACCGGTGCGACGGGCACTCATCTGGCAAACCTGGCTCGACAGTGCCGGGCCGGCACCGGACTTCGCCGCACTGCCGTTCAATCATCCGCTGTTCATTCTCTATTCCTCCGGCACCACCGGGCAGCCCAAATGCATCGTTCATGGCGCCGGCGGCACCCTGCTGCAGCAGACCAAGGAATTGCAGCTGCATGCGGACGTGGGCGCAGATGACACCCTGTTCTATTTCACCACCTGCGGCTGGATGATGTGGAACTGGTTGCTGTGTGGTCTACATACCGGTGCCACCCTGGTGCTCTACGATGGCAACCCGGCCTACCCGAACACCGCCCGGCTGTTCGATCTGGTGGATGACGAAGCCATTACCCATTTCGGCACCAGCGCCAAGTTCATCCAGGCCGTGGAGAAATCTGGCCTCAAGCCCCGCGAAAGCCATGATCTGGCCACCCTGCGCACGCTCTTCTCCACCGGCTCCCCCTTGCTCCACGAGAGTTATGACTATCTCTATGAGCAGGTGAAAGCGAATCTGCTGGTCAGCTCCATTTCCGGCGGTACCGATATTATTTCCTGCTTTGCTCTCGGCAACCCGTTGCTGCCGGTCTACCGCGGCGAATTGCAGTGCCCAGGCCTGGGCATGGACGTGGCCGTGTTTGACGACGACGGCGAACCGCTGGCGGACAGCAAGGGCGAACTGGTGTGTCGACAGCCCTTCCCTTGCTGCCCGATACAGTTCTGGAACGACCCGGATGGCAGCCGTTTCCACAAGGCTTACTTCGCACGTTTTGACGGCGTCTGGGCCCATGGGGATTACGCCCAGCTGGTGCTCCATGAGCAACACTGCGGGCTGATCATTCACGGCCGTTCCGATGCAGTGCTCAACCCAGGCGGCGTTCGCATCGGCACAGCAGAAATCTACCGTCAGGTGGAAACCCTGGATGCGATCCGTGAAGCCATTGTGGTCGGCCAGGAGTGGCAAGGGGATGTGCGCGTAGTGCTGTTTGTGGTGCTGGCCGATGGCGTCGATCTCAGCGAGGCACTACAGACGCGAATCCGCAAAGCGATCCGTGAAGGTGCCACGCCCCGCCATGTCCCGGCGGTGATTGCCGAGGTGCCGGAAATTCCACGCACGGTCAGCGGCAAAATTGTCGAACTGGCAGTCCGGGAAGTGATCCACGGGCGCCCGGTAACCAACCGCAATGCCCTGGCCAATCCGCAGGCACTTGAACATTTCTCCGACCGCCCTGAGCTGGCAAACTGACCACCCGTTTACCGGGCCATTGACGGCCCGGTTTAAACGCGCATCATGTAGGCTTGTACCGGCCCAGTGATGTAAAACATGAAGAATAATAAACGCTTGCCGACGTTGACGGCCGCCCTGCTATTTCCTCTCCTGGCCCTGTCAGGTCCTTTGCACGCCCAGATCATTACGCTTACCGGCGACACCTTCAAAGTCCTGCATGGAAAGCAGAGCGGGCTCTATTCGTTCTTCACCATGCAAGATGGGCGCCTGGCGCCCGTGCCTCATCAATGGGTGCAATGGTCGGAACAGGGTTACCCCTATTTCGAAGAAGATGACAGCACCAGTCCGGTTGGCGACCCCCTCCGGATTGATGCCGAGGATCGCCTGCTGCTGCGCTTTGAAGATGGCGGAAAGCCCCTTGGCGGCCCGGTCACCGAACAGGTGGCCGCAGAACTGGCCGTGGAACAAGATGGCGAAACCCGTTACTTCTACCTGATCAAGAACGCATACCTGCAGAGTACCGATCGCTACGTGCAGTTCGACCCGCAGTCCATGACAATCAAAAGTACCGACTATGCACTGAGCATGGCAGACGGCAACCTGTTCAACTGGAGCGACTTTTATTTTCGCGGCTTTGAGGGCGAAAACGGTGAGCGCCAGAGCATTCTCGATACCCTCAAACTACGCCTCAGTGCCGGCCTGTTCGGAGAAAACAACAGGATCACCCTGAACAACAACAACCTGGATCCCAAGGTAAAACAGGTCATCAATGGTCCGCTGGCAGCGCTGGTTTACGCGTCCACTTCGGTAACCGTTGCCAAGGTACCCGTGCTGCGCATCAACAATTATTTTCTGGTGATGCCCAAACAGATGGAGATCCATAGTCGCTTTACCTTGCCCGGCATCGCCGAAACTGTAGTGAAGCGCCCGGCACTGGATATTTCCCTGGACGGCAACGGCCTCTATGACAGTCAACTGATGACCAGTTGGACCGGCAATCATGTGGCGGTTACTGACGGCCGTTTGTCCGATGCCGAAAAGGCCATGCTCGACAAGCCCCTTGAGGGTGACAACTGGATCTGGTTCAGCACCGGCCGTGGTTTTGATTTGCTCGCCCAGCTGGCTTTCCTGAAGGGCTTTGATACCCCTGCCCGTCTGCTCTACCAGGATGATGCTTCGCTGGCCAATGACCCGGAGCGTTTTCCTGGCCAGCTTCCCAATGTGGGCTTTTCACTGACGGACATCCCTTTTGGTCAGGAGTTTTATTTTGTTACCCGGCTGTTCTACAGCAAGGACAGCCAGGGGCTTACGCCCGGCAACTATGCCCGCCAGCAACTGGATGAGCCGAGCGCCAGCCTGAAAATGGAATAACATGAAAGAGTGCGAGGTACGGCAGAAAACTTGTCATTCCCGCCGTAGGCTTTGTAGAGTAAAAGCTCTCCCGGTCAGGCGTTCGTTCATGCAGGCACTGTGTCCCGGTACGCAGCGGCAACAACTCTCCCGGGCCGGGTTTGGCATTTCCTGGCTGACGGCAACGCTGTTGTTGTGGCCCTTACCAGGCTTGGCATCCCCGCCCACTGTGGAAAGCTGTGAGCTTGTCTACGAAGACGGGGATCCGGCCCTGTTTGAATTTGTCGAGACCCGCCAGAAAGTGGATTTCAGTCGTTACCAAGGGCGCCCTATCGGCAAGATCCACTACAGCGTGCTTCCCATCTTCAATGAAAACGATCCGGCAGAAGATAACTGGCTCTATCGAACCGCTAATTTTTTGCATATAGAAACCCGTAAGACGACCCTTGAGAAACAAATGATCCTGACGAGCGGTGAACCGCTGGATAGAGATCATCTCAGGGAAAATGAACGACTTTTGCGCAGTAACGACTATCTTGTCGATGCGATGATCGTGCCCCACAGGGTGTGTGCGGATCACATTGACTTGCTGGTAGTAACGCGGGATGTATGGACCTTTTCGCCATCTACCTCGGCATCACGTTCTGGCGGTGAGACCAGCACCAGTGCCGGGTTTACGGAAAGTAACTTGTTGGGCAGCGGCCAGCGAGTCGCCGCGGGCTACTTCGATGACGCCGATCGCAGCGGCCACTTTTTCAGTTATCGTAACCCCCTACTGCCCGCACGGATGCAACTGAATCTTAGCTATACCAACGCCAGTGATGGTGAATCCCTCTCCGGCGGCCTCATACGCCCTTTCTATCAGCTGGACAGCCGCTGGTCCGGTGGCGTTGACATACAGCGAGAGAACCTACTCGAACGCATCGAAGTCAACGGTCAGACCGTCAATCGCTTTCGGCAGGAAGATAGCCGTTACGAAGCCTTTGTGGGTTGGTCACCGGGTGTCCAGGAGCAAGCCATTGTCCGCTGGCGGCTAGGGATAACCGACGAGGAGGAACGCTTCAGCGCGGTTCCCGACGAAACCACCTCGCTGCCCGAGGACGAGCGCCGCGTTTACCCTTCGATATCCGTGGAGTATCAGGAGAACCAACATCTGGTAGCCTCAAACCTAAACCGCGCCCAACGTCAGGAAGACATTCGCCTGGGCTGGTATCACTTTGCGCGAATGGGGCATGCCAGCAAAGCGCTTGGCAGTAATGCCGAGTCTGTCATTTTCAATTTCAGCACCAGCAATACCCGCTTTATCCGCAAGCACCATTTGTTTCGCAGTGGATTGTCTGCGAGTGGCCGCTATCAAGACGATGACTTTGTCAGCACCTACTATGGGGGCAACCTCAGTTATTATTATTTCCTTAACCAGAACAACCGCTGGTTTGCCCGTCTGAATGTGAATGCCGGCCGCAATTTGCGCCAGGACGAACAACTCACGATCGGAGGCAACGACAACTTGCGCGGCTACCCCACGGACTATCAGCGGGGTGACCGGCGCTGGGTGTTGTCCGTCGAACGACGCCGCTTTACCAATTGGCAGATTTTCAACCTGGCCTATGTGGGCGGTGCTGTATATGTGGATGCTGGGCAAGCTTGGGAGCAAGGCCAACCCCGCGGTAGCACTCTGGCAAACGCGGGGCTGGGATTGCGTCTCAGCCCCAGCAAGTTCCGCGTGGATCGGGTGCTTCACCTGGATGTGGCAGCACCACTGGTGAACCAGGATGAAGTGGACGATGTCCAGCTCATCGTTACAGGAAGAGTGGATTTCTAGCGGTAACGCCTGAAGCTGAGCAGCGTCAGAACGCCTTTAACCCAACAAGCCTTTCGTGATTTTTAACACCTGACATTTTGATGCGTCAGGTTTCTTTTTTATCTTTAACCATTATTAAGACGATGGTACACCTCATCCTTTAATCGAATACGCTCCCGCTTCAAACGTTCCATATCAAGGTCTGCAATCGGGCTCTCACGCATTTCCAGGCCCCGTATCTGCTTGTCCAGCTTGTCGTGCTCCATCACCAGCGTCTTGAAACCGGGATCATTGCTCACCAGTTCGTCAATCTTCTGGCGCTGATCCGGAAATTCATGGTGGATGCTGTGATTCTCTCCCAACATGGACATTTCTCCTTTGCGGTAACGTTCAGTAACCCGGCAAGGGCTACGTCTCACTCTCCGACACAAAAAACTGCGCCACTGTTCCCGTACATCATTAAATCACCACATTTCCTGATTAGATTCAATCAGGCAGGCCCGTAGGATGAATAGGGAGCCTCTGAATCACTCCTTGCATGCTCAGTCTTCCTGGCTGGCTCTCCCCTTCGGCCAAGGTGTAAAGAGCGGCGAGATTTTGAAGGTGTCCCCCCAAAGGGGATTGAGATATGTCCATCCGTCGGCTCTGCACCTTCAAGACGCAACAACGAGTGCGGGCCAGCCAGGAAGACCCGGAGGGCGGGGTCTGAAGGGCACGCTGAGTACGCAAGGAGTGATTCAGAGACTCCCCAGAGCGCTACGTTGTCACCGGGCAGCTCGGTGGTAGTTGGAGACCCACACTGCACAAAGGAGGCGTGCACATGGCGTTACCGCAATTACTGACCCGCGACCATATCCAGGCCGGCCTGTTCCAGGCCAGCGAACAATGCCATCAGCCCGATGCGGGCCTGTTCGGCCCCGGCTCCATCTGCTGGCAGCTGATGCGCGAGAACCTCACCTCCCTGGCACACGGTCGAGTGGCACTGTTGGCCCTGGCGGACAGTCGTCTGTCCCAGTTACTGGCGGATTCCCATGACCTGGTACAACGGCTTCAGCACACCCAGGTATTCATGCTGAAACTGGTGTTCGGCAACCTGGACCAGGCCTTGCTGACACTGGACAGCCCACGCATGCGACGCAAGACACTGTTCGACGTGGATGACAGTGAAACCCTGCTGTATGCGCTGACGGCCTGGATGGATTCCTGCCTGACGGTGTACCAGGAGATCATCGAGCCGCTGAATACCGCCCACCAGGAACGGTTGTTCGAGGAAACCATGTTGCTGGCGCAGGTCATGGGAATTCCCGAAAGTCGGCGACCGGCAGACTGGCACGCCCATCAGCGCTGGTGGAAGCGTCGCCTCAACCACCATGGCCCGATCAGTGATCGACGCCGCCAGCTGGGCCACAACCTGATCCGCGAGCAGGGCTACCCGGGGCGACTGCCCTATAGCCCCTACCTGCCGCTGGCCTCTTTCCAGATCCCCGAACACCTGAGACAGACATTCCGGTTACCGCAAACCGGGCTGGACAGCCACCGCGCCTACCAGAAGCACCTGAACCGGCTAATGGACATCACCCGCCGGCTGCCACCGCGATTGCGCTTTCAGCCTGCCTATCACGAAGCCAGCCAGCGTCTGGGGGGCCGGGCTCGCGCCGATCTGGCGACCCGGTTGCTGAATCGATGGTGGACCGGAGAAAGCGATCTGGTGAGCAGTGGCTGGTCGATCCCGAAAGTGGACCGGCTACCCAGCGTGAGTTATTGAAGAAACGCAAAAGCCCCACGCGGCACGCGGCGGATAACCGTTGGAGCTTTGCTTGCAAAGCGAAGGATCAAAGCAACCTCCTCGCTGGAAAATTCGCTTTGCAAGCAAAGCTCCAACAGTGGGCGTCTTTCGTGTTGTGGGCCGCCTATTTAAAACCGCGGTTATCCTTGATCATGTCGTAAGCCTTACTGATTTCCGCGGTTTTCTCGGTGGCCATGCGGATCATCTCGTCCGGCACCCCTTTCGCCGCCAGTTTGTCCGGATGATGTTCGCTCATCAGCTTGCGGTAGGCCTTCTTGATTTCCTGGTTGGACGCAGACTCACTAACACCCAGCACCTTATAAGCTTGTCCCAGGGATGGCCGCGATGGACCGGCAGAGCTCTGCCCGCCTCGATAGGCACCGCCTGCACCGGAGAACTGGGCCTGGGCCAGCAGCATGTTGAGAATCTGCTGAAACTGGGCCCGCGGCACACCCAGCCCTTCGGCAACCCGAACCAGAATTTCTTCTTCCGCCTCGTGGATCTCACCGTCCGCCAGGGCTACTTGCAGCAGGACTTCAAGCAATACCAGTATCAGTTGCTTGCGGTGTTTTACCGTACTCGCGAATTCAGCGACGGTTGCATCAAGAGGGAAGTCAGCCTCTTTACCACGATTGAACAGGGCAATGGCTTCAGCGCGCTGTTCCTCGTTGAGCTGCATGCGATCCATCACTGCCCGGGCCTGGGCGATTTCATCCTCGCTGACCCGGCCATCCGCCTTGGCCAGATGGCCCATGATGGAAAACACCGTATCAAACAGGGCCTTCTGCACTTCCGCCTGCTGCGGGCGAACGTTCTGCACCTGGGCGGCGCCTTTGTCGAGCATGTGCCCGATCAACACCCCGATACCCAGGCCGATGGGCCCTCCCACCAGCATCCCCAGCAGGCCGAGAATAATTTTGCCGCCCCAGTTAAGTTGCATCATTAATCAGTTAATCCGTGGTCTGAACCAGCCAAGACTGGTTTCGGTGTCCTGTTGCGGACGATACTCCGCACTGACCCAGCCCTGATAATCAAGCGCATCAAGGTGGGCAAACACCCTATCAAAATGAATTTCGCCGGTACCCGGTTCATGGCGTCCCGGATTATCGGCAAACTGAATATGTCCTATATGGGGACAAAGTCGCGAAAGGGAACGGCACAGATCCCCCTCCATGATTTGCATATGGTAGAGATCGAACTGGAACCGGATATTCTCCCGCCCCGCTGCCTCGATGACCGTCATGGCAGCAAGAGACGTATCAACAAAGAACCCCGGCATGTCCACTTTCGAGTTAATCGCTTCCACCGTCAGGGTCATTCCTTTCGCCGCCAGCAGATCAGCGGCAAAACGCAGGTTTTCCACCAGGGTCTGGAACGCCACATCAGCAGGCAGAGACTCCGGCCGAATGCCCGCCAGACAATTCATCCGCGGGCAATCCAGCACCTCGGCATACTCCAGGGCCTGAAACACCCCTTCGCGAAACTCCTCCACCCGGTCCGGCAGGCAGGCAATACCGCGCTCACCGGCCTGCCAGTCCCCTGGCGGCAGATTGAACAGTACCTGGGTCAGATGATGCTGTTGCAGCTTTTCCGCCAAGCTCGACGCCGGCCAGTCATAGGGAAACAGATATTCCACACCCTGAAAGCCAGCGTCAGCAGCGGCGGCAAAGCGGTCCAGAAACGGCAACTCGGTGAACAGCAGGGAAAGATTGGCGGCAAAGCGTGGCATCAGTGTTCCTCGTCAGCATTGCCTAGTCGGACGCCATTGAGCCGCTCCAGTTCCAGCAACAGGCCACTGTGATCCACCTCGCCGTTGCCGCTGGCGAGCAATGCCCGGTATTGCTCGAACACCCGCTGACTGAGCGGCAATGTCAGGCCTTCACTACGGGCCTCATCCAGGATCATGCGCAGATCCTTGAGCTGAATCCGCGCCGGTGCACCGGGCTCGAAATTGCGCTGCAGCATACGCTCACCATGCTGTTCGAGAATCTTGCTGCCGGCAAAACCGCCCAGCAGGGCCTCACGAACCTTTTCCGGCCGTGCCCCACCCCTGGCTGCCAGCAACAGGGCTTCCGACACCGCGCCAATGGTGATGCCGACAATGGCCTGATTGGCGAGCTTGGCCAGCTGACCGCTACCCACCGGGCCGATATGCGTCACGATGCCCATGGGTTGAAGTACCTCAGCGGCACGCACGAAACTCTCGTCGCCACCGCCGGCCATAATCGACAGGGTCCCTGCTTCCGCACCCCGGGTTCCCCCGGACACCGGCGCATCCAGATAAGCCCCGCCTTGCGCCTCCACCAACGTCCCATGACGGCGGGCCATGGCCGGCTCGATGGAGCTCATGTCGATCACCAGCGCACCCTGGCGAAGCTGGTTAATGGCACCACTCTGATAGAGCACCTGGTCCACGACTGTGCCGTTTTCCAGCATGGTGATCACCACATCCGCCTCGGCAACAGCCTCCGCCGGACTGGCAGCTAGACGCGCACGGTCGGACAAGGCTTGCGCCTTTTCCGGGGTCCGGTTCCAGAGAGTCAGGGAAAAACCGGCATCCAGCAGACGGGCCGCCATGGGGGCGCCCATCAAGCCGATGCCGAGAAAACTGATTTTGGTTTGTGACATGGCAGTACCGCTTTCACGCACCACAGCGCCAAAGGCGCTCGGGACAGGGGAATCTCTGGAGCGCCAGAATATCGACGCTCCAGAAAGAGGCAGAGGTAATTATTCCTGATTCTGACCTATTAGACACGCCCACACGCCAGTAAAAGCGCTATGCCTGTTGCCTGCTACCCCGCAACCACAACACGACGCCCAGTATTACCGCGATCATCTGCGCTACCACGCCTTGCAACGTAGGGAAGACACCCAACCATTCAATGGTGGGAACGCCCAGATAAAACGCGCTCAATACGCCCGCCTCCTGCAGGGCGGCAATGCCGCGTCCAAGCAGTACCACCGACAACACCAGCAATACCAGACTGGTTACCCGGAAGAACAGGCCAAGAGGCAGCTTCATGCCAATATGGAAGAACAGGAAGCAGACCACAGCCAGCCCCAGAACGGCCGCTGCGATTCCATAGAAAAGGAAGGCCTGAGTCACCATCGTCACCTGACTCCACAGCGCCTGATAGAACAGGATCGTTTCGAAGATTTCCCGGTAAACGGAGATAAAGGCAACGAACGTCAACACCCAGACCGTACCACTGCCCAGAGCATCATCTACCTTGCTACGGATATAGCCCATCCATTTCTGACTATTGCTGTTGCTGTGCATCCAGAAGCCCACGTAGAACAGGATCAGGGCAGCAACGACGCCCGCCACCCCTTCCGTCATTTCCCGGGAAGCGCCGCTGAACGTGACCAGCGAATTGGCCGCATACCAAGTCAGCCCGCCGGCTACCAGAGCAGCAATCCAGCCCAGATGAATATGACGGGTGGCGCTTACCGCGTTGGCCTTGCGGGTAAAGGTCAGCAGAGCCGCCACCACTAACAGGGCTTCAAGCCCTTCACGGAACAGAATGAAAAAGCTGGCAGAGAAGGTTGCCGCAGGGCTCAGGCCATCCCCGGACAGGGCATCCGCCGCCTTCGACAGGGAGGCCCGCGCCGCTGTCACTCGCTCGCTCACCGTATCCGCCGCTCGGTTACGATCGATGGCTTCACGCACCGCCATGAAATCCGCTTCGGCCACACGCATAAGGTCCCCATCCACTGCCGCAAGCTGCTGTTCGATCATCTCGAAGCCGTCCAGATAGGCGGACAGGGCAGCGGCCCGGGCCGCCTGACGATCACCGCTGCGGTAGGCGCTTTCGGCTTCCTGCAGGCGTTCATCACTCAGGGCTATATAGCGGTTTTTGTTGAACAACGCAGACGGCTCCCGGCGTAGATACCCCAGGGCCGCATAGGCCTGTTCGCCCTGCTCTTTCAACACATCTTCCGGCGCCTGGGCCACCAGGGTATCCAGCGTCAGTGATGTCTTCATGCCGGGGATCTGGTTGAAAGCTGTCTTGCCGGTTTCTGCCATCTCATCGCTGACCGCTTTGGCTCCCACGAAGAACGCCAGCGCCCAGCGGTCTTTGTCACTTAGGGTATCGCTGTAAGCGCCCATACCGGTGCCATCCACTCCCTGGGTGATGGTGGTATGCAGGCCCAGTAACGAGCGCCCGTTGTAGCGGGTGACTTCCGTAAAGTTGGTGGGAGCCGGTTCCAACGCCGCGCCAGCAGGTCCATCACCCCGGCCTTCGGCGCCATGGCAGGCGACACATTGGGTTTGATACAGCTCGGCGGCGCGCTCAAGATCCGGTGCCGCTTTTGGCGACACCGGGATGCCGTAGACGGTGACCAGGGTGGCACGAATAGACTGGGTCAGTTCTTTGATACGGGGTTCCACGGCCTTGTCGATCACCGCCCTTTGCAGGGCATTCGCCTTATCCTGCAAGTCTTGCTTGCCATCAGCGGCAGGTAGCTGAGCCACCCCCTGCGCCAACAGGGCCGTAAACTCTTCCATCTCGGCGTATTCTTCCGGGCTGACGATATCGCCATCCACCACGGCATTGATGTAATCCGCCCCGACGTACTCCACCAACTGCACCAGAGCAGTCTGGTTGCTGGCAAACGCAGGCGAATTAAGGAAGAAGATCGAGATCAGAACAGCGGCGAGGCGCACCGGGATGGGAACAGCAGCCATGAAATGAATCCAGCTCAATGTGAAAAGGAGAGTCATTATCATTTATCTGAGTAAACCCATCAAGGCCGACCCTACACCGACGCCCCTGCACATCAGCCGATCGTAAAAGCCAACACTTTACTGATATGGGCCTGGGGCCAGCCACTCTCCTGCTGCCAGACATTGAACGCCGCCTGAGCAGACCGCTGGTCACGCTGGCTGGCCGGGGGTTTGTCGATGATATTCTGGGCCTTCAAGGCAGCAATCACATCACCGGTGGGGTACCAGGTATCACGGCCCACCATGCGCAGGAAGGCGGCTCCGGAGTTACCACCCAGTTGTTTACCGCGCTTTTTGAGCAGCAGCCACATTCCCACGGTGTCATCCGCCGGCCAATCCGCCAGCCAGTTGCCAACACTGCCGTACTCCTCGGCCAGATCCAGCACCAGCTGAGCATTATGGCGAATGGCTTTCATCTTGCCCCAGTGGCGAATCAGGCGCGTGTCCTGCATGCGCTCGTCCAGCATGCTATCCGGCATCAGCACCAGCTTTTCCGGATCGAAACCGAAAAAAGCATCCTCGAACGCCGGCCATTTGTTGTCCACCAGGGAATGCTTGAGCCCGGCCCGGAAAATGCGCCGGGTCAACGCCGAAAAGTAGAACGCATCATCACGGTTGCGCAAAAGCCCGGCATCCGCCACGCCAGGCAGTTCCGCCTTGACCGCTTTTAAAGACCCCTTGCGGTTTACCGCCAGGGCCAACAAATCCTTGAATGGGGTCACGCTCTGCTCCGGTTGCGTTTTGTTTCTAGTAACTCGATAACTGGATCCGCGATGCAGTCACGGATTCAGGTCGATATACAGTAATTTGGGGACATTGTAGAATCAGCCTCTTGGCTCTATCCAATTCAACGGGACCGGCATGACCATCGACCAATACCACGTCAACAAATCCGACAAACTGCGCGGTGTATGTTACGACATTCGCGGCCCGGTGCTGCGTGAAGCCCATCGCCTGGAAGACGAAGGTCACCGGGTGATCAAGCTGAACATCGGCAATCCTGCGCCCTTCGGCTTCGAGGCACCGGAAGAGCTGCTTCAGGACGTGATCAGCAACCTGCCGGATTCCACCGGGTACTGCCACTCCAAGGGTCTGTTCCCGGCCCGCAAGGCAGTGATGCAGTATACCCAGACCAAGGGCATCGAAGGCGTCACCGTAGATGATGTGATCATCGGCAATGGCGTGTCCGAGCTGATTGTCATGTCCATGCAGGCCTTGCTCAACAGCGGCGATGAAGTGCTGTTGCCGGCACCGGACTACCCCCTGTGGACCGCTGCCGTGCGCATGTCCGGCGGCACCCCGGTGCACTACCTGTGTGATGAACAGCAAGACTGGCAACCGTCACTGGAAGATATTCGTGCCAAGGTGAACAAGAACACCAAGGCCCTGGTGATCATCAACCCGAACAACCCCACCGGCGCCAACTACGAGCCGGCCATGCTGCAGGAGTTGTTGCAGATTGCCCGGGAAAACAACCTGATCGTGTTCGCCGACGAGATCTACGACAAGATCCTCTACGACGGCGAGGTGCATACGTCCATCGCATCCATGGCCGACGATCTTCTGTTCATCACGTTCAACGGCCTGTCCAAAAATTATCGCGCTGCTGGTTTCCGCGCTGGCTGGATGGTGATATCAGGTGCTAAACACCGGGCAGAGAGCTATATCGAAGGGCTCGATATGCTGGCCAGCATGCGCCTGTGCGCCAACGTACCCAGCCAGCATGCAATCCAGACTGCTCTGGGCGGCTACCAAAGCATCGGGGATCTGGTGTTGCCCACCGGGCGCCTGGGACGCCAGCGGGATCTGGCCTGGGAAATGCTCGATTCCATTCCCGGAGTCAGTTGCGTCAAACCCAAATCCGCCCTGTATCTATTCCCGAAACTGGACCCGAAGGTGTTCCCGTTTGAAGACGATGAAGCCTTTGCACTGGATCTACTGCGCGAAGAAAAGGTCCTGATCGTTCAGGGTACCGCCTTCAACTGGCCAAACCCGGATCACTTCCGCGTGGTGTTCTTGCCCCGGGTGGATGACCTGGAAGATTCCATCGGCCGCATTGCCCGTTATCTGGATCGGGTACGAAAAAAATAACAGGGATTGATTCCCGAACCGACTTGCAGAAGCGTCGCTGGCGGCGCGATTCC
>NZ_DEXN01000009.1:211295-212002 GCF_002364155.1 Alcanivorax sp. UBA3183
TTCGTCCCTCAAGAGGAACTCCTGCAGCGGCTTCGCTTTAAACGTCGCTGGTGATCGCGCCGCCAGCGACGCTCCTGCTTTTGCTTTCAAAGAGCCGCCCATGTCACACCTGCACATCGACGACTTCAGCCACGACGTTGCCCGCATCCTCATGCAGGCTTACATGAGCTTCCCGCGCCCCGGCGCGCTGTACGTGGAAGACATTATCGGTCCTACGGAAGTGGACGATGTGGGCTTGCACAGCAGCCGTCACATGGCCTGCCTGGGCGCCATGCTGTGGCTGGCAGAGGAAGGGTTGCTGCGTTATCAGGCGACCATCTTTCAGGAAGGTATTGAGCAGTCCGTGCTGACCAACAAGGCTTTTGTATTGTTGACCGCCATCAGTGAGCTGCGCTTTGACAACACCGATCCGTCACTACCCGCCACCGTCAAGCACGAGAAAGCGACACTCGCCGAGCAGTTCCTGCAGGCCATCCGTGCTCAGGATTCAGTGCGTACCACAGCGGTAGTGCGTTATCTGCTGTCACGAAATCCGGAGCCGGTACAGGCCGAAGAATTTGCCGATCTGCTCAAGCAGGAAGACAACCCGCATTTCGTCACCGAAGACGGCTTCTAAACCCCAAGTCTGTTGCCGCTGCGTAGGGTGCACTGAGCCTAAGGCGAACTGCACCGATCTGGCGTTGGGATGGTGCAGTTCGCCTTAGGCT
>NZ_DEXN01000009.1:212082-214116 GCF_002364155.1 Alcanivorax sp. UBA3183
CCTTAGGCTCAGTGCACCCTACGGTGGCTATTGCAAATGCAGGAGATCAGCTATCGAGCTCTGCCGGCCGCCGGTAGTGGTAGTGCACCGTCTTCAGCGCAGGCTCCCCGGCTTCATCAAACCCCGGCGCTCCCGGTAAACGCCCTGCCAGCTCTGCTCCCGGCAGATTCTCCTCCACACAAGCTTCCAGCCAGCCATAATCCAGCCAGGGCGCATTCACACAGGCAAGAATCTCCGCCTGCGGCGCCAGCAGTTTGTGCAGCTTCTTCAGCAGCTTCGGGTAGTCCTTTTCCACCATGAAACTGCCTTTCTGGGCGCTGGGAGGATCAATCACGATGATGTCGTAACGGCCCAGACTGTGCAGTTTTTTCCAACTTCGGAAAATGTTGTGCGGCAGATAATGCACCTTGGCATCCTTGAACCCGTTGAGTCCATGATTCTGCTGTCCCAGTCTGAGTGCCGGGTCGGAGAGATCAATATTCACCACCGATTCAGCACCGCCGGCCAAGGCCGCAACGGAAAAACTGCAGGTAAAACTGAACAGGTTGAGGACTTTCTTGCCCTCGGCACGCTCACGAATCCAGCGCCGACCTTGAGCCATATCGGCAAAGAAACCCAGATTCTGTCCGCGCTGGAAATCCAGCTTGTAGACCAGCCCGTCTTCCTCTGCCAACGGCGACTCGGGCAGTTGGCCGCACACCAGCACATTCTCCGCTTGGCCATCATAGCGATGCTGAACGACCAGGGTGTCACAGCCCAGGGCGACCAGTGCGGCTGTCAGGCTGGCTTCCAGCGCCTGCAGGATGGCATCGTCCTGGGCCCGGAATACCGTGGCCACCAGCACCGGTGCAAAACAGTCAATAGTCAGCCATTCCAGAGCCGGCACGGTTTTCCCCCGGCCATGAAAAAGGCGGTGCCGGGTCGGCGTGGAGGGAACCAGATAAGGGGCAAGCAGGTCTGACAGTTTGGTGAGTTGCATAGGATCGGAAAGGCAGTGATAGAGACGTGGCAGGATGCAATTTTGCCACGCAGTATACCTTGCCTTCCCCTCCTTCGCCCCCATACTTGGCATTTCCGATGACACGTGGAGACAACCGACGATGATGCGCATTGCGCTTTATCTGCTGACCAACATGGCGGTGATTGTGGTCGCCAGCATTACCCTGAGTCTGCTCGGGGTGAATTCCTATTTTGCCGCCAGTGGCTCGGGGCTGGACCTGACCAGCCTGCTGATCTTCAGTGCGGTGTTTGGCTTTGCCGGCTCGCTGATTTCCCTGTTGATTTCCAAGCCCATGGCCAAATGGTCTGCGCGGGTAAAGATCATCGAGCAGCCCGGCAACGATGCCGAACGATGGCTGTTACAGACAGTGAAAGAGCTGTCTGGCAAGGCGGGGATCAAAATGCCTGAAGTGGGTATTTTCCCGGCCCAGCAATCCAACGCCTTTGCCACCGGCTGGAACAAGAATGCCGCCCTGGTAGCGGTGTCCCAGGGCCTGCTGAGCCGCTTCCGCCCGGAAGAAGTGCGCGCGGTGCTGGCCCACGAGATCGGCCATGTGGCCAACGGCGACATGGTCACCCTGAGCCTGGTCCAGGGGGTGGTAAATACCTTCGTGATCTTTGCCGCCCGCGTTGTCGGCTATGTGGTGGACAGCTTCATGCGCCGTGACGGCGGGGGCGGTCTGGGATTCGGTTACTACATCGTGGTAATCGTGGCGGAAATCATCTTCGGCATCGCCGCCAGCGCCATCGTCATGTGGTTCTCCCGCTTCCGGGAATACCGGGCCGATGTGGCAGGCGCGCAGCTGGCAGAGCGTCGTGACATGATCTCTGCCCTGCAACGGCTGAAAGCAGAATCACAGATGCCCAACCAGATGCCGGATACCCTGGTGGCCTTCGGTATCAACTCCGGCCTGGCCGAAGGCTTCAAGGCCCTTTTCGCCTCCCACCCGCCGCTGGATGATCGTATTGCAGCATTGCAGGAGAAGCGGCACGGGTGAGGATAGTGAACAGTTAACAGTGAATAGTTAATAGCGA
>NZ_DEXN01000009.1:214259-214916 GCF_002364155.1 Alcanivorax sp. UBA3183
GTTAACTATTCACTGTTAACTGCCTCAGTGCTTACCCGATACAACACCTGATCCTCATAGCCGGTCGTCACCGGCCACAGACCACACAGCTCCCGGTCGAGCGCTGCATCACCGGTGTCCACCAGCAGCGGCCGCCCTTCCAGGGTCTTCAGTTTGGTGCGGGTAGCAAGGATCTGGATATTGTCCTTGCCCAGGCGGCGAATCAGGGCCGGGCTGAATTGCTGGTTGCCACGACCGAACAGGTGCCCTTGCCCGCCGATCACGGTGATCACCGCTCTGGCCGGCGCATCACCGATCTGCTCCAGCAGCGCCCGCGCGCCCAGATCCCGGCCGACCACTTCCTGGTTGTAGACGAGATCCACACCCAGCAGCGTGTTCTCCAGGCCCAGTTGTTCCATGACCACGGCCACCGTAGAACCGGAGCCCATCAGGTAAAAGGTATCGTCTTCCAGGCTGTCCGCTATCCAGGCGGCCACTTCGGTGACCACCAGATCTTCCACTTCCCGGCCGCCACACTTTACCTGCTGCAGGTAGCGGGCTTCGGCAGGGACCTGGAGCTCACCATAATGGCGAGCACGGACCACACCCTCGCGGAAAGCGTCCTCATCGATATCCCGTACCTCCGCCAGTTCCAGCCCCACCAGCTCGCCGCCAGCC
>NZ_DEXN01000009.1:214970-320331 GCF_002364155.1 Alcanivorax sp. UBA3183
CCCACCAGCTCGCCGCCAGCCAGCTCTGCCAGCAGGCTGCCGGCGGCTTCCGGGTTGATGGCATAGACTGCGGAATGCATCTTGCACCCGGCGGGAACGCCCAAAACCGGCGTCCCCTGCCCCAGCGCATCGACCAGATCCCGGGCAGTGCCGTCACCGCCGGCGAACAGGATCATCTCCGCACCTGCGCCTTTCAGAGCCTCTGCCGCCCTGCGGGTGTCCTGTGGACCACTGGGCATGGCGGATTGGCCGATGACCTGACAGGACAGTCCGGCCTCCCGGCAGCTTGTTTCCCCCATCTCGCCGGCCCAGGTCAGTACGGTCAGGTTTTGCGCGTCGGCAAGCGCCTTCAGCGCGCGTGTCATGCGGGCCGGCGCCTGGGGCTCGGCACCGCGTCGCAGCGCTTCGTCACGGGTTTCCTCGCCATCGCTACCCTTCAGTGCCACGCTGCCACCGAGCCCCGCGTAGGGATTTACCAGAACACCGAGACAGAGACTTTCGTCGACTTTCATAAAGCGGTCATATCCAGATACAAAAATGGCATTGCTGTCCACGGTGGGCAGCGCCTAAATAAACGACTCAATCATGCAGACTCAAAGGGATGCAGCCATGAACCTCGACAGCCAGCAACCCGGCAAGAATTTCCACGGTGGCGCCATCATTGATGAGCAGGGACGGGAAGTTCCCATCACCGAAGCCATGATCCAGCAAGCATTTCAGCGCCTTGAAAAAAGCGGTCAGCCCCCTGCCCAGCCGTTCACGCCGGCGCAAAAAGCCGGCGCATGATCGGCTGCCAGGGCGCAGCAATATCCCCCTGGTAATGCCAGTCATGGAGCTCGTGGCGCAACGGGTATTCCTTGCGCAGCCGGTCAAATGCCTTGCCAGGATCCGCTGAGGCAAGGCTGTCACCGAGCCGCCTGTGATCCTCAGATAACTGATACGCTATCTGCAACACCTTGAGCAAATCCTCCTCGCTCGCCACCGGCTGCGTGATGATCTCATTGCTTGCCGACACCGGCGCCGGTTGTGCGGTGACTCCAAGCCAGTCACAGAACGCTTGATAGAGCATCTGGGTCCCCTTGAGCTTGCCCTCAGCGCTATAGCCGGCAATATGCGGTGAGCCGAGCAGGACCTGCCGGAATAACGCGGGCGGCACCAGTGGCTCGGTTTCCCACACATCCAGAATGGTGGCCGGGCCCCGGCCCGCATCAAGCTCCGCCAGCAAAGCCTGATTGTCGATCACCGGCCCCCGGCAGGTATTGATCAGCATCTGCGACGAAGACAGCCGTGACAGACGGCCCGCATCCAGCAGATGGCGGGTGGCATGATTCCCACTGTCTGTCAGTGGCACATGCAAGCTGATCAGGTCCGCATCAAGCATGGCATCCAGCGGTTCCAGTTCGTAGGGGCCCTCATAGCCCTGTTCCTCCAGTGGCGGATCACAGGCTCGCACGGACATGCCCAGATCGGACAACCAGTAGGCCACCCGGTGCCCTACATTGCCCAGTCCCACCACCGCCGCCGTTGCCCCCAGCGGGGAACGATTGCCAGCCTGACAGAGCCGCAGCACTGCCTGCAGCACATATTCCGCCACGGCACGGGCATTGCAGCCCGGCGCGTGGGCAAAGCGGATGCCCAGCTCCTGCAGGTAGCCGAGATCCACGTGATCCGTACCGATGGTAGCCGAGCCCACAAAACGTACCCGGGATCCTGCCAGTAACCTGGCATCCACCCGGGTCACCGACCGCACCAGCAACACCTCGGCGTCACCCAGCTGCTGTCGGGTCAGGCTTCGACCATCCACCCGGGTCACGGTGCCCATGGCGTCAAAGGCTTCCAGTCCCGGCATGTTGGCATCGGCAATGATCTGCATCGCGTTTCCTGTCAGCGGGTGTTCAGCAAGCGGCGGGCGGTGTCATCCACTGCCCGGGCATACTGACCACCGAAAAGATTGTAGTGATTCAGCCAGTGATACAGGTCGTACACGGGCCAGGCCTGATATCGCAATGTAGTGGGACACTCCGACTGATAACCCTGATAGAACGCCGCCGGCACAGCGCCAAACAGATTCAACATGGCCAGATCCACCTGTGGGTCGCCATGATAACAGGCCGGATCGTAGAACACCGGCTCCCCGTTCACCTGCCCCAGATTGCCTTGCCACAGATCACCGTGGACCAGGGCACAAGGTGGCCGGGCAGGCAGCCAGCGGTCCAGCTGTTCAATCACCTGGCCGATGCGCTCCGCGGCCGCCGGCGGCAAGCCCTGCTGCCGGGCCCGCTGCAGTTGAGGCGCCAACCTTTCGCTGGCAAAAAAGGCGCGCCAGTCACTATGGCCCGCGTTGCTTTGCAGGCTGGCACCGATAAAGTTGTTCGGGTGGCTTCCATAACCGGCTCGCCCCTGGATCCGGTGCAAACGGGCTAGCGCTGCCCCGGCAGCCATCCAGTCACGATTCCCCGACAGGGGTTCGATGGACAGATACTCCAGGATCAATACCCCGCCTGCGCTGGCACCGTAATAGTGGATAACCCTGGGCACCCTCAATCTTTCCGACAGTGCTTGCAGCCCGAGAGATTCCGCTTCAAGCAAATGCTGATTGCGATGCTGTTTAACGAAATAACGACTCGCTCCGTTATCAATAACCCCGCTAAGAGCCGTATCTCCGCCCGCCGCCGGAGTCAGGGTCCAATCACCCTCTAGGCCAGCCTGATTAAGGCTCTGCTGCAGCAGTACTGGTAATTTCATATCAATCAAGTGAAACTCCTTGACTATAGAAGCCACCAAAATCGGCTCTCACGGCCAATAATGACTGACTGTTCCCCTTGATTTAAGGCATTCTTCTGATTACAACTAGGCACTACGCCAGCCGGTTTACCGGCCAATAACAACAACACAAAGCGATCGCCACCCCATGAAAGCACTCTTGCCCCTGTGCGGCGCCTTCCTTGTCGGCCTATGTACGGTCGCCAGCGGCGCCGATGACGATGGTCTGTCCGAGCAGATCCGCCAGCTGAAAAGCGAAGCCCTGGACCTGAACCGGGATCTCACCCTGCTCGAGCAGGAGCTCCTCTATGCCAGCCCGCAAACCAGCATCTTTGTCTCCGTGGATGTGGGCACTCCGATTCGCCTGGTCGATGTGAATCTAACCATTGATGGTGAACACGTGGGTTACCATTTTTACACTGACCAGGAATTCGAGGCCCTCACCAAGGGCGGCATCCAACGTCTCTACACCGGCAATCTGGCCAGTGGCCGCCATGTCATGGAAGCCACCATCACCGGCTATGATCCGCTAGGCAAGGATTACCAGAAAAGCACCAGTTATACCTTCACCAAGGGGGCCGGCAAAAAAATGGTGGAGATGCAGGTGGTGGACGACCTGAACAAGCAGCAGCACAAGTTTGAATTCCGTGAGTGGAATCAGCAATGACACAGGTGCGGCGAAAACGATGGCTGGTCGCGGCGTGCCTCGCCACCCTGTTGTCCCCCGCCCAGGCGGCAAAAGTCGAATTCTTCGATGATTTCAACGAAGGTCCGATACCTCTTGGCGAAGAGGAACACCGCTACCTGGCTTTTGGCGAGGTCATGTTCGACTACTACCGTCATGCCAACTTTAATGCCATCAATACCCTGCTGGTCAATCAGGAGCAGGCGCTATTCAACGAAAATACCGATTACGCAGAGCTTTTACTTGGCGACCTCTATGTGACCTATGGTCTGCCGGGCAAGGCAGAGGTCATCTTCAACCGCCTGCTGGAGAAGGACATTCTCAGCCGCACCCGGGCCCAGACCTGGCTGCACAAGGCGGCTCTGCATTATCGCGAAGGCAATCTGGCAGAAGCGGCCATGATTCTAGACGGCGACAATGTAGATGGGCTGGACTCGGCTGACGACGCCCGCCGACGTCTCATGCTGGCCAATATCTTCATGGCCGAGGAAGACTTCGCTGGTGCTCTGGATTATCTGCATTCTGTTCCCCTGAGCACGGATGAAGGCCGCTACGCCACTTACAACATGGGTGTGGCATTGATTCGCGGCGGTCATCGCGAACAGGGGGTTGCCCTGCTGAAATCCTTACTGGAAGCCGGCGGCAGTTCTGACCAGGCTCTCGCCCTGCGCGATCGGGCCGCTCTGGCCTCCGGTTTGACCGAGTTGAGAGAAGGAAAACTGCAAAGTGCCCGTGCAGACCTGCGCCAGGTTCGCAGTGACGGCCCCTTCTCCGAAGATGCCCTACTCGCCCTTGGACTGGCCAATTACCGGGCCGGGGAGGTAAAACGCGCCCTGCCACTGTGGCTGGAAGCGGTACGCCGCAACAGCAGCCACCCCTCTGTGCAGGAAGCGCTCATGCTAGCTCCCCGTGCCTACGAAGAGCTCGGTGGTCTGCCCCAGGCCCTAGCCGGCTATCAGTATGCCGCTTCGGAATACCGTCAGGCATTGAAAGACATCCAGCAGACCATCGACAACATCACCAAACCTGGTTGGTCGGAAGCCTTGTTACCGGAAGACCGCAACCAGGCCGGCCTACTGCCAGCCAACAGTGGCGATCTCGCCCAGGGCAATGAACTCTCCTATCTCTACAAACTGTTTTCCAGCAACGCCTTTGCCCAACGTTTCGAGCACTACCGGCAGATTCACCAGATCAAGACCATGGTGGAGCAATGGCAGCAGTCACTGCCCGCGCTTCAGGAAACCTATCAAATCCAGCAGCAAAGCCTGACCCGCAACCTTCCGCATGTCCGCGCTGAAATGACTCGTCACATGGGCCGGCAGGAGCAACTGGCCTTGGCTAGCGACAGGGTATCCTCAGCGATCCCCAATTTTGTCGACATGAGCAAACCGCAAGACGTGGCCACCCCCGAACAGGCCATCATGTGGAAGAAAGTGGATGCCATGGCTCGCCAGTTCGGCACCTTACCCGGCTCCAGTCATGCCAATGCCCTTCGCTTACGCAAGGTACGCGGCCTGTTGTTGTGGGATATTGCTCACCAGTCGATAGAACAACGGCAAAAACAGGAGCAAGCTGCTACCCAATTACGAGAAGAAAGCAGTGTTCTGGGCGAACGAATTGCTGCCGTACAACAGCAGATACGGGATGCCACCCTGCGCACCCGGGACGACCTGGGCCAGAGACTGGCCGGGCAGACCCAACGAATTGACAACATAAAGCGTCTTACCGAAGACACCCTTGAGGCTCTGGAAAAGAGCATGCAGGCCGATGCCCTTGCGCTTCTACTGGCCAACCAGCAGAAACTGGCAGATCAGTTGGCCGAGGCACATCTGGCCGTCGCCCGCCTGCAGGACACTTCGGCATCTGACGGCAGCAAACAGAGGACAGGATCGTGAACCGATTTCGCCTGCATGGGCTGGCAGCCGCAATCATTGCTCTTGGCGGCTGCGCGTCTGCACCGCAGAACGGCACACTGGAGCAACAGGCCCGCTTCGGGGGAACCACCCTGGCGGATCTGGAAGGCACCGACATCATCATTGAAGAGCAGCAACTGGAAAGCGCCAGCACCCAGGATGCACTCAACAGCTACCGGCAGGCAGCTGAGCTGTTCGACGACCCGAAACGTCGAGCCAAAACGCTCCGTCGTATGGCGGACCTGGCCTTGTCTTCTGCCACCGAACAGGAAATGGGTATTGAAGACGCCGATAACCAGCGTCTCGAACAAAAAGTGGACAAACTCGTCTACGACAATGCCATGGAGCAGGTGAACACTACAACGGATAACGAACGAAAACTGGCGCTGCTGGATCTGGCCGGCACCATGGCGCCATCTATGGCCGATAAGGACGTGAATTACAACACCGCCATCTCCCTTTATCAGGAACTGCTCAACACCACCAGCGATCCGGATCAACGCGCGGAAGCCTATTACCTGTTGTCCAAGGCCTACGCCATGGATGGCAACCTGGAACAGGCCCGCGCCAGCCTTGACACCCTGGTGGAGCAGTACCCGAACAGCGAATGGGCCCTGGAATCCCAGTTCCGTCGGGGTGAAATGCTGTTCTCAGACGGCGATTATGACTATGCGGAAAAAGCCTACGCTGACGTCATCAATCGCGGCGCCAATAATGAATTCTACAGCCAGGCGCTCTACAAGCATGGCTGGAGTCATTACAAACTGGGCGACTACGAGCTGGCCCAAGCCAGCTTCTTTACCTTGCTGGACACGTTGAATGGCGCCAGTGAGCTTAATGACGACACCAGCATGGAGAACAAACTGTTCGCCGATACCCAGCGCGTGGTGAGCCTGGCGTTCAGTAACCTGGATGGCCCGCAGTCGGTGAAAACGTGGTTTGCTCGCAACGGCAAGCGGGACTACGAACCGGAAATCTACCGCTCCCTGGGCCAGGTCTACCTGAGCCAGGAACGCTTCCGCGATGCAGCAGAAGCCTTCGACATGTTTGTCCAGGTGTACCCGAATTCCACCCTGGCGCCGGAATTCTCTAGTCTGCAGATCGACGCCTACCAGAAAGGTGGCTTCCCTACCCTGGTGTTGCCGGCCAAGGAAAAATTTATTCAGCATTATGGGATAAACAGCGATTACTGGGGCCGCCATCCCGATATTCGTGAAGAGTATGTCTCGCTGCTCAAGGGTCATATTCTCGATCTGGCCGAATACCACCATGTGCTGGCCCAGAAATCCGGCAACCCGGCGGATTACCGCAACCCGGCGCGCTGGTACCAGGAATACCTGGATACCCCTCCAGCCAGCGAAGACCAGGGCAAGGTCAATCACCGCTATGCGGAAGTGCTCTACGCCGCCGAGGATTACCCGGCCGCTATCAGTGAGTTTGAACGTACGGCATATCAGTACCAGGGCTATGAAAAAGGCGGTGATGCCGCCTTCAATGCCCTGGTAGCCTACCAGCAGATTCTCGACAGCAACCCGGACGAGGAACAGGCAAGCCGTTGGCGGACAAAGAAAATCGCCAGCGCCCAGCAATACGGACAACGCTTCCCGGAACACCCGGAAGTGCCCAATGTATTGCATGACACCGCCGAGGACCAACTGGCGTTGGGTGACGTGGAAGGCGCCGTGAAAACCGCCGGCATTCTGGTCAATCGACAGCCCCCCCCTTCCGCCGAGCTGATGCGCTATGGCTGGGCCACCATTGCCAACGGCGAATTCGATCTTGGCCGTTTCAAGGTGGCCGAAATGGCTTACGGCAAACTGCTCGATATGCAGATGCCCGCTGAACAACGCGCGCAGTACCGGGAGAAACTGGCGGTCAGCATTTACCGTCAGGCCGAGCAGCAGCAGGAACAGGGTAACCTGGATATCGCCGCTGCCACCTTCCTGCGTGTTGGCCAGGCCGTGCCGGAAGCGGCGGTTCGCAAGAATGCGGAATTCGATGCCGCCACCTTGTTCATCAACCAGGGCCGCAGCACCGATGCCATCCCGGTTCTGGAAGCCTTCCGTCAGCGCTACCCCGATGATCCGCTCGCTGACACCATCCCTGACAAGCTGGCCATTGCCTACGAGAAACAGGGCAACTACACCGCCGCTGCCGGCGAGCTACAGTTGATTGCTGCCAATTACAAAGGCGACGATCCCGAGCTCTCCCGCCAGGCGTTGTGGAAAGCAGCGGAAATGCAGGACCGGGCAGAGCAGCCCCAGGCCTCCATTGCCCTCTACCAGCAGTACCTTCAGGAGTGGCCGCAACCCTACGATTTCCGCTCTGAAGCGCAATTCCGGCTGGTAGAGCTGAACCGGAAAACCGGCAACAGCGAGCGAGAAAACCATTGG
This sequence comes from Alcanivorax sp. UBA3183, assembly GCF_002364155.1. Lineage (NCBI taxonomy): Bacteria > Pseudomonadati > Pseudomonadota > Gammaproteobacteria > Oceanospirillales > Alcanivoracaceae > Alcanivorax > Alcanivorax sp. UBA3183. The sequence goes on from NZ_DEXN01000009.1 coordinate 222,725, forward strand.
CTGCAACAACTGGTAACCAGCTACCGCCAAGCCGGCGGTGAAGCTAATGACCGGGTTGCCTGGCTGGCGGCCTACGCCAGCTTTACCCTGGCAGAACCCCACTTCGCGGAATTCAAACGCATTGCCCTTACGCAACCGCTGAAAACCTCCCTGGCCGCCAAGACCGGAGTCATGAAAAAAGCCCTGGCGGATTACCAGGCAGTCGCTGACATCGGCGTCGCGGAATATGCCACCGCCGCCAACTACAAGATCGGCGAAATGTACCGGGTACTGGCCCGCGACCTGATTGCCTCCGAACGCCCGAACGGGCTGGATGAACTGGAGCTCGAAGAGTACACCATGCTGCTGGAAGACAAGGCCTTCCCCTACGAGGACCAGGCCATCGACATCCTTATCGCCAATACCAATCTGGTCACCGACGATATTTATGACCAGTGGGTAAAGAAAAGCTTTGGCGCGCTGGCAGAATTGATCCCCGGCCGTTATGCGAAGTTTGAACAGGTAGAAAGCTATGTGGACATCATTTACTGATCACGGCCGCCTGGGCGCGGCCACCGCACTGCTCGCTGCCCTGGCGCTGTCAGGCTGTGCCAGCAAGGGCGGCATCGGGCTGGAGGGCTCCACCGAGGGCGGCACCAGCAAATACGAGCAACAGAAAGACGGTGGCGCTGCCGCCGACAGTGACGCCATTCATATTCCGCCGGTACCCCATGATCCCAAGGTGGAGAAGGTCGCCGAGCAGGCCATGGCGGAATATGCCCGTGCACTGCAGGCTCGAATGGCAGACAAAGACAAGCAAGCCCTGGTAATGTTCCGCTCCCTGGGTGAGCGTTTCCCGCAACTTTCCGGCCCTCAGCTCAATGTGGGTCTGATCTACATGGAACAGGAAGACTACGCCAAGGCACAACAGGCCTTCGAGCAATCCCTGGCCATCAACGATGCCAACCCCTATGCCCACAACGGCCTTGGCCTGGCATTGCGTGAGCAGGGTCAGTTCGATGATGCCCGTATCCATTACGAGCGAGCGCTGGTTCTGGACCCGAAGTATGCTCGCGCTCATTTCAATCTGGCCGTTCTCGCCGAGCTCTACCTACAGGATCTGCACCTGGCACTGGAACATTTCAAGGCCTACCAGAACCTGCAGAAATTGCCGGATGAGAACGTGGCCAACTGGATTGTGGACCTGCAGCGCAGAGCCCCGGACGCCCCCAGCCAGCCAGTGGCGGACCAGAACGCCGGCAACAAAAATGGAGAGTTGAACTGATGCGCCCTTTACTCGTGATCGCCGCTCTTGTGTGCGCCACAGTCAGCCACGCCGAAGGCGATGGCCAGGAAGCGTCCACCAATGTGATCGGCACCCAGGAAGCCCCCACGGTACTCAACGTGGTGCCCTGGAAGGACCGGGAGGTGAAGCTGGAGAAAAAAGACCCCACCTCTTCCCTGCTCAACCGGGTACTCGAACCCCTGGATCAGGAGGTGTTGATGCGGGAAATCGAGTATCACCAGCTTCTTAATCAGGAGCCGGATAACGATGATCTGTTCCTGAAATAGCACATCAACCGATATCACTAGATGCGCCCGAGCCTTTTTTCTGATAAAAATTGGCGCTTTGGGGAAGGTGTAGCAGCCAGCAAGACGGTTTAGCTGCATGCGAAACAATAACACTAACAGGAATACCGCAGGAGAAGTCCATGCCAACCACCACCGCCGCCCAGAATTCTGGCGTTGTCGAGACCGCTATTACCTTCATTCAGGATGGCGGTTTCTTCATGTACCCCATTCTTGTCGTCCTGGCCCTGGGCCTTGCCCTGTCCCTGGAACGTATCATTTACCTTCAGGCCACCAAGGCAAAGAACCAGAAAACCTGGAAAGACGTCTATCCCCTGATCGCCAAGGGCCAGTTTCGCCAGGCGCTGGATGTGGTCAGCAGCAGTAACACCGGCATGGCCAAAGTCATCGGCTACGGCCTGGAGCGCGCCAAGACAGCCAAGCGCCACGATGATATCGAACTGGCCATGGAAGAAGGCCTGATGGAAATCATCCCGCGTCTGGAGGCCCGGACTCCTTACATCGGCACCTTTGCCAACATTGCCACCCTGCTCGGCCTGCTGGGTACCATCCTCGGCCTGATCAGCGCCTTTACCGCAGTCGCCAGTGCTGACCCGGCACAGAAGGCCGATCTGCTTTCCGCCTCTATTTCCGTTGCCATGAATACCACCGCCTTCGGTCTGATTGCTGCCATTCCCATGCTGCTAGCCTTCGCCTTTATCAACGCCATGGCCGGCAAACTGGTGGATAGCATGGAAATGGCCTCGGTGAAATTCGTTAACGTCTTCCGCCAGGTTTCTGCCCAGCAAGAGCGCAAGAACGACGGCCAATAAGCCGTAATTTCTTGTTTTCGCCAATCTGGTGTAAGGATCTGGTATGCGATTTCGCAGACGACGTTCGCGCGACACCGATGTGGAACTGAACATCACTGCCTTTCTGAATCTGATGGTAGTGCTGATTCCCTTTCTGCTCATCAACGCGGTCTTCGCGCAGGTCTCTATCCTGCAGTTGAACTTGCCCGCGGTGAATGAGAGCAGTCCACCTTCGGAAGACGACGAAAAAGACAAACTGGTACTGGAAGTACTGATTTACGGTAACCGCTATGAAGTGGTGGACCGAAACACCAGTGCCGTACTGAAAATTGTGGACAACAAGGGCGAAGATCATGACAGCGCCGCCCTGCATGATTATCTGGTGACGCTGAAAGAAAAGTTTCCCGAGGAAACCGCCATTACCCTGCTCTGTGAGGACGACACCCCCTATGAGGTGATGATCCACACCATGGACGCCGTGCGTCTGTACAACACAGAGATCAATGGCCAGACCATCAAGAAAGAGCTGTTCCCAAGCATCAGCATTGGTTCAGCGCCTCAGGATCAGACTGGCAGTAACGGAGGTGACGCGTGAAGAAATCCGCCCGCGCCCGCCGAATGGCCCGTCACCATGGCCGCCACAAGATGGTTGCCACACTGAACCTGACTTCACTGATGGATATCTTCACTATCCTGCTGATCTTCCTGCTGGTGAATAACAACAACGCCGCCAAACTACCGGAAGACCAAGATATTCAGCTACCGGAATCAACCGCACAGGAGCTGCCCAACGATGTCCTGATCATCCAGGTCAGCGCCACTAATGTGATTATCGATGGCCGTAAAATTGCCGATACTCAGGCAGTTAAAGTACAGGAAGAACGTACCGTCGATGCCCTGGTAGAAGAGCTGAAATTCCGTGCTTCCCGCGCTCTGGCGGTAAACCCGGAAGATGAGCGGGAAGTGATGATTCAGGCCGATCGGGATGTACCCTATGCCGTCATCAAGAAACTGATGCGCAGTTGCATGGAGACGCCCTACACCAAGGTCGCCTTTGCTGTCCTGAAAGTGGCAGAGGAGGAGTCTGAATGACGCAGAACAATAACAACAAGCTGCGAATACTCATTGATGGCTCCCTGCCCTGGGACAAACAAGAGGGGGAAGACCGGCGCCTTTACGGCATCGTTATCATTCTGCTGATTCTGGCACTGCTGATGATGATCCTGGTGGAATCGGTCACCATTGAAAAACCTGACCCGCGGGAACAACAGGAAATCCCTGAACGATTGGCACAGCTGGTTCTCGAAAAACAAAAAGAGCCACCACCGCCTGAGCCCGAACCGGAGCCTGAACCCGAGGAGGAAGAAGCGGAGGAAAAACCCGAGCCTGAAGAGCCGAAACCGGAACCCAAGCCAGAGCCTGAACCGAAACCGCGGCCTGCTGAAGTTCAACGGGAAGAGGCACGAGAAAAAGCCCAGGCACGACTCGAAGAAGATCTGGGAGACTCCCTGGCCGGCTTGGATGATATTGGCCCATTGGTAGATTCAGGCGACAGTCTGCGCACCGGTGGTGATAGCGCCGCCAAGGCAGAACGTGATCTGATCGGCAAGCGTGCCGGCAGAGGATCCGGCGGTGTAGCAACTGCCAGGGCATCCAGCGGCGGTGGCGGTGGCGGCACCTTGTCTGCAGGGACTGTGGGTGGCGGCAAGGTGGACAGCAAGATCGCCGAATCCGGTCAGGCAGCCAGCACAACGCGCAAGGGCAGCGATGGCAAGAGCCGTCGTACCCAGGAGCAACTGCGCCGTGTATTCGACCGCTACGCTGGTAAATTCAACAGCCAGTACCAGCGTGCTCTGCGCAGCAACCCTGCCCTGCAAGGCACAGTGGTCCTCTATCTAGTTATCGCACCCAACGGCGATGTACAGGATGTAAAAGTGAAATCCAGCCAGCTGGGCGACAGCCAACTGGAAAGACGTATCACGCTGATTGCCAAAGGCATGAACTTTGGCGCTATGAATGTGGAAACCTGGAAGGGAGACTACAAGTTGAACTTCTTCCCCAACTGATCGTGATGGTCAGCCACAAAAAAGCCCGGCTCAAAAGGCCGGGCTTTTTTGTGATGAGGACAACCGCGTCTTGGCTGTTAATGCGTAGGGTGCACTGAGCCTCAGGCGAACTGCACCGATTCGGCGTTTGATGGTGCAGTTCGCCTTCGGCTCAGTGCACCCTACCCTATCCTCCTCCCATTGGAGTGATTCCAGAGGGCAAAACGCGTTTGCCAGTCAGACGAGCTTTTCCAGCGCTTCCCTTAACGGCGCCGGGATCGATACCGGCCGGCCGCTTTGACGATTCACAAAAACATGCACCACAAAGCCCGTCGCCTTCGCCGGCCCTTCAGCGCCAAACAATGCCAGGCCGTAGCGCACAGAACTGTTGCCCAGCTTGTCCACCTTCATACCCACAGACAACGAGTCAGGGTACGCAGCGGCTTCCAGATAATCACAACCGGAGCTGACCACATAGGCGATATGCTCACCATCATGAATATCCAGTCCCCCCTGCTCGATCAGATAACGGTTGATGGTGGAATCAAAATAGCTGTAATAAACCACGTTATTTATATGGCCGTAGATGTCGTTATCGCTCCAGCGGCTATCCACCGGACAAAGATACCCATACTCATCACGATCAGGCCGGTTGCCCTTCTCTGCCATCAATACACCGCCTTGTAGATCGCCAGCGCATCGGCCTCGGAGACTTCCCGTGGGTTGTTGATCAGCAAACGCTGCTGAAGCATGGCATCCGCTGCAAGAGTTTCCAGGCTGTCCTCGCTAACCCCGGCATCGCGCAGGCGTACCGGCAATCCAACCGCATTGATCAGGGACTCCAGTGCCGCAATCAGTGCCTCGGCACCACCGCTGGCATCCGTGAAACGCTGATCACTGAGAATCGGCGCCAGCTCTGCATACAGGGGGGCGGCTACTGCAGCATTGAATTTCAGCACCTCCGGCAGTACCAGCGAGTTGCTCAAGCCGTGGGGAATATGAAAATGCCCACCCAGCGGATAGGCCAACGCATGCACGGCGGCCACCGGAGCATTGGCAAACGCCTGGCCGGCCATCATTGCTCCCAACAAACAGGCTTCACGGGCCGCCAGGTTGCTGCCATCGTTTACAGCGGTCTCCAGGTTCCCGCCCAACAGGCGCAAGGCTTCTTGGGCCAGCATATCCGAATAGGGATTTTTCTTGTGGGCACTGGTGTACGCCTCAATGGCATGAACCATGGCATCCACACCGGTGGCAGCAGTTACATGGGCCGGCAGGCCAAGGGTCAGCTCCGCATCCAGCACGGCAAGATCCGGCAGCAGGGAGGGTGCCACCACACCGGCCTTGGTGGTGGCCCCGGTAGTGACAATGGCGACAGGGGTCACTTCCGAGCCGGTCCCCGCCGTGGTCGGCACCTGTATCAACGGCAACCTTGGCCCCGTGGCCAAGCCCACCCCGTAGATATCCGACAGTTGCTGACTGGCATCCGGATGCGCCAGCAATGCCACCAGCTTGGCCACATCCATGGAGGAGCCGCCACCGAATCCAATCACCAGGTCAGCTTTCGCCTCCCTCGCCTGCCGTGCAGCATCCAGCACAACAGTGTCTGCCGGATCCGCACTAACCTGATCAAAGATGACCAGCGGCATACCGGCTTGACGAAAGCTGTCTTCCACCGGTCCAAGCAGTGGCGTGCTGCGAATACCCGGATCCGTGACCAGCAGTATCCGACTGGCGCCCCGCTCCTGACACAGCCCCGGCAGACGGCCGGCGGCGCCCGCCTCTACCAGCACACGATGAGTGGTTGCGAATTCGAAACCCGGCATGATGACTCTCCTGAAATGACGTGCCGATTAGGGCATCAATGCTAGCACAGGCGGGGATGGGGAATGACGCCGTGGGAGCCGCGATTTACGTCGCGGCGGGATACAGACAAGGTGCCGGAATTCCTCGGCTTTAGCTCAAGCCCCGGAATGCAAAGAGCGAGCTGAACGGAACGAAGTCATGCCGCCAGGCATGCCCTTGTTCCCTACAACTCGCTCTTCGTAACAGCGGTTAACCGATAAAGTAATTGTGCGCGTTCTCGATGATCTGGTCGCTCACATACTGGGCCAGCGCCTGCACGGTCCACTGTATCGGAGCCGTCATGGGCTCGGGGATCAGGCTTGAATCTGCCACGAACAGACCTGCTGTGCCATACACCTGCCCTGTGGGAGCCACCACCGCCTGGTAGGGGTCAGCGCCCATACGGCAGGTGCCATGGGGGCTGAAGCTGTTGGCCCTGAAGGTGTACATGCCCTTGAGGCCGAAGTCCACCTTGTCCAGGGTTTCATCCAGCGCAAAGACCGAATCCACTTCCAGATTCTGGAAGGTGGGCATGTAGACTTTTTCCGCGCCGCCGGAGAAGAAGATACGCGCCGCCAGAGCAGCAGACGCCTTCATATTGTTGAACTCTTCCCGGTTCGGGTTCCAGTGAATGGTCTTGTCACCGCTATAGGCATCCCCGGACCATTCCACGTATCCCCTGCCCTGGTCCGTGCTGAACGCATTCACCCCGGCGTAGTACTTGTAGTTCTTCATGAAGTCGATGTGGGCCTTGCCCGCCTTCATGTCACCCTGAGCCAGCAGCGATTCCGGCTCTGCCAACCCTGAGAAAATAGTAAAGCCATCGGTGCGGGTGAATTCATCCACCTGCACCCCGACCAGCGCCCCCCGGAAACCATACAAGGGCTCCTTGAATTTACCCAGCACCTGGGTGAAGGGCTGAATCGACAGGTTACGACCCAGCTGACCGCTGCGATCTTCTATCTGACTACGCTGCATGATCAGCGGTGTATGAATGGCGCCAGCGGCCAGTACCACCATATCCGCATCCACCTGCATGTCGGCTACGTGGGCGCCGCTGTCCGGGTCGGTAATACGCGCTTCCACGCCGCGGGCCCGACCATCACGGGTCAGCACACGTACCACTTCGGTATCCGAGAAGATCCGTGCGCCATGGGCGGCGGCCCAGGGCAAATGCGTCACCAGAGAGCTCATTTTCCGGTCAGAAGGACACCCCGCCAGGCAGTGCCCGGTCAGCGCGCACTGCTTCACGTTGCGCTGGGCCGGTTTCCAGGAAAACTGCATTTTCTCGCAGCCCTGAATCACCTTGTGGGCACAGGCGTTGATCTCGTGGGCCTCGTTGATATGAATCTGCAACTGGTCTGCCACGCCATCCAGGTAGGGCCGGAATTTTTCTGCCGACAGATTCTCCAGGCCATACTGGCTCGCCCAGCCATCCAGCACCGCATCATCGGGCTCTTCCATCACGCAGGCACCGATCACCGTAGAGCCACCGACACAGGCGCCCTGGACAAAAATGATATCCGCAGTGGTATTTACCTGGCCGACCTGATCCTGATAGATCTTGGTCATGGTATCACCCAGGTGTTCGGTAAACTGAGAGCTGGGATAATAGCGGCCGGATTCCAGCACCAATACATCGCGACCGGCTTTGGCCATTTCATAGGCCACAATGGAACCGGCAGCACCAGAGCCCACTACCACCACATCGGTTTTCAGGGTGAAGCGTTTGCCCAGGTTTGCATCCAGGGCCACATCTTTTGCCTCGGTGACGGAGACACCGTCACGGGCGACACGTACAAAAGCCATAATTCCCCCTCTCAGGCTCGCGGCAACGGTGCATTACCCAGACGCCGCACGCCCCATACTTCGGTCACCGGGCCATGGTATTCCAGCCCCGGCCAGGTGCGCTCATCACGCCAGTAATTCAATGCCACCAGGGCTTTCAGCGTGGTCATCAGACCACGCTCGAAGAACGATCCTTCCTGCATGGCGTTAACGTAATCGAGCGCCTTGTCGTCGGAGAGGGAGGTGAACTGGCTGAACTTGAAGCTGACCATGGGCCGGTTGTTGAACACCCAGATACCCAGGCCAAGCAACTCGCGGGTCTGCTGGGGCATGCGCTGGCTCATGGCGTCCACATTCTTGACCGTCGGCACGACCTCGGTACTGGATGGCAGCCCATAACTGGCGGTGGGTAACATGACCTCGGTCAGGCGGGTGATAACCCGGGCTTCGTCCTGATTGAGGCTATGGTATTGCAGCACTTCCGGGGCATTTCGTCGCCCGAACATACTGGCACAACCGGAGGTAACTGCGGCGCTGGCGAGCACGGAGCTGCGCAGGAAACTGCGACGACTCAACGGCTCCAGACCGGCCAGAAAGCCGGGCAGCGGCGCACGCTTGTTGTTATTCATCTAACCCTCTCCTGGGCAGACCCTGTTCCTTTGGGTCCTTGTTGTTATTGGTGGAGCGGTAATTTCTAGTGACCTGTATCCGTGGCTTCAGTGTGGATGCATGGCGCAAGAATTTGTTGTCACAGGCAATTTTCTGAAGAAGCGGCGTATCAGGCAATACGACCGACTGAAGAAAATTTTCTGTGGCGGCAAAGGCTTACGTCAGGCGCCGCGATGAGGCCACGGATGCAGGTCCCAGTCTATAACAAACCGTTACAAACGCCAAAGCCCTAGGGAGCCTCTGAATAACTCCTTGCGTACTCAGCGTGGCCTGAAGGGTGCAGCTGTTGTGTTTTGTCGCGACGGGCAGGGTGGTTCCCTTTCCTAGCGGCAAAGCGCAGCAGATGGGCCCTTCAGACCTCGCCCTCCGGGTCTTCCAGGCTGACTCGCACTCGTTGTTGCGCTTTTTCGATGGATGGACATACACCTTCAAAATCGCGCCTAGATTGCGAGCCAGCCTGAAAGACTGAGCATGCAAGGAGTTATTCAGAGGCTCCCTGGTGACCGGGAGCAACCGACATCCTGTCAGCCACCCCCAGGCAGGCTGTTGAAGGCACCGAATCAGCCCATATGTCGGGCAATTCGAGTGGCCAGGGCGTAAACGGTAATCTGAGGGTTAACGATGATCGAGGTGGGTAACAGGCTGGCATCGGCCACATAGAGGCCGGGTACATCATGGCTTTGGCCATTGGCGGCGACCACACTGTGGTCCGGGTCCGCCCCCATACGGCACGTACCCTGTGGATGGTAGCTGACCATGCGCAGATGCTGGGGCTGGTTTTCCAGGCTGTCCACCTGGCTGTCAATATCGGCCTCGTTGCGGATAATCCGTTGATCGCTGGCAGGCACATAGACTTCGCTGGCACCAGCAGCGAGATGCAACCTGGCGGCAGCTTTCAATGCCCGTTGCATGGAGGGAAAGTCGGTATCACTGAGCTTGTAGTTGATCTTTTTACGCTCGCCATCCCATTCGATGCTGCCCACATTGTGATCGTGGATCAGCGTCACCAACCCGGCCAGATATTTGGCATTGGCCATGTAATCCATGAACGGTTTTCCGGTGCCGGGTTCTGCGGCCATGGTTAGCTCTACCAGGCCAGCTCCGCCATCTTCCAGCACAAACCCACCCTTGTCCGGATGCATAAACTCATCCACATAGACCCCCAGCATGGCACCCCGCCAGGGGTACACAGGTTCCGGGTATCGGGCTGGTACATACAGGGAGGGGTGGCAGGCAAAATTCTTGCCCACCTGCCCTGACCGGTTTGCCAAGCCGCTCTTGAGTAGCAACAAGGGGGTCTGCACTGCCCCGGCCGCCAGAATGACACGGGGCGCAGACACCGACAGGGTTGCTGCCACGGTGCCGTCATGGCGGGTAATGATTGCCTCCACACCACTAGCCTTACCCTCGCGGGTAACAATTTTTTCCACCCGTGTATCCGCATATATCTGCGCCCCATGAGCTGCCGCCCAGGGCAGATAGGTCACCAGCATGGATTGTTTGCGCTCGGTCTTGCAGCCAGACAGGCAATGTCCGGTGAGGCCACACTGGCGAATATTGCGCTTAAGCGGTTTCACCGACCAGCCCAGTCGATTGGCACCAGCGCGAATCAGACGACCATGCCGGGGAATTTCATGCTCACCGTTATCGTGAACGGCCAGGTTCTTTTCCACTTCGTCGAAATACGGCGCCAGTTCGTCAACGGTGAGTTCACTCAGACCGAAATCCCGCTGCCAGTCCTGCAGAATAAAGTCCGGGGTTCGGAAACAGACACAGCCGTTGACTACCGTGGAGCCTCCCACACAGGCCCCTTGAAGCACCAGCAAATCGCCGTCGCTGTTACTCTGACTGCCATGATCCTGATAGAGGGTGTCCAGGCTGTCGGTGAAATTCTCGGTGAAGTCCTTGGAGGGCACATAAGGACCTGCCTCCAGCACCAGCACTTTCATTCCCCGTTTGGCCAACTCATAGGCGCTGACTGCCCCACCAGCCCCAGACCCGACGATCACCACATCGGCTTCCAGCTGCAAATGGTCACGGGTAACATCACTGGCCTGGTGGACTCGCAAGCCGGAAGCCTGCCATTTCACTTCGCTCATGCCCGCGCCTCCCCATCAGCAACACTGTCAGGCAGCGGTGCATTACCCAGGTATTCCAGCCCCCACTTGTCACTCACCGGTCCATCGAACTCCGTGGGTGGCCAGGTGGCGGAATCCTGCCAGTAGGCACTATAGACGAGCTGCTTGATAACCGTGGCCAGGGTCCGCTGGATCACATTGCCCTGGCCCCAACTATCGAAATAGGCCCGGGCATCGTCATCATTCAAATCGACAAACCGGCTGCCTCGAGTGAGCACCGCAGCGTTATCGAACAGACCCAGGCCGGCCGCCACCTCCTTTCGCGTCAGCGGGTGCAAATGCCCCAGCAGGGTTTGCACATTCTGCACCACTGGCACCTGCTCGCTTGGCAGCAGAGCGGTGCCGTCAACGGGCAACAACACTTGCCGTGCCCGGTTGAAGAGATGGTATTCCGTCTCGGACAGGCCTCGTACCCAGGCCGGAGCTTCCTGCTTGTCCAGTGGAGAACGGCGCAGCAGGGCAAAGCCCCCGGCGGCCACAGCCGCCACGCCTGCGGAGCCCAGCAGGCCCCATTTCAGAAACCGCCGGCGGGCCATGCCCTGTTGCCAGATAGCGGAAACCCGCCGCGCCTGAAGCTGGCTTTTCATGGTCTGTCCTCAACGCAAAAACACAGCCTTGAAGCTACTCAAAAGACCACATGAATACAATGTGTTTACTCTAACAGGGGGGCTTGACCGCACAGAACAGGCGGCCAGCGAAAGGCTATCAGAAATCGCCGTTACCGGGGCCGGCCACCGGCACGCTGGGGCCTACCGCCACCGGATCCTGGTGGATAATCACATCCGCCGCCGGATAGGCCTGGCGAATCCCCTGCTCGATACGTTCAGCCAGGTCATGGGCTTCACGCAGCGACAGGTTCTGATCCATATCCACATGTAACTGGATAAACTGGGTGCGGCCAGACTGGCGGGTACGCAGGTCATGAAACCCCAGTGCCGGCGAATGCTCCGCCACAATGGCCCCGATTACATCACGTACATCACCGGGAATCTCCCGGTCGAGCAGCAACTGGATGGACTCACCGGCAATCGACCAGGCGCTGTAAAGAATAAACAGGGCAATCACCAGCCCCATGGCGCCATCCAGCCACAGAAAACCATACTGACTGACCACCAGCACCAGGATGATCCCCGCGTTCACTGACAGATCTGACAGGTAGTGAAGTGAATCGGCCTCGATGGCGGTTGATCCGGTCTCTCTGACCACGAATTTCTGGATCAACAACAGCCCGAAGGTCAGCGCAATGGAAAACACCATCACTGCTACCCCCACCGCATTCTGCTCAATCGGCTGCGGGTCCATCAGTTTGAAAACAGACTGCTGGATCAGGAATATCGACGAGCCGGCAATGAAGATTGCCTGCCCCAGCCCCGCCAGCGCTTCCGCCTTGCCATGACCAAAGCGATGCTCTTCATCGGCGGGGACCAGGGAATAACGAATGGCGAAGAAATTGATCAGCGAGGCCAGCGAATCCATCACCGAATCCACCAGTGACGCCAACAGGCTCACCGAGCCGGTCATCAGCCAGGCCACCGTCTTGGCTGCGATCAACAGCAATGCCGTAAAGATTGACGCCAATGCGGCGATCATCAAAAGGCGGTGTTCCCGGCGGGTTTCACTGGTCATGGATGGTTCCGTTGGTGGGCAGAGGGGTTATTTCTTCGGCAAATAGGTGAGCGGATCCACCGGTTTACCATCCTTGCGAATTTCAAAGTGCAACTGGGTACGGAAAGTCCCCGTGGCCCCCATGGCGGCGATCTGTTGGCCGGCCTTTACCGCATCCCCTTCCTTGACCAGCATTCTGTCGTTGTGGGCATAGGCACTCAGCCAGCGGTCACTATGTTTGAGAATCAACAGATTGCCGTAACCGGTCAGGCCACTGCCACGATACACCACACGCCCGTCCGCCGCTGCCACTACCGGGCTGTTGGTTTTACCGGAAATGGCGATGCCTTTGCGGCCATGATTGTCACTGGAAAAGGTTTCCACCACCTGTCCCCCAGCCGGCCAGCGCCAGCTCACCGGGCCCACCGTGGAACCTGCAGACGCAGTCGCAGAGGGTTTGGGCGCAGGTGTTTTTTGCGGCTTGGCGGGTGCCGGTTTGCTGGAGGGTTTGTCCTGGGCTTTTGGTGCCGGTTTACTGGTACTTGAGGAGGCCGATGAAGTACCGCTGGAGGGTGCTTTCAGCGCCAGGGAAATACGCTGCCCCGGATAGATGGTATAAGGCGCCGGAATCCTGTTGGCCCTGGCCAGCTCCCGATAGTCCCAACCATAGCGCCAGGCGATGGAGTATAGGGTTTCTCCCCCGCGCACTTCATGGGTGCCAGCGGTGACCTTGCTGGTTCGTGGCTCTTGACCGTAGATATCAACGACCGGTGCAAAATTTCCCGCACTGCAGCCGCCTACCATCACGAAGATCAATGCCGTCGCCAGGGCACGCATTAGAATGAGTCGCTACCTGTCGGGTGTTGGCACGCCATTAACCACTCCCTCGAAATGGCACCGGATTACGGTACCGGAAATTCAATATTTACGAATCCTGCGCAACATTATGCACTGGCGCCAGCCGATACAGTAGCCACACCAGCGTAGCCGCGACCAGCCCGGCCAGCAGAGCCAATGCTAATTGCGAACCGTCGCCGGTTTCACTGGCATATTGCGCCGGTGACAACCAACGATCTGCCAGACCTTGTTCACCCGATACCCGCCAGGGCCAAAGCTTCAGCAACGACCCGGCCATGAAACCCGCCAGCAAGGCCATGACGGTGTCGTGGTAACGGTGCAGAGTCCATTTGAGCACATGCACAAAACTCAGCAAGCCGATAGCGCAGCCGGCCATAAAGGCCAGTAACAACGGTATCTCACCTTGCTTCACTGCCTCCAGCACCGGTTGGTACATTCCCAGTAAAAGAAGGATAAAACTGCCGGAAATGCCAGGCAGGATCATGGCGCAGATGGCGAGCATGCCGCTGAAGAAGAACACCGTTGCGCCACTGCCCACCGCCGACAGCGCCGGCGCCAGCCCGATAGCCACAGCCACACCGGTACCGGCCACAAAGGCAGCAATCTGAACCGCCCCCCGTTGTTGCAGTGGTTTCAAGACCAGAAAAATGCTGGCCAGAATCAGGCCACTGAAGAAGGCCCAAACCGGCACTGGATGCGTGTCCAGCAGCCAGGTAATCAAACGCGCCAGCACAGCAATACTGGTAAAGATGCCCGCCAGCAGGGTCACCAGAAACGTAAGATTGGCCTGACGCCAGAACGCCACAAAGCCTTGCTGGTGCCATACCTTCAGCAAACGCGGCGTCAGCCCGCCAAGAGTATCAATCAACTCTTCATAAATACCGGTGATCAACGCCAGGGTGCCACCGGACACACCGGGCACCACATCGGCCGCGCCCATGGCCATGCCGCGAAAGAAAATACCGGGTCGGATCATGTTAGTCCTTGAAAAGAGCTTCTAGCTTCTAGCTTCTAGCTTCTAGCTTCTAGTTTTCAGGGTGGGGCCCGCCCCAAACGAAGCGCAACCTCAAGAGCAAAGTGTTTGTTTCACTCGCAGCTAGTAGCTCGTAGCTGCTTACCGCATCACCCCACGCTGGAATGGCACGAAGCGGACCGCATCCAGTGATTGCACATGGAACTGGTCGCCATCACGGTCAACCACAGTGAGGATCTGTTGGCGATCACCGCCCACCGGCATCACCAGACGGCCTCCGTCTGCCAGTTGTGACAACAGATCATCAGGAATGTCCGCACGGGCACAGGCGGCCAGGATCGCATCAAAGGGGGCTTCGCTTTTCCAACCGAAGCCACCATCCGCGTGCTTGAGCTGTACCCGAGCCAGGCCCAGCTTCATCAAACGGTTGCGCGCCTGGTCCTGCAATGGGCGGATGCGTTCCACAGAATAGAGGGCGTCACAGAACTGGGCCAGCACCGCCGTTTGATAGCCACAGCCCGTGCCGATCTCGAGCACCTTGGTGGGTCTGCCGTTGGCGATCAACAATTCGGTCATGCGTGCCACCACCCAGGGCTGGGAAATGGTCTGACCGTGGCCGATGGGCAGCGCCGTATCGTCGTAGGCCTGGTGGGCCAGGGCTTCTTCGATAAACAGGTGACGCGGGGTATTGCGGATGGCATCAAGCACACGCTCGTCACTGATGCCGGCATCACGCAGCCGTTGCACCAGACGATCCCGGGTCCGTGCAGAGGTCATGCCGATGCCGCTAAGTTGGATATCCATCTGTACTTCTTTTGCCTCTGGATGTGCCTCTCGGCGGATCACTCAGGGTTACCCTGAAGTCTCGGACTCAGGTTTTATAATTTCCGCCATGACTGTCGTGGCAAAAGCACCTGTGGGCAGCGTAAACGCCAACTCCAGGCACACTTCCCCTTCCCTTTCTGCTTGCCAGGACCATTGCAATTCCCGTACCGGCAACCGAGTTGCCCGGCGGGCCTCCTCAACGCCGATGCGGCACAGGCCATCGATAACGGTGGCATACGGTGCGAGTATCTGCTGTTCCAGTTCCCGGCAAGGGCCAGATGATGCCATGCCCGGCACCCCCGGCAAAGGGGCGGTGGGATGAACCTCACCGGCAATCACTCTTTCGCCGGCCTCTGTGTCGTCGTCCGCAGGGAACAGGCCGCGGCTACCTTGCGGCTGTAGTAGATCACCGGCCAGTACCCGGTCCCAGCATTGCCGGTTAACACGCTCGGCAAGGACCTGGTTGAACAAGTTGCTGCGTACCGCTGACAGCCACAGACCGCGCAGCGCTTTCTTGCGCGGCGCTTCGCCACCACACAACCACTCGGTTCCCCGCACCAGGTTGCCGGCACCGCGACCAAAGCGCTGCTCACCAAAATAGTTGGGCACCCCCTGGCGCTCAATGGTGGCCAGTTGCTGCTCCAGCTGCTGGCGATCCCCCTGGAAATCGGTAACACGAAGCACAAAACCGTTGGCGCGATGAGTACCACGGTTCAGCTTGCGGCGGTGGCGAAGCCCTTGAATCATCCTTAACCCCGGCGGCCAATCAAACTCCGGATCTGCCTTGCCGGGCAGATGCAGACTGAACCACTGACGGGTAATGGCGTGCTTGTCCTTGAGCCCGCTGTAGCCCACAGCCAGGCGATGAACACCCGCCTGTTTGGCCAGCAATAGCGCCACATCCTCGGTATTCCAGCCGGTCTTCTCGATCTCCAGCCACAGGTGTTCGCCCTCGCCTTCCGGGCGTACATGCATGTGCTCGAATACCTGAAAATCTGCCGGAGAGGCTTTCAGCACACCCGTGGATGCCGGCCCGCCATGGGCGCAGGGAAGACTCATCGAGACTCCACCAGTACCACGGCCTGCACCGCAATACCTTCCTTGCGGCCGGTGAAACCGAGTTTTTCCGTGGTCGTCGCCTTGACGGAAACCTGCCCCACCTCACAATTGAGCAGATCGGCAATGCGCTGGCGCATGGCTCTGATATGGGGAGCCAGTTTGGGGGCCTGGCAGATGACGGTGATATCTGCATTGCCCAATTGCCAGCCGGCCGCTGTCACGTCCCGGTAGATCGCCGCCAACAAGGTGCCGGAATCCGCGCCCTGCCACTGCGGATCGGTGTCCGGAAAATAGTGACCGATATCCCCCAGGGCCAGGGCACCCAGCAAGGCATCAGACAGGGCATGCAGGGCCACATCACCATCCGAGTGGGCCTTGAGTCCGTGGCTGTGAGGAATTGCCACACCGCCCAGCATCACATGATCCCCTTCCGTGAACGCGTGCACATCAAAACCCTGGCCGATACGAATACTCACAACATGCTCTCCTCGTCGCCCAACTGGCAGGCCAGATAGAAACGGGCCAGTGCCAGATCTTCCGGGACGGTAACCTTGATATTGTCGCTATGACCCGCCACCAGCGCCGGACGGCGCCCCACTTTTTCCATGGCAGACGCTTCATCGGTAATACCGGCCAGATCACCCTGCAGGGCATCGTGCAACGCACGAGCAGGGAACAACTGCGGCGTCAGCGCCCGCCAGATGCAATCGCGATCCAGAGTGGCGGCAATATGGTTGCCCTCATCGGCCTGCTTGATGGTATCCACCACCGGCAACGCCAATATGGCGCCCTGACTGTCGGTCTGGTCGAGCAGGTTCTGAATATCTGACAGCCGCACCAGAGGCCGGGCCATATCATGAACCAGCACCCAGGCGTTTTCTCCACCCAGCTCCAGCGCCCTGGCAACGCCATTGCGCACGGATTCGGCCCGGGTGGCTCCGCCGCTGACGGTGGCAATACGCGAATGCGTGGAGACACCCAGCGTCGGCCACCAGGGATCCTGCGCGGATACGGCGACCAACACCCGGTCGATGGGGGCAAACGATAACAAACGATTGAGGGTATTTTCGGCCAGGGTCTTGCCGGCCAGTGACAGGTACTGCTTGGGAAAACCCGCCCCCATGCGCTCACCGATACCGGCAGCCGGTACCACCGCATAGAGAGGGCCGTTAATGACAGGATTCACTCACCGCCCCGGGGTTGTTCGAGAATCAGGAAAAAACTTTCACCGTCACGGATCATGCCCAGATCCTTGCGAGCAATCTCTTCCACCGCTTCGGTGCCCTGCTTGAGATCCTTCACGTCGGCGGCCATCAGCCGGTTGCGTTCGTTCAGTTTGGCATTGCTCTGCTTGAGTGTGGCTACCTCTTTTTCCAGCGTCGCCACATGCCTCAGACTGCCCTCACCAAACCACAGACGGGCCTGCAGGCCGACAAATACCAGAGCCAACAGGGCAATCACAATCTGCCTGGCGGGAGACAGCTGCATGGCCTCCCGCTTGCCAGATTCCTTCCCTGCCTTGCTGGTTCTGGTATCCGGCATCATTTAACCGAGGAACTTGAACTCTTTGCGACCATGGTAGGCAGCGCGCCCCAGTTCCTGCTCGATGCGGATCAGGCGGTTGTACTTGGCCACCCGGTCGGAGCGACACAGGGAGCCGGTCTTGATCTGCCCGGCAGCGGTAGCCACAGCCAGGTCGGCAATGGTGCTGTCGGCAGTTTCACCGCTACGGTGAGAAATGACTGCAGTGTAACCGGCATCCTTGGCCATCTTGATGGCATCCAGGGTTTCGCTGAGGGAACCGATCTGGTTGAACTTGATCAGAATGGAGTTGGCCACCCCCTCATCAATGCCACGCTTGAGGATTTTGGTGTTGGTCACGAACAGATCGTCGCCTACCAGCTGAATCTTTTTACCCAGCTTCTCGGTGAGGATTTTCCAGCCATCCCAGTCGGATTCATCCATGCCATCTTCAATGGAGATGATCGGGTAACGGTCGCACAGCTCGGCCAGGTAGCTGGCGAACTCTTCAGAATCCATGCTGCGCCCTTCACCGGCCAGCACGTATTTGCCGTCCTTGTAGAATTCGCTGGCGGCGCAGTCCAGGGCCAGGGTCACGTCATCACCAGCCTTGTACCCGGCAATCTCGATGGCTTCCATGATCGCTTCCAGCGCCGCCTCGTTGCTGGGCAGGTCCGGGGCGAAACCGCCTTCGTCACCCACTGCGGTGTTCAGACCACGCTTTTTCAGCACGCCTTTCAGGGCGTGGAAGATCTCGGCGCCGTAACGGATTGCTTCAGCCACGGTGGGAGCGCCCACCGGCTGAATCATGAACTCCTGGATGTCCACGTTGTTATCCGCATGCTCACCACCGTTGATGATGTTCATCATCGGTACCGGCAGGGAGTATTCGTTGTCATCGTCCTGCAGGTCGGAAATGTACTCATACAGGGGCTTGCCCTGATCCACTGCCGCGGCTTTGGCTGCAGCCAGGGACACGGCGAGAATGGCGTTGGCGCCGAACTTGGCTTTGTTCTCGGTGCCATCGGCATCGATCATGGCCTTGTCCAGGGCCTTCTGGTCGCCGGCCTCCATTCCTACCAGCAGTTCCCGGATGGCGGAGTTCACATTGCCAACGGCCTTGGTAACGCCCTTGCCCAGGTAACGGGCCTTGTCGCCATCACGCAGCTCCAGGGCTTCGCGGGAACCGGTAGAGGCGCCACTGGGGGCACAGGCACTGCCGGAGGCGCCGGATTCCAGAATCACATCGGCTTCGATGGTGGGATTGCCACGGGAGTCGAGAATTTCGCGGGCTTTGATGTCAACGATCTTGGACATGACAGTCAATCTCTCTTCAATCAGTTGTTTTCAAAGGCAGGCAGTGCCTTGACGGTATTATCCAGGGTTTGCATTCGGGCAAGGAATGGCTCCAGGCGGTCCAGACGCAGGGCGCAGGGGCCATCGCATTTGGCATTGTCCGGGTCCGGGTGGGCTTCCAGGAACAACCCGGCGATGCCTTGGCTGATGCCGGCAAGACCGAGTTCAGCCACCTGAGCACGACGACCATCGGCGCTGTCCGCACGACCCCCTGGTTTCTGCAGGGCATGGGTCACGTCGAAAAACACCGGGTAGTTGAATTGTTTCATGATGCCGAAGCCGAGCATGTCCACCACCAGGTTGTTGTACCCGAAGCTGGACCCGCGCTCGCAGAGGATAAGCTGGTCGTTACCGGCATCCTCGCACTTGTGCAGGATATGGCTCATTTCGTGGGGAGCCAGGAACTGGGGCTTCTTGATGTTGATGATGGCCCCGGTCTTTGCCATGGCCACCACCAGATCGGTCTGCCGAGCCAGGAAGGCCGGCAGCTGAATGATATCCGCCACTTCGGCCACCGGTGCCGCCTGATAGGGCTCATGCACATCGGTGATCACCGGACAATTGAAGGTCTGCTTGATCTCTTCAAAGATCTTCAGGCCCTCTTCCATCCCCGGCCCCCGGTAGGAGCTCAGCGAGGAACGGTTGGCCTTGTCGAAGCTGGCCTTGAACACCCAGGGAATGCCCAGCTTGCTGGTCACTTCCGCATAGGCTTCCGCCACCTGCATGGCCAAATCACGGGATTCCAGCACATTCATGCCGCCGAAAAGAGCCATGGGCTTGTCGTTGGCAAACTCCAGCTCGCCTAGCTTGATGGTCTTCTGCATAACGCGTCCTTAGTGTGCTTTCTGTTCCGCCAGGGCCGCGGCCACATAGCCCCTGAACAGACCATGCCCATCACGAGGCGTGGACGTAAACTCCGGGTGGAATTGGCAAGCCACAAACCAGGGGTGGTCTGCCACTTCGATCACTTCCACCAACTCGCCATCGGTTGAACGACCAACAATCTTCAGGCCGGCGGCTTCCAGTTGCGGCAGGTAATTATTGTTCACCTCGTAACGATGACGGTGACGTTCAACAATACTGGTACCACCATAGCACTCGGCGGCACGGCTGCCCGCCTCCAGAATACATTCCTGGCCACCCAAACGCATGGTGCCACCCAGATCGGATTCCTTGGAGCGCTGTTCCTTGCGACCGTCTTCCGTGGTCCACTCGGTAATCAGCCCCACCACCGGATCCGGTGTATCCGGACGCAGTTCGGAAGAATGGGCGTTTTCGATACCGGCCACGTGACGGGCGTATTCGATCACCGCCAGCTGCATACCCAGGCAGATGCCCAGATACGGCACCTTGTTTTCGCGGGCATAGCGAATGGCCGCGATCTTGCCTTCCGTACCGCGGTCGCCAAAGCCACCGGGAACCAGGATGGCATCCAGGTTTTCCAGCACACCGGTGCCTTCGCGTTCAATATCTTCCGCATCCAGGTAAAGGATATTTACCTTGGCCCGGTTGCTGATGCCAGCGTGGATCAAGGCTTCATTGAGTGACTTGTAGGCATCGACCAGCTCGATGTACTTGCCCACCATGCCCACGGTGACTTCGCTTTCCGGGTTCAGTTGGGCTTCTACCACACGATCCCATTCGCCCAGATCCGGCTCCGGCAGATCCAGACCAAACTTTTCCACCACGATGTCATCCAGCCCCTGCTCGTGCATGCCACGGGGGACCTGATAGATGGTTTTGCAATCCGGGGAGGAAATGACCGCCCGCGCTTCCACATTGGTAAACAGGGCAATCTTGTCGCGGGCACTCTGCGGGATAGGGTCATCTGCCCGGCACACCAGAATATCCGGCTGCAGGCCGATGGAGCGCAGCTCCTTCACGGAGTGCTGGGTCGGCTTGGTCTTGATCTCGCCGGCAGTGGCGATATACGGCACCAGGGTCAGGTGCACCAGCAGAGACTGGCTGGAGCCCAGCTCCACACGCATCTGCCGCGCCGCTTCCAGGAACGGCAGGGACTCGATGTCACCGGCGGTACCACCGATTTCCACGATGGCCACGTCCGCATCCCCTGCCCCTTCGCGGATCTTCAGCTTGATCTCATCGGTAATATGGGGGATCACCTGCACGGTGGCACCCAGGTATTCACCGCGACGCTCCTTGTCCAGCACGTCCTGATAGACACGGCCGGTGGTGAAGCTGTTGCGACGGCTCAGGCGAGTGCGAATAAAACGCTCGTAGTGACCCAGATCCAGGTCGGTTTCGGCGCCGTCTTCCGTCACGAACACCTCACCGTGCTGGTAAGGGCTCATGGTGCCGGGATCCACATTAATATACGGATCCATTTTGATCAGGGTGACGTTGAGGCCGCGGGCTTCCAACAAAGTGGCCAGGGATGCTGAAGTAATCCCCTTACCCAGAGACGACACCACACCGCCGGTGACAAAGATGAAACGTGACATGCACTCACCAGATTGCTAGTGGGTTGGTAGCACTCTCACCAGTGTAACCGGCACCAATAAAAAAACACCCTGCACGCATGACACGGGCAAGGGGCTTTCTGAATCGGGTTGGCCAGCTACGCAAGTGATGGTTGAACACCTGAAAATTCAGGGGCTTGCGCTACATCAGGACGGGAGGAAATGCTAACAGAAGGCGCCCCTCGCCTCAATCGGAATCGCTCTCGGGAGCGTAAAAAGTGGTGCTGCACGATACCCGGCACAAGCATACCCGGATCGCCTAGGGCCTTATTCCGACTTCTGATGCAACTTATCGGGCCCAGCGAGTTGCGAGGTGCGAGTTTCGAAATGCAAAACCGGCTTGGCCTTTCGTGACTCGCACCTCGTGGGGCTACTCTGTGTTCCGAGACAGCGGCGGGTGGATCGAATCGTCCCCTATGCTTCCGGCATCAGGGGCTCTCACAGGCAGCCAGCACCTCGGAAAATGGCGCGCCCATCTGTGACCCGAACGACGGGTGCCGGGCCAGGCGGGCTCGGCTGGCTCTGGGGCTGGTGATGCCGCAGAGAAAGCGGGCCAACTGCCGGGGCGTGGCCAGGGCCTGGTGGTTTTCCTCACGCATGGCGTGAATCACTGCCGGGTCCGGTGCACGGTGGCGACGGGACGGCAACTGCGGCTGTTCGCCGAGGCAGGCGCTGCACTGACCACAGGGCTGCGCGAGAGTCTCGCCGAAATAGCCAACCAATGCCTGCTGGTGACAGTCGGCGCTTCCCGCCCAGTCACACACCTGCTGCAGGCGCTGAATATCACGCTGCTCACGCAGGGCAAACTGCTCCTGCATCCGCACGATCAAGGGCTCGCTTTCCGCTGGCGGGTTGAGCATTCGATACCCCTGACGCACGCCGGCCACCCGTAGCTCGATCATCTGCTGCTGTTCCAGATAGTTCAGGGCATTGAGGATCCGCAAGCGATCATCGCCCAGTGTCTGGGCGGCGTCGATGGGCCGCAGGGTCAGCCAGATTCGACCCTGCTTGCCAGTGGCAAACAGACGCTCCAGAAAAGCAGCTCGCTCCGGGTTGAAGCCGGCAAGAATCTCTTCCCTCGATCCCTGGAAAGCCACCTTGTATTCGGTATAGAACGGCGCCGTGGCGCGGATCACCCCTTCCAGTTCCAGGTAGGTGAGCAAGGTATTGATGACCAGAGGTCGCACATCGAACTGCCCGGATAACTCATGAACGGCAAGGTCAAATTGCGCCGGCTGTGCCAACAGCCAGTGAATCAGCGCGGCCAGCGACTCACTGTCCGGGGTATCGCCATAGGTGAAATTCTCCAGCACCGTCAGATCATCCGGGTTGGCCAGCAGGTGGCAGTGGGAGGGTTGCCCGTCGCGACCGGCCCGGCCAATTTCCTGCATATAGTTTTCCAGGGATTTGGGCAGGTTGTAGTGGTAGATCGCGCGAATGTCCGCCTTGTCGATCCCCATGCCGAAGGCGATGGTGGCCACCACGATGTCGGTCTCCCCCGCCATGAACGCCTCCTGCACCTCATGGCGGGGCTCGTCTTTGAGCCCGGCGTGGTAGGCCTGGGCCTTCAATCCCTGTGCCTGCAAAAAGGCCGCCACTGTCTCGGCGGTCTTCTGCAAGGTGACATAGACGATGGCGGGCTCGGCAGACCGGCTGGTGAGCTGATCCAGCAGGTACTGATCACGCTCGTCGGTGCGGCAAGGACGCACCGCCAGGGCCAGATTGGGGCGAAAAAACCCGGTCTGGATATGATCCGCCCCGGCGATGTGGAAACTATCGCAAATCTGCTCTGCCACCTGCGGGGTGGCCGTGGCGGTCAGCGCCAGCACCCGGCCCACCTTGAGTTCACGGGCTAGCTGCGCCAGTTTCAGATAGTCGGGGCGAAAGTTATGCCCCCACTCGGAGACACAGTGCGCCTCATCCACTGCCATCATACTGATAGATAGGCGTTTCAACCGGGCCAGGAAACGCTCATTGGCGAGACGCTCCGGCGCTACATAAAGCAGCTTGATGCTGCCATCGTCGAGCCCTTGATAGATGGCCTGCAATTCTCCGGCATCCACACTGGAATCCAGTCGTGCCGCCGGAATATTCAAACGATTAAGCTGGTCCACCTGATCCTTCATCAGTGCAATCAACGGCGACACCACCAGCGTCAACCCATCCAGCATCAATGCCGGCAACTGATAACACAGGCTCTTGCCGCCGCCAGTCGGAAACACCGCCAGCGCCGAGCGGCCAGCCAGTAGCGCGTCGATGACAGCCTGCTGGCCGGGCCGGAAGGTCTGGAGATTGAATGTCTGTTGCAGTAATTGTTGCACGTCTTGCATGAGGGCTCTTCGGTAGTCAGGCGGAAGTTCAGAGCAAGAAGGCAGAGGTCATGGCTGCCTCCTTGCAGGTCCAAGACCTCAGGGTACAGAGCCAAAATCCCCGTCTATATCAGTCAGCGTAGATCAAACCCGTAGGATATTGGCCAAAATTCGGCTCTATCGGTATTCAAGTGGAGGATACAGGCTTACGATGCTCTCGTTCCTACTGCCTCCTATCTTTCCACAGGGTCCACCGACAGTAACAGCATCCCTTCACGTGACTAGGAAGAGTGCGGCAACAAAAACCATTCCTCACAACTCGCAGCCTCTTCGCCATCCGCCAGCCCCACCAGCGGCACCGATACCAGCGTCTCGCCCCGGTATAACAGTGGCCACTGATGACGCTGCCAGGGGGGCACGCCGGCCGCTCGCCACAGTTCCTTGATGCGCTGGTGCATGCCATTACGCAACAGACGGGCGCCGCCGGTGAAGGGACGCAGAGTGAGATCACCAGGAGGACGCATCAGGCTTACCCCGCCCTCCTCGGCCATAGTCGCCAATCGCCAGAATGGCAGCGTGGGCGGGGGCGAGTCCGCCGACCAGAGCAACTCGCCCTGCCAGGGCGCCAAAGCGTGACGGGGAAGCAAGTACAGCGCCCCCTGAAACAAGCGCACAGCCCAGTTCCCCCACTCCACCCTGGCCTGACTGTCCTGAGCGGCATCCTGCAGCGCCAGTAACTCAGCCAGCACGGCCGCGCTGGGCGCACTGGCACCGCGACGATGAAGCCACCAGCGCAACAGGTTACGTTGCCGGGGCGGGCCTAATGCTGCCAGCCCGGGTAGTGGAAACCGTTGGGAACTGACCCCACAGGCGTCGGCATCCTGCTGCGCCCTTTCGTCCAGCAACTCACGGGCATCCCCCATGTGCTGGGCAGTGCGGGCCAGGATTTCGTCGGCCCCACGCCAGCGCTGGCGCAGGGCCGGTAAAATGCTGTGGCGCAAATAGTTACGGCGCAGGGATTGATCCTGGTTGCTGGGATCATCCTGCCACTGCAGGCCCTGCTCATGGGCATGGCGCTCCAACACAGATCTGGGCTGGTCCAACAGGGGTCGCCATACGGCTATTTCCTGGCGATGATCCAGGCCACGCATGGCGGCAAGCCCTTGCACGCCCGCACCACGCAGCAAGCGCAGCAGCAGGGTCTCGGCCTGATCATCGCGGTGGTGGGCGGTAATGACGGTGGCGCCATCCCGGTGGGCATCAGCAAACAGGGCATGGTAGCGCGCCTGGCGGGCGCCAGCTTCAATCCCCTTGCCCGCCTCCACCTGCACCGCGATTACCTCACAGGGCAATTCCAGACCGGCGACGATCTGCTGGCAATGTTCCGCCCAGTCGCCGCTGTCAGGCTGTAGTTGATGATTGATATGGACCACCCGCAGGCGAGGACCAAGGCCGGCTTCCACCAGCAGGTGCAGTAATACGGTGGAATCCAGGCCGCCACTGAAGGCAAGCAACAACGGCCCCGGTGGGGCCTGCTGTGCCAGATCAGAAATCAGGGGTGGGTTTGCCATGGGGAATCAGATTATCACGCTTGCCGGGACCGGGTTTGAGCAAAAAGGCGCTGCCGCCTTCGCCATGCAAGCCTAGCTTCCCACAGCATCGTGACTGGCGGCTAGAGGACGGCCGGCAAGCGGTTATTCGTCGGCGGTAGCGCTGACCACGTTGCCGTAGCTCATCAGCCGGTCGTAGCGACGCTCCACCAGTGCCTCAACCTCAAGAGCCTTGAGCTCATCGAGTTGCTTGACCAGCGCCTTGCGGATGGCATCCGCCGCCTGTTCATAATCACGGTGAGCGCCACCCAGTGGCTCCTTGATCACCTGGTCGACGATGCCCAGTTCGTGGAGTCGGCCAGCGGTGAGGCCCATGGCCGCCGCCGCTTCCGGGGCCTTGTCGGCGCTGCGCCAGAGAATAGAGGCACAACCTTCCGGGGAGATCACCGAATAGGTGGAGAATTCCAGCATCTGCAGATGATCACAGACACCGATGGCCAGCGCCCCGCCAGAGCCGCCCTCACCTACCACGGTGGCGATGATCGGTACTTTCAGCTGAGACATGACACGCAGGTTGCGGGCAATGGCCTCGGACTGGCCACGCTCTTCCGCATCAATTCCCGGAAATGCCCCGGGAGTATCGATAAAGGTGAGAATCGGCATCCGGAAGCGCTCGGCCATTTCCATCAGGCGCAAGGCTTTGCGATAGCCTTCCGGCTTGGGCATACCGAAATTACGACGCACCTTCTCCTTCACTTCGCGGCCTTTCTGATGACCGATCACCATCACCGGCTGATCGTTCAGGCGGGTAATGCCACCAACGATGGCCGGGTCGTCGGCAAAGGCCCGATCCCCGTGCAGTTCATCAAAATCAGCGAAAATCCGCTTGATGTAATCCAGCATGTAAGGCCGTTTGGGGTGACGGGCCAGTTGCGAGATCTGCCAGGCACTGAGGTTGCTGAAAATGTTCTCGGTAAGCGAAATGCTCTTTTCCTGCAGCTTGGCCACTTCCTCGGAAATGTTGACCTCACTACCACTGCCTACCAATCGTAATTCCTCGATCTTCGCTTCCAGATCTGCGATGGGTTGTTCAAATTCGAGGAAGTTCGGGTTCATATCTCTGAGCCTGTTTATGGTGTTTTGCTGGCAACGCCGGGAAAAATCGCCCTGTCTGGCGCATGGATGGCGAAATCGTCATCCCTGATCCCGCCGGAATTGGCCTGCACAAGTGTAGCCGTAACCGGATGACAAGGTCGAGACGCGAAGCGCACGGCTAGGTTGCAAACTGTTTCAAGGAAATCAGCCACCAGCTTTTAGCTCGTAGTTAGAGGGCTCGTAGCTAGAAGCCGCTATCAATACTCCATCCGCACCGCATCTTCGCCGAACTGCACCCGCAGCTCCTCTACCAGGGACTCGTGGGGGCTGATTTTCCAGGCCTCGCCCATCCAGAAACTGGCGGCAGCGATGGGGTGGTCCAGATCCAGCAGCACCGGGGTACTTCCCCCCTGGTATGGGGCCAGCGTCTGTTGCAGGCGTCGGGGCAGTTCTTCGGATACCGGCACGGCCACGCGCAGGCGGCGGGCGAAAGTTTCCCGGGCCTGGCGCATATCCATGATTTCATCGGCAATCAGGTTGAACCCGCCGGTGTAATCGTCGTTGCGGACACCGCCTTTGAAGATCAGCAACGCATCCTTTTGCACAAGGTCTCCGTACTCGGCAAAGGTCTTGCCGAACACGGAGACTTCTACCCGCCCGGTCTTGTCATCCAGGGTCACGAATGCCATACGCTCGCCGCTGCGCTTGCTGCGGGTGATACGCAAGGCCACCACAAGGCCGGCCACCGTTGCCGCTTCACCTTTACCCGTGGGTAGCAGCGAGTTGAGCCGGGCGGAGACAAACTGGCGCACTTCGTTCTCATACTGATCAATGGGATGGCCGGTGAGGAACAGCCCCAGGGTGTCACGCTCGCCGTTAAGGCGGGTGTCGTCATTCCAGGACCGGGCCGGTTTCCATTCCACTGCCGTGGCCGGACTCTCGTCCACGGCACCAAACATATCCATGATGCCGGCAGCCTCATTACGGGCATCTTGGTCGGCGGCGGCGATGGCATCCGGCAAGGTAGCCAGGATCGTGGCGCGGTCATGGAAGCTGGATCGTTTATCAGAGGAAGGCGGCCCCAGGTTGTCCAGCACCCCGGCTCGCACCATGGCTTCCAGGGAGCGACGGTTGATTTTCTTCAGATCGATACGACGGCAAAAATCGAACAGGTCCTTGAAGCCACCTCCGTCGGCGCGGGCGGACACGATAGCCTCGATGGGCCCCTCGCCCAGCCCCTTGATGGCGCCCAGACCGTAAACGATGTCGCCTTCCGGGTTCACCGTAAAACGGTAACCGCAGGAGTTCACATCCGGTGGCAACACCTGCAAGCCCATGGTCTTGCACTCATCGATGAAGGTCACCACCTTGTCCGTGTTTTGCATATCCGCCGAGATGGTGGCGGCCATGAATTCCGCCGGATAATGCGCCTTCAGCCAGGCAGTCTGGTAGGCCACCAGCGCATAGGCAGCCGAGTGAGACTTGTTGAAACCGTAACCGGCGAATTTTTCCACCAGGTCGAAGATCTTCATGGCCAGGTCCGGATCAACGCCCTTGCCCTTGGCGCCCTCTTCAAAGATGACCCGTTGCTTGGCCATTTCTTCCGGCTTTTTCTTGCCCATGGCCCGACGCAGCATGTCCGCACCCCCCAGGGTGTAGCCAGCCAGCTCCTGGGCGATCTGCATCACCTGCTCCTGATACAGGATGACCCCGTAGGACGGCTTGAGAATCGGCTCCAGCCATTCGTGCTGGTACTGCGGGTCCGGGTAGGCCAGTGGCTCGCGACCGTGTTTGCGGTTAACGAAGTTGTCTACCATGCCTGATTCCAGCGGCCCCGGACGGTACAGGGCCACCAGGGCGATGATGTCTTCAAAGACATCGGGCTTGAGCTTCTTGATCAGCTCCTTCATGCCCTGACTTTCCAGCTGGAATACCGCGGTGGTATCCCCCTTCTTGAGCAGGTCGAAACTGGGCGAATCATTCAGCGGGATATGGTCGATGTCGAGATCATCCAGCCCTTCCCGCTGACGCTTGACGTTGGCTGCCTTCACCGCCCAGTCAATGATGGTCAGGGTCTTCAGGCCGAGAAAGTCGAACTTCACCAGCCCGGCGGATTCCACATCGTCCTTGTCGTACTGGGTCACCAGATTGGTGCCGTCTTCCTCGCAATAGAGCGGCGCGAAATCCGTCAGCTTGCCCGGTGCAATCACCACACCCCCGGCGTGCTTGCCCACGTTTCGGGTCAGGCCTTCCAGTTTCAGCGCCATTTCCCAGATTTCGTTGGCGGAATCCTTGTCGGAGTTCTCGTCGCTTTCCAGGAACTCGCGCAGGGTTTCTTCCTGCTCAAACGCCTTCTCCAGGGTCATCCCCGGGGTGGGCGGAATCATCTTGGAGAGCCGGTCTGCCAGGCCATAGGGCTTGCCCTGGACCCGCGCCACATCGCGCACCACCGCCTTGGCGGCCATGGTGCCGAAGGTGATGATCTGGCTCACCGCATCACGGCCGTACTTGTCGGCCACGTAGTTGATTACCCGGTCACGCTTCTCCATGCAGAAATCCACATCGAAGTCAGGCATGGATACCCGTTCCGGGTTAAGGAAACGCTCGAACAGCAGGTCGTAGCCAATGGGATCCAGATCGGTAATCTTGAGGGCATAGGCCACCAGCGAGCCAGCACCGGACCCCCGCCCCGGCCCTACCGGCACCTCGTTGTCCTTACCCCATTGAATGAAGTCGGCAACAATCAGGAAGTAACCGGGAAAGCCCATCTGGTTGATGATATCCAGCTCGAACTTGAGCCGGTCGTCATAGTCTTTACGCTTGCTGGGGTACTCCGGGTCATTTCTGTCCAGCAATACCTCAAGGCGATCTTCCAGCCCATCCCGGGACAGCTTTTCGAAATATTGCTCGATGGTCATGCCATCCGGAATCGGGAAGTCCGGCAGAAAATTCTCGCCCAGGCGAATATCCAGAGTACAGCGGCGGGCGATTTCGACGGTGTTTTCCAGCGCTTCCGGCAGATCGGAAAACAGCGCCGCCATCTCATCTTCCGATTTCAGATACTGCTCTTCGGAATACTTCTTGGGCCGGCGGGGATCCTCCAGGGTGTTGCCATCGTGGATGCAGACGCGGGCCTCATGGGCCTCGAAATCCCCCCGGCGAATGAAACGTACGTCATTGGTCGCCACCACTGGCATCGCCAGTTCTGTCGCCAGCGCCACGGTGGCGTGCAGGCAATCCTCATCCCCCGGCCGGGAGGTGCGCTGAACTTCCAGATACACCCGATCACCATAAACAGACTGCAGCCAGCGAGCCTGCTGCCGTGCCAGGTCGTTTTTCTCGGCCAGCAACAGCTGCCCCACTTCGCCCTGGCTTGCCGCGGACAGCACGATTAACCCCTCATGGAGCTCTTCCAGCCATTCTGGCTTGACCAGGGCCCTGCCCCGGTCCTGGTTGGTCTGCCAGGCGC
The DNA here is from genome assembly GCF_002364155.1 of Alcanivorax sp. UBA3183. Lineage (NCBI taxonomy): Bacteria > Pseudomonadati > Pseudomonadota > Gammaproteobacteria > Oceanospirillales > Alcanivoracaceae > Alcanivorax > Alcanivorax sp. UBA3183. Next base: position 252,670 of record NZ_DEXN01000009.1, read on the forward strand.
GACTGATCAGCAGCGTCAGATTCTGGTAGCCCTGTTCGTTCTGTACCAGGAAAGACAACTTTGCAGGCTCTTCGATATGGGCGCTTTCCACCCACAGATCCGCCCCCATCAACGGCTTCACTCCAGCATTCATGGCTGCGGAGTAGAACTTGATCATGGCGAACAGGTTGGAATCGTCCGTCACGGCCACCGCCGGGATGGCCTGGCTGGCACAGGTCTTGATCAGTTCCTTGACCCGCACCACCCCGTCCACCAGGGAATAATCGGTGTGCAGGCGCAGGTGGACAAAACGGGGGTCACTCAATGGGGTGTTCCTCAGTGTTGCTGTGTTCGTATCGTGTTTCGGCAAGCCGTCCCGGTCAGTGCCAGCTCAGGCATGGGCACCGAGAATTCTGGCCACCGGCGCAAAGGAGCGGCGATGTTGGGCCAGAGCACCATGTTGTTCCAGCGCGGCCAGATGCACCTTGGTCGGGTAACCCTTGTGGCGGTCGAAACCATACTGGGGGTGTTGCTGGTGAAGCTGCTGCATTTCACGGTCGCGAGCCACCTTGGCCAGAATGGAGGCCGCAGAAATCGCCGGTACCCGACCGTCACCCTTCACCACCGCCTCTGCCGGACAGACAAGCTCGGGGACGCGGTTACCGTCCACCAGCACGCCGTGCACGTCAAGGGGCAAAGCCTGTACCGCACGCTGCATGGCCAGCAAGGTCGCGTGGAAGATGTTCAGCTCATCGATTTCTTCCGGTTCAGCGCGCCCCAGCGACCAGGCCAGAGCATGAGACTTGATCTCAACTTCAAGCTGCAACCTTTTCTTTTCACTGATTTTCTTTGAGTCGGCCAGACCGGGTATCGGGTGCGCAGGATCCAGCACAACCGCGGCGGTTACCACCGCACCCACCAAGGGGCCGCGGCCGACTTCATCCACACCGACCACCCGCATACCCGGCTGCCAACGAAACACGGAAGGAATGAAAGGCTCGGCCAAGGCGTATTCGGAAAACGGATCCATCAGCTACCTTCCAGCAGTTGGTTGACCGCATCCGCCGCCTTTTCACTGGCACCGCCACGCAGCTGTTCATGCACCGCCCGGAAGCGGGACTTGAGGGCATCAGCCTGATCCGGGTAATCGAACCAGTGACTCACGGACTGCACAATGGCATCGGTGGTCAGGCCGTCCTGGATCAGCTCGGGGACCATTTGTTCGCGACAGAGCAGATTGGGCAGCGACACGAATTCGCTTTTCACCAGTCGACTGGCGATGGCATAGGTAATAGCACCCACCCGATAGCCCACTACCATAGGTTTACCCACCAGCAAGCCCTCAAGGGTAGCGGTACCGGAGGCCATCAGAATCACATCCGCCGCTGCCATCACGGTACGGCTTTGCCCATCCACCAGGGTGACCGGTAAATCCGTTGCTGTATCCAGCAGTGCCTGAATCTGTTCACGGCGGGCGCCATTGGCTGCGGGAATCACAAAATGCAGATCCGGCCGCTGAGCATGCAGGGCCACCATGGCATCCAGGAAAGCAGGCATCAGCTGCCCCACTTCCCCGCCACGACTACCAGGCAGGACTGCCAAAATGTCGGCGCTTTCCGGCAGACCAAGCTCGACACGCGCCGCCGGAGTATCCGTTTCCAGTGGCACACGATCCGCCAGAGGGTGGCCCACAAAGGACACAGGCACCTGATGTTGCTCATAAAAGCGCGCTTCGAACGGCAACAAGCAGAGCATCAGATCGATGCTGCGTTTGATGCCCTTGATCCGGCCCTGCCGCCATGCCCACACCGAAGGGCTCACGTAATGGACGGTTTTCAGACCCTGTGCGTGGAGACGCCGTGCGATAGGGAGAGTGAAGTCCGGGGAATCAATGCCGATGACCACATCCGGGCGCTCTTCAAGCAGGAAGCTCACCAGTTGTTTGCGCAGGCGCAACAGTTCCGGCAGGTGAGCCAGAACTTCGGTGATTCCCATCACCGAGAGCTTTTCCATGGGAAACAGGCTGGATAGACCGGCAGCCGACATTTCCTCGCCGCCTACACCGATAAAACGGGCACCCGGATAGCGAACCTGCAAAGCCTGCATCAATCCTGCACCAAGAATATCGCCGGAGGCTTCTCCGGCGATCAGGGCAACAAGCGGAGCGTCCTTGCTGGCTGCCATCTCAGCGGGTGATGCCGCGTTCGGATGCCTTGAGAGAGTCAATAAGGGCCTGCAATTCATCCGACGCGTCCATTGCCTCAAGCTCGATCACTGCCTGCTCCAGAGTCAGCCCCTGGCGGTAGATAAGCTTATAGGCAGTTCGCAGGGACGCGATGGTCTCTTTAGACCATCCTCGGCGCTTCATGCCTTCAAAGTTCATGCTCCGCGCCTGGGCAGGGTTACCTGATACCATGATATAGGCGGGTATATCCTTCAGCACGAAGGAGCAGCCGGAGGTCATGGAGTAAGCGCCTATCTTGCAGAACTGATGAACCCCAGTCATACCGCCGAGAATCACACCATTACCAACTTGCGCATGACCAGCAACTGAAGCGTTGTTGGCAAAAATACAGTCATCACCAACGATGCAGTCATGGGCTATATGCACATAGGCCATCAACAGATTGCGGCTACCGATGCGGGTCAGAGAATTGTCCTGGATGGTACCGCGGTGGATCGTTACCGATTCACGGATAACGTTATCATCACCAATTTCCAAGCGTGTCGGCTCACCCTTGTATTTCTTATCCTGACAATCCTCGCCAACAGACGCGAACTGGAAGATATGGTTATTCTTACCAATGGTGGTCGGCCCCTTGATGACCACATGGGAGGCGACAACGGTACCTGAGCCAATTTTCACATCAGGTCCGATAACCGTGTAAGGGCCTACCTGCACATCCTCTGCAAGCTCCGCGGCCGGATCTATAAGGGCGGTCGGATGTATCATGAAATTTTCGCTTTAATGTTCTGTAAATACAGGGAGTATACGCCAAAAATCGCTGGCTTATGCCTCCCCGGCTCAGACCTTCTGTTCTGCCACCAGCATCTCGGCACTGGCGACGATCTTGCCATCAACCTTGGCCTCACAGGCGAACTTGAGGATATTGCGTTTGGCCATGATGAACTCGGCACTAAGATGCAGCGTGTCACCCGGTACAACCCGACGCTTGAAGCGTGCGCGGTCAGTGCCAACCAGCAAATAGATAAAACCGTCGCCAGGTTTCTTGTTCTCGGTAACAAAACCGAGGATCCCAGCAGCCTGTGCCATGGCCTCAATGATCAGTACACCCGGCATGATCGGTTCATGGGGAAAATGACCATTAAAGAAGGGCTCGTTGATGCTCACGTTCTTGATCGCCTCAATGCGCTTGCCGGGCTCCACATCAAGAACACGGTCAATCAGCAAAAAAGGGTAACGGTGCGGCAGGTATTCCCTGACCGCCTGAATATCCATCATCATGTGTTCCACACAGGCAAGTGCCGCAATACGCGGTCGTTAATCGCTTGAACGTTCCAGTTTGCGCACGCGGCGAGCCAGATCATCAAGATTTCGGAAGCGAGCCACATTTCTACGATAGCGACTCTGGGTATCTACGGGTAACGCTGAGCCATAAGTGCCCGGCTCTTTGATGGAACTCGACACCAGTGACATAGCCAGTATCTGCACCTTGTCACAGACTTCGATGTGCCCGGCAATGCCGGCAGCTCCACCGATCAGACAGTAGGCACCGATCTTGGCAGAACCTGCAATACCAGCTTTACCCGCGATAGCCGTATGGTTCCCGATCACCACGTTGTGGGCGACCTGGATTTGATTATCCAGAATCACACCATCACCGATCACAGTATCTTCAATGGCACCCCGATCCACGGTGGTACCGGCGCCGATCTCCACATCGGCGCCGATGACAACACCACCGACCTGATGCAGCTTGGTCCAGCCGCCGCCATTGAAGGCGAAGCCAAAACCATCGCCTCCAATCACGCAATTGCCATGTATGATAGTGCGCGGGCCCAGTGTCACACCATGATAAATTGTAACATTTGGCCAGATCTTGCACTGATCCCCGATCACTGAACCGGCGCCCACCACGGAATTGGCCATGATCACGGCCCCCTCGCCTACCGTTACCCCGGCATCGACCACCGCATTGGGACCGATGGAGGCAGAATCGGCAATCCGGGCCTGGGGATCCACCACAGCAGAGGGGTGAACCCCCGGCGTTGCTACCGGTGCGGTTTCGAAAAAGGCACTGGCTTGGGCAAAAGACAGATACGGATCTTTCACGATCAGCGCAGGTACCGGGCAGAACTCCCGCTGGGACTCAGGGATTAACACCGCTGCTGCCCGCGTCTGTTCCAGAAAACTGCGATAGCGGGGATTAGCCAGAAAGGTCAGCTGGCTGTCCGTGGCAGATTGTATCGTCCCCAGACCGTCTACCGGCTGGTCGGGATCTCCGACCAGCTCGGCACCCAGTTGCCGGGCCAGTTCACCGAGAGTCAGCATTACTTCATCTTGTTCAGTTGTTTGGTCACCGCTTCAGTGATATCCAGATCCGGCTTGGTGTAAATCACTGCCTGAGCGCTGACAACCAGGTCCAAGTTTTCTTTCTTGGCCACTTCGGCAACGGCGCTTTGCAGTTTAGGTTCCATTTCCTGCAGCAGTTCACGCTGGGCATCGTTAGCACGCTTTTGCAGTTTGCGCTGCAGGCTCTGGATTTCGATCATTTTCTGCTGACCTTCGGTCTGCATCTGCTCCTGTTGATCAGATGACATGGTCATGCCTTCTTTTTGCATTTTTTCCTGCATCTTGCCCACTTCTTGACGCAGGCTGTTGAGACGCTGCTCATCGGCACCCAGCTCTTTTTCCAGTGCGCTCATGCGGGATTTTACGTTGTCAGCCGCCTGAAGCGCACCGATGGGATCAATCACACCCACACGACTTTCGGCCATTGCCAGAGCCGGCAGCATTACAGCAAAAACAGCGATCCATTTTTTCATCATTATTAAGCTCCTAAAAAGTCTGTCCCAGAGAAAATTGGAAAACTTCCGTATCATCGCCAGTCTGGTCATTCAGCGCCTTGGCGAGGTTGAAACTGAGCGGGCCAATCGCTGTCAGCCAGGTCAGGCCTACCCCCACGGAAGTACGCAGGTCTGTGGCTTCGAAGTCGGCCACAATGTCACTGCGTTCGGTTTCAAACACGTTGCCCGCATCGGCGAACAGGAAGGTTCGCACGCTTCGGGATTCCGGCGCAAACGGCGTCGGGAAAATCAGTTCCAGGCTGGCTTCGGTGAGCAGGTTACCACCGATGGGATCCGGGTCCGGGTCACGGGTGCCGTTGAGGAAAAACGCCAATCCTTCAGAACGCGGGCCCAAGGAGCGGGATTCATAGCCACGCACCGAACCGATGCCGCCGGAGTAATAGTTCTCGAAGAACGGCAGTACGGCATCGTCGCCATAACCATCCCCGTAAGCCACATCTGCACGGGTGCGCAATGTCCAGCGCTGAGTGATCGGGAAATATTTCTGGCCGTTCCAGTTCAATTTATAGAAGCCATAGTCCGATCCGGGGACTGCCACTTCCAGTCCAAGACTGCTGGACCAACCGCGATCTGGCAACACACCTCTGTTCAGCGTGCTGGTCTGCAAGGAGGCATTGAACTTGTATTCATTGAACTCCCTACCTTCCTTCTCCAGGAAGTTGAAAATATCCACGGCCACGAAATCACCGCTCGTAATATCGGTTTTCTCATAAGTGCCGCCGAAACTCAGCCGTGAGTATTCAGAAATCGGATAACCAAAGGTCACCGAGCCACCCAGGCGATCCGCCGCATAGGAGGCTACAGAGGTTTCATCAAAATCAATCTTGGAATAGAACAGGCTGAAACCACGGCTTACCCCGTCCAAGGTGTAGTAGGGGTTGTAGTGAGAAAAGCTGTAGGAATCCCGAATATCCGAACGGCTCAGAGCGAAAGACACCCGATTACCGGAGCCACGCCAGTTGTTCTGGGTGACATTGGCACCAAAGATAAACCCTGAGGCATCGGAAAAACCCACATTAGCGCCGATGGAACCAGAAGGCTGCTCTTCCACCTTGTATTCCACGTCTACCAGATCTTCGGAATTCGGCACACGGGGAGTGTCAGCTTCCACGACACTGAAGTAACCCAGACGCTGCAAACGCTGTCGAGACAAGTCCACCAGGGAGGTATTCGCGGGTGCCTGTTCAAACTGGCGCAGCTCGCGACGCAGCACTTCGTCATCAGTTTTAGCATTGCCGCTGAAGTTGATACGGCGCACGTATACTTTGCGCCCGGGCTCCACGTAGAACGTCACATCAACGGTGTTGTCTTCATCATTGGCGTTGTGGTCGCGGCCGTTGACCTCGGCAAAGGTATAACCTTCATTGCCAAGACGGCGCTTGAGCAGGTCATTGGTGTAGGTCACCAGCTGCTGGCTGAACACCTGCCCTTTTTTGACGATCAAGAGCGGCTCGAGCTGTTCCTCGCCCACCACAAGATCACCCGCCAGGCTCACCTCATTGACGGTGTACTGCTCACCTTCCGCCACGTTGACCGTGATAAACACACTGCGACGATCCGGAGTCACCGATACCTGGGTGGATTCGATGGAAAAATTGATGTAGCCGCGATCAAGGTAATAAGAGCGCAGCCGCTCCAGGTCGCCGCTCAGTTTCTGCCGGGAATATTTGTCATCACCCTTGATGAAGGACCAGAACCCGGTGGAATTCAGCTCGAAATCCTTGAGCAACTCTTCATCATCAAACAGATCGTTGCCGACAATATTGATATCACGAATACGGGCGGCCTTACCTTCGTAGATCTCGATCTTGAGTCCTACCCGGTTGCGAGGCAACGGCACGGATTCGGTCTTGATATCGGCACCATAACGACCCTGGCTGACGTACTGCCGCTCCAGCTCACCGGCGATCGCCTGCAATGTGGAGCGCTGGAATACTTCGCCTTCGGCAAGACCGGCTTCAGTGAGCCCCTTGCGCAGGTTTTCCTCGTCGATGGACTTGTTGCCGGATAGTTCGATGCGGGCAATGCTGGGACGCTCCGCCACCACCACTACCAGATCATCGCCATCACGACCCAGTTGCACATCCTCGAAGTTGCCGGTGGCAAACAAACGCTGTACCGCATCAACGATCTGATCCCGGTCCACCGTGTCACCTGCCTGAATCGGCAATTCCGCATAGACCCGCTCCACCGGCAGGCGCTGAAGCCCTTCCACACGCACATCGTGCACCTTGAACGGCACCAAGGATTCCGCGCTCGCCCAAGGTGCCAGACACAGGCAGGCTACCGCCAACAGGCCCTTCAGGGGGCGGTTTAGTTTGTCCCCAAATATCATGAAAACTGCTTCACCAAGTCGTTGTAAATGGCCAGTAGCATAAAGCTGATGACTAGCGTCAGCCCTACCCCTTGCGCGGCCATAAGAAACCGCTCCGGTAAACTGCGACCGCGAATCATTTCAATGATTCCAAAGAAAATCCAGCCGCCGTCCAGCATGGGTACCGGGAGAAGATTGATAATACCGAGAGTGATGCTCAGATAGGCCAGCAGCGCCAGAAAACTGGCGATGCCATAGGACGCGCTCTCCCCGGCCACCTGCGCAATGGTAATGGGGCCGCCCAGATTATCCAGGGACAACTTGCCCGTCACCAGTTTTACCAAGCTTGCCCAGACCACTTCGCTCTGTTCCGCAAAACGTTCGGCGGCCGCCACAATGGCACCGCCGGCTCCGAATTGCTGCTGGTAAATGCCGCCCATGGCTACGCCAATACGGCCGAAACTCTGCTCTCCTTCAGTCACTGTTTCCGGGGTGACAGCAAAACGCCGCATTGCCCCGTCTCGCAGCACAGTCAGCTCCAGAGTCTGGTTCGCAGACACCATGATGGTTTCTTGCCAGGCCTGCCAGCCGCTGACCGGCTCGCCGTCCAGTGCAATCACCTGATCACCGGCGAGCAAGCCTGCCTGATCTGCGGCGCTGCCCTCGACAACCTCGCCAATCAGCACCGCCTGACTGATACCCAGTGCATCCAGTGGCAACTTCTCCAGGTCCGCAGACCAGGGCGACGTATCCAGCTCGCGAACCGCCGTATCACCGGATGCGGTGGCTACCGTTACCGGGAGTTTTTCCTTTTCTCCCAGATGCAGAATCAATTCGTTGTAGAAAGGACGCCAGCCCTCAACAGCGGTGCCACCCGCCTCCAGAATGCGGTCTCCGGGGGCAAAGCCGGCCTGTTCCGCCACCGTCCCCGGTGCCACCGGCCCCACCACCGCCTGCATGCGACTCTGGCCGAAACCGACCATCAGCAGCCAGTAAATGAGCATGGCAAGAATGAAATTGAATACCGGGCCAGCGGCATAGGTGATCACCCGTTGCCAAGCCGGTTTGCTGGAGAACTCGCCCGGGTCACCTTCGGCAGTTTCATCTTCACGGGCATCCAGTGGCTTTACGTAGCCCCCCAGAGGGATCCCGCTGATTACCCATTCAGTCCCTTTTTTGTCAGTGAACCGGAACAGCTTGGGGCCAAAGCCCACAGAAAAAGTCAGCACGCGAACGCCAAAAGCACGCATGGCGAGAAAGTGGCCCCATTCATGGAAGGCCACAATAATGACGATGGTGACAACAAAAGCCAGAAGCGTCAGCATCCGCGTTCCTTGATCAGTTGGCAGGCCATTTCACGGGCCTGGCGGTCGATTTCCATCACAGCATCCACATCCATACAGGCGGGTGAGGCCTGCTTTTCCAGTGTCAGTTCCACGACCGCCGGAATGCCCATAAAGTCCAGCTTGCCAGCCAGGAAGGCGGCAACCGCCTCTTCATTGGCGGCATTCAAGACCGCCGTGGCAGTGCCTCCGGCGCGCATGGCATTCCTCGCCAGCCCCAGGCAGGGAAAACGCTGCAGATCCGGCGCCTCGAAGTTCAGTCCTATCAGGGCGGAAAAATCCAGGCGCTGGGCACCGGATTCCACCCGCTCCGGCCACGACAAGCCGCAGGCAATCGGCGTTCTCATATCCGGTGTACCCAGTTGCGCCAGTACCGAGCCGTCCCGGTAGGCCACCATGGAATGCACCACACTCTGCGGGTGCACCACCACATCAATCATGTCCGGGGACACATCGAACAACCAGCAGGCTTCGATGAATTCCAGGCCCTTGTTCATCAGGGTGGCGGAATCCACCGATATCTTCGGGCCCATGTCCCAGTTTGGATGTTTCACCGCCTGCGCCGGCGTCACCGCCGCAAGATCGGCGGTACTGAATTCACGGAACGGGCCGCCGGAAGCCGTGAGCAAGAGGCGCTCCACGCCGGCATTGACTCCCTCATCCGGCAAGCACTGGAAGATGGCGTTGTGTTCGGAATCCAGTGGCAGCAGCGTGGCACCGTGACGCTTTACCGCATCCATAAACAAGGAACCCGTGACCACCAGGGCTTCCTTGTTGGCCAACAGCACTCGCTTGCCGGCTTCCACCGCCGCCAGTGTAGGCCTGACACCAGCCGCACCGACGATGGCCGCAACCACCGTATCCGCATCCGGATGAGCCGCCAAATCCGCCAGGGCCTTGGGCCCGGATAATACCTCAACTTGAGACCCGGCCTCAGCCAGATGGTTCCTGAGTGCCGCCGCCGCCGCCGGGTCGGACATGGCGGCAAAACGGGGCCGGACTGTCTGGCACAGCTCCGCCATCAGCTGCCAGCGGGAACTGGCCGTGAGGGCAAACACCTCATAGCGTTCCGGATGCCGGCGCACCACATCCAGGGTCTGCTGGCCGATACTGCCAGTGGCACCCAGGATAGTCAGACGCTGTCTGGCAGGAGGTGTCACAGACTGCCTCCCGGCAGGGAAAACCAGTTGAAGCCGGCCAGAGCGATGGGTAGGGCCGCAGTCACACTGTCGATGCGATCCAGCATGCCGCCATGGCCGGGCAGGATGGTGCCACTGTCCTTGAAGCCACGCTCACGCTTGACCATGCTCTCGAACAGGTCACCCAAAGCGGAAGCCAGTACCGTCAACAGCGCCACAATCATCAGTGGCAGCAACTTGGCATCGAGAAGACCGGCTGCATAGACGCCAGCCACCACTGCCAGCGCCAGGGCCACACCACCGGCGAGCCCTTCAATGGTCTTGCCGGGGCTGACCAGCGGCGCCAGCTTGTGTTTACCGAAGGCTCGGCCAGCAAAATAGGCGCCGGTATCTGCTGCCCACACCCAGAGCAGGATGAACATCAGTGCCCAGGGGCCCGCCAGACCCAGCGCGCCGTCGTCCTGGAGTTGTACGATCGCTGCCCAGGAAGGCACCAGTAACAGCAAGCCGACCACTGCCATAAGGGCCGGGCGGTACCAGACACGGGCATTGCCCGGATAACCGATAACCAGAATCAGGGCCAGCAACCACCAGACAGGAATAGCATTGAGTAACCAGGCCGGGCGATAGATCTCTGCCAGGGCCATCACCACACCAAGACCGATGACCCAACCGCTGCGAACCGCGGCTGACACCTTGCCCATCATGGCCGCCCATTCCCAGCCTGCCGTCAGGAAGAACGCACCTGCCACCAGGGCAAACGGTAAACGATCCAGTCCGAAGACGGCGCCCAACACAATGGGCAGCAGGATCAGCGCAGTAATCACGCGCAGTTTCAGCATTCTTATTCTCCTTTCAATCCGGCCACTTCTTCACCTGAGCGTCCAAAACGACGCTGGCGGCCGGCATAATCCTGCAAGGCGGCAGCAAAGGCGTCCGCATTAAAATCAGGCCATAACAGCGGGGAAAAAAACAGTTCGCTGTAGGCCAGTTGCCACAGCAGAAAATTGCTGATGCGCTGGTCACCGCCAGTGCGGATCAGCAGATCGGGTAGAGGCAGATCGGCCATGGCCACATGCTGGCCAAGGGCTTCGGCCGTGATCTGATCGGACGTGATGCCACCCTGCTCCACCTGAATCGCCAGCTGACGGGCTGCCTGGGCAATATCCCACTGACCGCCGTAGTTCACTGCGATGACCACCGTCATGCGAGAATTATCGCCGGTCAGCGCCTCGGCTTCGGCCATGCCTTTCTGCAGGTCCTCGGCAAAGGCACTGCGATCACCGATAAAACGGATACGCACACCATGGCCATGCAGCTCTTCCACACGACCGCCCAAGGCCTTGAGGAACAACGCCATCAGGTGATCCACTTCCCCTTGCGGGCGGCGCCAATTCTCCGAGCTGAAGGCAAACAGGGTCAGCGCTTCGATACCCCGCTCTGCCGCACTGCGGATAATAGTCTGCACCGTGGCTTCACCGGCACGATGCCCTTCTTCGCCGGGCAGACCCTGCTTGCGGGCCCAGCGGTTGTTACCGTCCATGATAATGGCTACGTGCCGGGGCAGTTCGCCTTGATGGGAATCGATGTCCGGGGCACTGGAGTGGATGTTTTCGCTGGCCATACTGCATCCGCCAATAACAAAAAAGCGGGCTGACATGCACCTGAATCCGTGGTTTCAGCGTGGACGCATGGCGCAAGAATTTGTTGCCACAGGGGATTTTCCGAAGAAGTATCGTATCAGGGAATACGATCGACTGAGGACAAATTTTCTGTGGCGACAAAGGCTTACGTCAAGCGCCGCGATGAAGTCAGGGATTCAGGTCACAGCCCGCATCCGTGAATGATGACCGGTTGTGCTAAACGGTCATCAACTCCTCTTCCTTCTCTTTCAAGACCCGATCCACTTCAATCACCATCTTGTCGGTAAGCTGCTGGACAAGCTCTTCCCCGCGGCGCTCCTCGTCCTCGGAAATTTCCTTTTCCTTGAGCAGTTCCTTCAGGTCACTGTTGGCATCACGGCGAACGCTGCGCACGGAAACCCGTGCCTGCTCGGCTTCAGCTCGAACCACCTTGACCAGGTCCCGGCGGGTTTCCTCGGTCAACGGCGGCAGCGGTAGCCGGATCAGGCTACCGGAAGTAGACGGGTTCAGACCCAGGTCAGAGGTCATGATGGCCCGCTCTATCTGCGGAATCAGACTCTTGTCGAAGGGAGAGATGGTCAGGGTGCGCCCCTCTTCCACGGAGATATTGCCAAGCTGCTGCAGCGGCGTCTCCGCGCCATAGTAATCCACCGTGATATTGTCCAGCAGGCTGGGGTGGGCACGACCGGTACGCACACGCTTCAGCGCGGTATCCAGCGCAGCCAGACTCTTTTTCATGCGGGATTCTGCATCTTTGCGAATATCGTCAATCACCGTTATTCCTCGCCTTTCTTTTCAGCAGAGTCTGGAAAGCCTCGAGACGCCAACCAGACCCTTGTTATGCAACGTCCGCAGCGCGGACAACAAAAACTTCCAACAGCGGCCAGCCGGAGATTACCCGGCTTCCACCAGGGTCCCTTCGCTGCCACCCAGCATCAGGTTCAGCAGCGCACCCTTCTTGTTCATATCAAACACACGCAGAGGCATGGAGTGATCGCGGCACAGACAGATAGCCGTCAGATCCATGACTCCAAGCTTTTTATCCAGCACCTCGTCATAGGTCAAGGTGTCATATTTGATGGCCGCCGGGTTTTTCTGCGGATCATCACTATAGACTCCATCCACCTTGGTGGCCTTGAGAACCACATCGGCACTGATCTCAATACCGCGCAGACACGCCGCGGAATCGGTAGTAAAGAAGGGGTTGCCGGTACCGGCACAGAAAATCACCACTTCACCATTCTTGAGATGGCGATTGGCATTACGATGGTCATAATGCTCCACCACCCCGCTCATGGGGATCGCCGACATCAGACGAGTGCGGATATTGGACCGCTCCAGTGCATCACGCAGCGCCAGGCCGTTCATCACGGTCGCCAGCATGCCCATATGGTCGCCTGCCACCCGGTCAAGACCCGCGCTTTGCAACGCCGCGCCGCGGAACAGATTACCACCACCCACTACCAGGCCCACCTGGACCCCGATACCGACGAGCTGACCGATTTCCAGGGAAATCGCATCCAGTACTTTGGGATCAATCCCGAAGCCCTCGTCACCCGCCAGCGCTTCACCGCTCAGCTTGAGCAGAATCCGGTTATAGCGCGGCGAGCGCTCCTTGTTCGTCGGCATGTCTTGTTCTCCACCACTCATAAGAAAGCGCCACCCATGAATACCCGCTTTTACACTGTTACCGGCCTGGCAGCTGCTGCCGGGCCGGCCTTTACGCTGCGCTCATCCCGCGTCGGTATATGGTCTGCTAGCACAGTACCGCCCCGCACGATGGTTGCAAGCGCTTTTCCCTGAATCGCCCGTAACAGCCTGTCAACAGGCGAAAAAAACGCCCTGCTGATCTCGCCAGCAAGGCGTTCTTTGGTCATCGATCAGTGCTCAACCTCAGCCTTTGGCCGCAGCCTGTACCTCAGCAGCAAAATCGACTTCTTCTTTCTCAATACCTTCGCCCACAACCAGACGCTCGAAAGCGACGATCTCGGCGCCAGCACCCTTCACCAGGGCACCTACAGAGGTATTGGGGTCCTTCACGAACGGCTGATCCAGCAAGCTAACCTCTTTCAGGTACTTGTTGATCCGGCCGCCGAGCATCTTCTCGACGATCTCAGCCGGCTTGCCTTCCATATCAGGCTGGGCACGGATGATCTCTTTCTCTTTTTCCAGCACTTCAGCCGGAACCTGATCACCGCTGATCACCATCGGGTTAACCGCAGCCACATGCATGGCCACATCTTTACCCAGCTCGGCATCGCCGCCCTTCAGGGCCACCAGTACACCGATACGACCGCCATGGACGTAAGCGCCGATGGCGCCTTCTGCTTCCAGCTTGGCCGCACGACGGATCTGGATGTTCTCACCGATCTTCTGAACCAGCGCCTGGCGCGCCTCTTCAACGGTGGAGCCATCTTCCAGCTTCAGCTCGCCAATTTTGGCGGCGTCAGTTTCGCCAGCAGCCAGAGCTGCGCCAGCGACTTTGTCACAGAAACCCAGGAAGTTGTCATCACGAGCAACGAAATCGGTTTCAGAGTTGATTTCCACCATGACAGCCACGGTGTTGGCATCGTTGGTCGCAACCACGACACCGCCTTCCGCGGCGGTACGACCGGCTTTCTTGGCCGCTTTGGCCTGACCGGACTTACGCATATCATCAATGGCTTTTTCGATATCGCCATCCGCTTCCACCAGCGCCTTCTTGCACTCCATCATGCCAAGACCGGTACGCTCGCGAAGCTCCTTAACCATTGCAGCAGTTACAGCAGCCATGATTATCCTCTCAATTTGGTAAGTTTCGGTAATACAGGCAGGCCGCGGGGGCCTGCCTCGACGGATCAACCTTCGGCTTTCTCGCCTTCGGCCTCGTCGGCTACCTCGACGAATTCGCTTTCACCACCGGTCTGGTTCTGGGCGTACTGCTTGCCTTCCAGAATGGTGTCGGCCGCCGCTTTCACGTACAGCTGAATAGCACGGATGGCGTCGTCGTTACCCGGGATCACGTAATCTACGCCATCCGGGTTGGAGTTGGTGTCCACTACCGCTACAACCGGAATACCCAGCTTGCGGGCTTCCTGCAGGGCAATGTCTTCGTGATCCACGTCGATCACGAACAGGGCATCGGGCAGGCCGCCCATGTCCTTGATACCACCGATGGAACGCTCAAGCTTGTCCATCTCACGCTTGCGCATCAGGGCTTCTTTCTTGGTCAGCTTGTCAAAGGTACCGTCCTGGAACTGGGCTTCCAGCTCGCGATACCGCTTGATGGACTGACGGATCGTTTTCCAGTTGGTGAGCATGCCGCCCAACCAACGGTGATCAACGTAGGGCATACCGCAACGCTGAGCTTCTTCGCTCACCGCTTTCTGCGCTGCACGCTTGGTGCCAACAAACAGGATCTTGTTGTTGCTGGCAGCCAGCTTGTTCAGGAACGCCATGGCGTCGTTGAACAGAGGCAGGGTCTTTTCCAGGTTGATGATGTGAATCTTGTTACGGGCGCCAAAGATGTAAGCGTTCATCTTCGGGTTCCAGTAACGGGTCTGGTGGCCGAAGTGCACACCGGCCTTCAGCATATCGCGCATAGTTACGCTGGACATTGTTAATACTCCACTTTGGGTTAGGCCTCCACGCCCCCGCATAAACCCAACCAGCAACCTTAAACAGGAAAGCCGGCACCCGGGGCTATGTGACGGGGCATGTGTGATTTCCTTCCCCACCCAACGACGGTTACAATGCGGCACTTGTTGCCACAGGGCCGACAGTGAGCGGGAAAGCGCGCGCTTTATACCACAGACGCCCTTTCCGGGCAACGCCAAAGGCGCATTCGCAGCACAGAGAGTGCTGACGCATACCCGCTCAACCCACTGAAATAGCTGGAGTTTCCTCAAGTCTCATGAATGTTGTCATCAAAACCCCCGAACAGATCGCCAAAATGCGCGAAGCGGGCAAACTGGCCGCCGAAGTCCTGGAAATGATCGGCGAGCACGTCAAGGCGGGGGTCACCACCGAGGAACTGGACCGCATCTGTCACGACCATATCGTCAACAAGCAGCATGCCATCCCCGCCTGTCTGGGCTATGGCGGCGCGCCGGGCCGCATTCCGTTCCCCAAATCCGTTTGCACCTCGGTGAACCACGTGGTCTGCCATGGCATTCCCAATGACCGTAAAGCTCTCAAAAACGGCGACATCGTCAATATCGATGTCACCGTGATCAAGGATGGCTGGCACGGCGACACGTCCAAGATGTTTTATGTGGGAGAGCCCTCCGTACTGGCCCGCCGGCTGGTGGAAACCACCCGCGAGTGCATGATGGCCGGTATCCGCATGGTCAAACCCGGCGTCCGCCTGGGCGATATCGGCCACCGCATCCAGAAAATGGCCGAAGGTGAACGCTTCTCTGTGGTGCGCGAGTACTGCGGCCACGGCATCGGCGAGGGATTCCATGAAGAGCCCCAGGTGGTGCATTACGGCAAGCCTGGCACGGGTCTTGAATTGCAGGAAGGCATGGTGTTCACCATTGAACCCATGATCAATGCCGGCAAGGCGGCCAACAAGCTGCTGCCGGACAACTGGACCGTGGTCACCAAGGATCGCAAATTGTCTGCTCAGTGGGAGCACACCATCGCGGTAACCGCCGATGGTTACGAAGTTCTAACCGCCCGCAGCGAAGAAACCGATTTGTACTGACACGGGCCGCCAACCGGTTTCCTGCCAGTTACCGTTACGGTCGCTGGCATGCCCGCAACACCACCACAGGACATTCATGACCTTCTCCCCTGCCCTGCCCCAGGAACAACTGTTTGAGGCCCTCCAGGAAAGCGCCCAACCGGGCCAGTATGCCCGCCAGTATCTGGAGCAGGGTCAGGAGCGCCTCAACCAGGCCTTTGCCTCCACCGACATTACCGAACTGGTCCGCGCCCGGGCCGATCTGGTGGACCAGGTGATGATTGCCGCTTGGTCCCTGTTCGGACTCGCCGACCGGGATGGCGTGGCACTGGTGGCCGTGGGCGGCTATGGCCGGGCCGAGCTTCACCCCTGTTCTGATGTGGACGTGCTGGTGTTGATGGCCGACAGTCCGGATCAGACCCTGCGCGACTGCCTGGAGCGTTTCGTCGCGTTCCTGTGGGATATGGGCCTGGAAATCGGCCATGCAGTGCGCACTCTGGATGAATGCGTGGATCTGGCCCGGGAAGACATCACCGTTGCCACCAATATTATGGAAGCGCGCACTCTGGGTGGCAGCGACACCCTTCGCCTTCAGCTGGAAGAGCGCACCGGCCCCGAGCACATGTGGGACTCCGCCGCCTTCTTCGCCGCCAAGTGGCAGGAACAGGTAGCCCGGCACAAGCGCTTCAATGACACCGAATACAATCTTGAACCGGATCTGAAAAATGCCCCCGGCGGCCTGCGTGATGTGCAGATGATCGCCTGGGTGGCCAAACGCCACTTCAATGCCGACAGCCTGGAAGCCCTGGTAGATGTGGGCTTTCTCACCGCTGAAGAATATGGCGTGCTGCGCAAGTGCCTGGATTATCTCTGGGAAGTACGCTGGCAACTACACGTGCATACCGAGCGCAACGAAAACCGGCTGCTATTTGATCATCAGCGCCAGCTCGCCACCCGTCTGGGCCACGAGGATTCCGACGCCAACCTGGCGGTAGAGCATTTCATGAAAGGCTTCTATCGGGTGGCGCTGGCCCTGTCGGTGCTCAATGAAATGCTGCTGCAGCTGTTCGATGAGGTGATCCTGCACAACGAAAAGCCGGACCAGGTACGGCCACTGAATCGGCGCTTCCAGGTGCGCAACGACTACCTGGAAGTAACCAGCCCGCAAGTCTTCGAGAAACACCCAAGCGCCCTGCTGGAAGCCTTCGTGCTGATGGCCCAGAACCCGGAACTGAAAGGCATACGCGCCTCCACGGTGCGAGCGCTGATTTACAACCGCCGACAGATCAACGACGCCTTCCGCAATGATCCGGAAAATACCGGCCTGTTCATGCAGTTGCTGCGCAGCCCCCATGCCCTATTCTCGCAACTGCGACGCATGAAACGCTACGGCATCCTCGGCAAATACCTGCCGGAGTTCGGCGGCATCATCGGCATGATGCAGTACGACCTGTTCCACATCTACACCGTGGATGCCCATACCCTGCTGGTGATCAAGAACATGCGCCGGCTGCGCTATGAAGACCTGCGCGAAGAATTCCCGCTGGCCAGCGAGGTGTTCTACCGCCTGCCCAAACCGGAACTGCTCTACGCCGCCGGCCTGTACCACGATATTGCCAAGGGCCGTGGCGGCGACCATTCCGAGCTGGGCGCAGAAGATGCCATTGCCTTCTGCCAGCGCCACGGGCTAACCGCCTGGGACGGCAAGCTGGTGGCCTGGCTGGTGAGAAATCATCTCACCATGAGCGTGACCGCACAGCGCAAGGACATCTCCGACCCGGACGTAGTCTACGAATTTGCCCGCAAGGTTGGCGACCTGGTGCACCTGGATTATCTCTACGTGCTGACCGTGGCCGACATCAACGCCACCAACCCCACCCTGTGGAACTCCTGGCGCGCCTCCCTGCTCCGTCAGCTCTACACCGAGACCAAGCGTGCCCTGCGCCGGGGCCTCAACAACCCGGTGGAGAAACAGGACTGGATCGACGAAACCCGCGATGCCGCCATGAAAATGCTCACCGAGCGGGATCACGACCCCAAAGCCATCGAATCCCTGTGGGCGAACATCGGTGACGAATACTTTCTGCGCGAAACGCCCCGGGATATTTCCTGGCATACTGAAGCGCTGCTGGACCGGGATGACCCGGAAGACCCGCTGGTGCTGATCCGCGAATCCAGCCAGAGCGTACTGGCCGGCGGCTCGCAGATCTTTATCTACACCCCGGACACCCGCAACCTGTTCAGCGCGACGGTGAACGCCCTGGATACCCTGGGCCTGACCATCATGGACGCGCGCATCATTACCAGTGCCGACGGCTTCAGCCTGGATACCTATATCGTATTGGACGAGCACGGCACCCCCATTGGCGAGGACTGGCCGCGCATCGAACAGATTCGCAAGACGCTCACCGAGACCCTGAAGCATCCGGAACGCTTCTCCTCCACGGTGAGCCGGCGCATGCCTCGTCGACACAAACATTTCGATGTGCCCACCCAGGTATTGATCAGCAACGATATCGTCAACGACCGCACTGCCGTGGATATCCAGACCCTGGATCGCCCCGGCCTGCTCGCCCATATCGGCCGCATCTTCATGCGCTTCGAGTTGCTGGTGCAGAATGCCCGCATTGCCACCCTCGGCGAGCGCGTGGAAGACGTCTTCTTCATTACCGATCTCGATGGTGACCCGGTTTCCGACCCGGCCCTGTGTCAGGAGCTGCAGGAAACTCTCATCAAAGAGCTCGACGACAAGAACAACGGAAACTCCTGACCCTATGAACCCAGATCTGGAACGGTTGCACCCTTACCCGTTTGAAAAACTGAAACTCCTGTTCAAGAATTTGCCCGCCTCGGACAAGTCGCCCATTGCCCTGTCCATTGGCGAACCCAAGCACCCCTCGCCGGACTTTGTGCAACAGGTGCTGCGCGACAACTCAGCCCTGCTGTCGCGCTACCCGACCACCGCCGGCATTACGGAACTGAGTGACGCCATAGCCACCTGGCTCAAGCGCCGCTTCCACCTCAACAGCGTGGATGCCAGCAGCCAGGTACTGCCGGTGAACGGCACCCGGGAGGCCCTGTTTGCCTTTACCCAGGCCGTCATTGACCGTCAGCGTCAGCCACTGGTACTGATGCCCAACCCGTTCTACCAGATTTATGAAGGCGCCACCTTGCTCGCCGGTGGTGAGCCGATGTACCTGCCCTGCACAGACGACACTGGCCTGCAGCCGGATTTCGACGCGGTCAGCGAAGACACCTGGATTCGTACCCAGCTGCTGTTTATCTGCACTCCCGGTAACCCCACTGGCGCCACGCTTACCAAGGCCCAGCTCAAGGCCCTGATACAGCTGGCCGACAAGTATGATTTCGTCATCGCCTCGGACGAGTGTTATTCGGAAATCTACCGGGACAAGCCCCCCGCCGGCCTGCTGCAGGCCTGTGCGGAACTGGGCCGGGATGACTATCGCCGCTGCGTGGCCTTCCACTCCCTGTCCAAGCGCTCCAACCTGCCGGGGCTGCGCTCCGGCTTTGTGGCCGGTGACAGCGAAATCCTCAAGGGTTTCCTGCGCTACCGCACCTACCACGGCTGCGCCATGCCTATTCATCATCAGCTGGCCAGCATCGCAGCCTGGAATGATGAAAGCCATGTGGAAAAAAACCGGGCCCTTTATCGGGAAAAATTCGACGCGGTACTGGACATTCTCGGCGGCCCTCTTAAGGTATCCGCCCCGGCTGCGGGCTTCTACCTGTGGCCTAAAACACCGATTTCCGATGAGGAATTCGCCCGGCGCCTGCAAGCGGAGCAGAATGTCACCGTACTGCCCGGCCGCTACCTGTCACGCACAGTGAATGGCAAAAACCCGGGCAAGAACCGGGTACGAATGGCTCTGGTGGCTCCGCTGGAAGAGTGTGTAGAAGGGGCGAAACGCATCAAGGCGTTACTGGATACGCTGTAACATCGCCGTAGGAGCGTCGCTGGCGGCGCGATCAAAAACCAGGATCAAAAGCGATTTCACCACAGAGGGCACAGAGCACACAGAGTAAAACCCGTCTTTTCCTCAGTGATCTCTGTGCCCTCTGTGGTAAATAGCGCTTTTCAGGTTATGGGCTATCGCACCGCCAGCGAGGCTCCTACGGAAAGGCTCGAAGAGGAAAACACATGGAATTGACCATCTTCGGTATCAAGAACTGCGATACCATGAAGAAAGCCATGAACTGGCTGGATGAAAACGGCATCGACTATCACTTCCATGACTACAAGAAGGAAGGCGTGCCAGAGCAACGTCTTCGCCAGTGGCTGGAAGCACTGGGCTGGGAAACCGTGATCAACAAACGCGGTACCACCTGGAAAAAGCTGGATGATGCTGTCAAGGAATCCATGAACACAGAAAAGGCGATTACCGTGGCAACCGATAACCCGTCCATCATCAAACGCCCGATTCTGCAAAACGACAATTTCATCCTCGCCGGTTTCAAGGCCGACGAGTGGAAAGACACTTTGAATTAAGAAACGTCAGGCGCCTGACGTCCGACGCATAAGAGAGGACACCATGAGCAACTTTTTCGCCATCGCCCTGGGCTGCGGCACCAAGAACCGCAACGACAACTGGCTGGAAGTGTTTTATCCGGATCCAGCTCTCAACCCGGATGACAAACTGGTCGAAGTCATTCGCGAAGAACTCGGTTACGAAGGTGGTAATGCCGCCATCGAACTGACCCACCGTCAGGTACAGCACATTGCCCGCGAATGGCGCGAAGCCGGCTTCGAGCACGAAGCCAGCTATGCCGTTGCCTTCCAGGAGTCGGATCGCCCAGTGGTTCTCACTGTTCTGGAAACCGATGCAGAGCCGGCGTCCACCCCCGAGGCCTACCTGAAGCTGCAGCTGATTTCTCATCGTTTGGCAAAGCCACACGGTATTAACCTGTCCGGTATGTTCCCGCTGCTGCCCAATGTGGCATGGACCAACGAAGGGGCCGTGGACCTGGACGAACTGCCTGAGCGTCAGCTGATGGCTCGCCTTAACGGCAAGGTGCTGGAAGTGAACAGCGTGGACAAGTTTCCCAAGATGACCGACTACGTAGTGCCCAAGGGCGTGCGTATTGCCGACACCGCGCGGGTCCGTCTGGGCGCCTACGTGGGCGAAGGCACCACCATCATGCATGAAGGCTTTATCAATTTTAACGCCGGCACCGAAGGCCCGGGCATGATCGAAGGCCGTATTTCCGCCGGCGTGTTCGTGGGCAAAGGCTCCGACATTGGCGGCGGCGCCTCCACCATGGGCACCCTGTCCGGCGGCGGCAACATCATCATCTCCCTGGGCGAAGGCTGCCTGCTGGGCGCCAACGCCGGCACCGGCATTCCTCTGGGCGACCGCTGCACTATTGAAGCCGGCCTGTACATCACCTCCGGCTCCAAGGTGCAGCTACTGGACGACAAGGGCGAGATCGTGGACACCGTCAAGGCCCGCGATCTGGCCGGCCAGTCCGACCTGCTGTTCCGCCGCAACACCACGAACGGTGCGGTGCAGTGCCTTACCAACAAGAGCGCCATTGCCCTGAACGAAGAGCTGCATAAACATAATTAACGCAACAAGCGGCATGCTTCACACCCGCGTGTCCGCGTAATCTCTGTAGGAGCACCTCTCGAGGTGCGAACCAGCCACCGGGATTTTCCCTGACCGGTTCGCACCTCGAGAGGTGCCCCTACAGCGGCTTTGAATCACCGATACTGGAATACCCATGTCCCGCACCCTCGACTACACCAAAGAACTCATCCGCCGCGCCTCCGTTACCCCCGAGGACGAAGGCTGCCAGGACTGGATGATCGAAAAACTGGAAGCGCTTGGTTTCCAGTGCGAAACCCTGTGGTTCGAGGAAGTGCGAAACCTGTGGGCGCGGCGTGGCACCCAAGGGCCGGTGTTTGCCTTTGCCGGCCACACTGACGTGGTCCCCACCGGGGATGTGTCGGCATGGAAGTACGATCCTTTCACGCCCACCGAGGAAGGTGACCTGCTCTATGGGCGTGGCACCGCGGACATGAAAGGCTCCATCGCCGCCATCATGGTGGCCATTGAGGATTTTGTGGCAGCGCATCCGGACCACAACGGCAGCCTGGCGCTGTTGATCACCGCCGATGAAGAAGGCCCGTCAGTGAACGGCACCGTCAAAGTGGTCGAGCATCTGCAGGCCCGCAATGAACACATCGACTATTGCCTGGTGGGCGAACCCTCCTCCACCAATACCGTGGGCGATGTGATCAAGAATGGTCGCCGTGGCTCCCTCGGTGCACGCCTGACCGTAAAAGGCATTCAGGGGCACGTTGCCTACCCGCACCTGGCCCGCAACCCGGTCCACGATGCGGCACCAGCCCTGGCCGAGCTGGCCAGCACCGAATGGGATCAAGGAAACGATTTCTTCCCGGCCACCAGTTTCCAGATTTCCAACATCAACGCCGGCACCGGGGCCACCAATGTGATCCCCGGCACCTGCGAAGTGATCTTCAATTTCCGTTTCTCCACGGAACTGACCGATGCCCTGCTGCGCGAGCGCACCGAGGCTATCCTGGACAAACATGGCCTGGATTACGACCTGCAGTGGACCCTGTCCGGTCAGCCGTTCCTCACCGATCGCGGCGCCCTGGTGGACGCTGCCGTTACTGCCATCCTTGATGTCACCGGCCTCGACACGGAACTGTCCACCGCCGGCGGTACCAGTGACGGGCGCTTTATCGCCCCCACCGGCAGCCAGGTAGTGGAGCTGGGCCCCACCAATGCCACCATCCACAAGGTAGACGAGCACACCAGCATCAGCGAGCTGGATACACTGACCCGCATCTACACCCGCCTGCTCGAAAAGCTGATGCAGTGAATCGGTACTCGTTGCCGAGGATGTCCGTAGCGCGGAAACAGGCTAAATCCGACCTCTACTTATGGCACCTGTAGGAGCACCGCTCGAGGTGCGAACCCGAGCCCTGGCGAGGGAAACCATTTCGAGTGTCTTTCTGAACCTGTCGAGCCAGGAAGCTCCTTTTCAGTCCTTGCTGATGCGCGGTTCGCACCTCGAGCGGTGCTCCTACAGGTGCCCTGAATTATCCGTTACCATGCTCGCTAACATGACACTGCCGGGAAACAACGATGTGGCTGCATGAAATTCCGGTTGGCGGACTGCTGATCAGCCCCATGGTGCTGTTCGTGCTGCTGGGCATGGTGCTCACCCTGTTGACCTTCCTGCTGCTGCGCAAACTGGGCTGGCATCAGCAACTCTGGAAGAGTGCCTGGGTCTATCTGTCACTGTTTATCTGCTTTGTAGCCCTTTTCCTGAGAGCGCTGAGTTAGGGACAATTCATGCAACAACCGCTACGCATTCTGCTCACCGTAGTGCTGGTCATTCTGGCCCTGCTGGCCGGCAACTGGGTGTGGAATTATTACCTCTATGCCCCCTGGACCCGCGACGGCAAGGTGCGCGCCGAGATCATTACGCTATCCCCGGATGTGTCCGGCTGGGTAAGTGAGTTGCACATTCGTGATGACCAGACCGTAGAACAGGGCGATCCGCTGTTCCGTATCGATGATATCCGCTACCGCGCCACTCTGGCCCGGGCCGAAGCGCAGCTACTCCACGAGCAGGAATCTTTGCGCCTGGCTGAACATCAATATGAACGGCGCAAACGCCTGCACGCCGGCAACAGCATCAGCCGTGAAGAACTGGACAGTGCCCGTATCGAGGCGCAGTTAGCCGCTGCCAATGTAGCGCTCGCCGAGGCAGAACTGGCCAGCGCCAGAATCAACCTGGAGCGAACCAGTGTGGAAGCTCCCGCAGACGGCACTATTGTCAACCTGACCCTGCAGCAGGGAAACTTCGTTAATCAGGGCACTCCGGTAGTGTCCATGGTCAAGGCCGGCAGTTTCTATGTCACCGGCTACTTCGAGGAAACCAAACTACCCATGGTGAACGTGGGCCAGCGTGCCACCGTGGTATTGATGAACGGCGCCAGGAAACTGCGCGGCAAGGTCACCAGCGTGGGGCAGGCCATCGCCAACGCCAACACCCAGACCGACGGCCAGTTACTGCCCCAGGTCCAGCAGACCTTCAATTGGGTGCGGCTGGCCCAGCGCATTCCCGTCCATATCGAACTGGACCACATTCCCGACGATATTCTGCTAGCCGCCGGCATGACCGCCACCGTGCGCCTCCACGAGCAGGACACCAAGAGCGACCAATGAAACTGGATCCGCGACTGGCCGTCCTGCTCACTCCAGACCGCCAGTCTGTCCTGTTTGCCACCAAGGGCGTCATCGCCATGGCGCTGGCACTCTATCTGTCCATGCTGCTGCAACTGGACCGGCCCTACTGGGCGCTGATCTCCGCCGTGTTCCTGCAAGTGCGCCCGGAAACCGGGCTGGTGATCGAGAAAGGCTTCTGCCAGATCGGCGGCACCCTGGTTGGCGGCGCCATGGGACTGCTGATCCTGGCCTGGTTGCTCCCCTACCCGGCCCTCGCCATTGGCGCACTGACCCTGTGGATTGGTCTTAACGCTGGCGCCTCCGCCTGGGTACGCCAGGCCAATTTCATCTACGGTTTCGCCATGGCGGGCATCACCGCCACCCTCATTGTGGTGCTCGCCATCGCAGACCCGGCCAATACCTCCAGCCTGGGCATCTTCCACATTGCCAACGCCCGGGTCAGTGAGATCGTTCTCGGCGCCGTCTGCGCCACCCTGGTGAGCAGCTTACTGTGGCCAGTGCGAGTAAGCGGTCTGCTCAAGGAGCATGCCCGTACCGCCCTCAACCAGACACTGGCCTATCTGGAACTGGAACTGGACCCATCGGGCACCCATGCCAAACGCCATAATCAGGTGGATGCGCTACTGCAGGGTATTTTTGCACTCAGTGATGACAGCAGCGCCGTTCACTACGAGGGCAGCCATGGCCCGGGGCGGGCCCGGGCGGCCACAGTGATCTGCCACAAAACCCTTTCACTGGTGGCCCGCATCCGCGTTATCGGGCGCCTGATGCGCAACCACGACGAGCTGCTCACCCCGGCCCTTCGCGACCTGCTTGATGCCTTGCGGGCGGCATTCCAGCGCATGCGCGAAACCCCTTCCGCCGAACAGGCCATGAAAGAAGCCCAGGCCCTGCGACAGCAGCTGCGCGAAGCTCGCGGCGAACAAGCCGAGGATGCCCCGCCTCTGCAGCGGCGCTTCTTCCAGGTCAGTCAGAACCTGACATCGGACCTGATTCTGGCTCTGGAGGCCAACCGTGCCCTGCATTTCAGCCATGAAGTGCAACTGCGACCACAAGGACTGCGTCCTTACCGGGATCTACAGATCGCCTCCGCCGTGGGCCTGCGCAGTGCGCTGGTGTTTGCCCTTGCTGCCGGGCTCTGGGTCGGCACTGCCAGCCCCATGGCCATCATGCTGATGATCATGCCGGTCATGTTCACCATTCTCTTTGCACGTCTGCCAGAGCCGGATCAGGTGCTGAAACGGGCCACCTTCAGTTCCGTGCTGGCCGCACCGGTAGCCCTTTTTTTCACCCTGCCCCTGTTGGCCCTCAATAACGGCAACTTTCCCCTGCTCATCCTGATTCTCGGCGCGCCTCTTTTTGTCGGCCTGCTGGCCATCAGTAAACGCCTGACCCTGCCACTGGGGCTGGGCTTTTGCACGCCCTATATCATTCTGGTACAGCCGGGCAACGCCATGGATTTTGACGTGGCCCGGGTGGCCAGTAACGGCCTGGCAATCACCGTGGGAATCGCCATCGCCTTCCTCATGTTCCGTCTGATTACGCCACCCAATGGCCCCAACCTGCGCCGCCGGCTGATCCGCCAGACCGCCACCGACCTGACGTTGATGGGCAACCCCTCTGCGGCCACATCAGGTGCCGCCAACATCAATGAAGAATGGTTCAACGCGCGCATGGCCGACCGCCTGCGCTGGCTGACCATCTGTGACAAGGCCCTGCCGGAAGCCCAGCGCCATTTCACCGACCTGGGCCTCACCGGACTGAACCTGGGCCAGGTTTCCCTGTGGATTCAAAGTCGTCTGCGCAGCAATGCCCCACCCGCCCTGCTCGACAGCGCTGATCGCTGGCAGCTGGCCCTGGCTGCGGCCTATCAGGCCTGCTCCCGTGGCACCGTCGACGAGGGCTTTCGCCAACAATCGGAAAGGCTCAAACTGGACATGGACGACGCTGGCAACCTGGCTCAGCGCGACCGCGAACTGATTGCCGGCGCCCTGGAACGCATTGCCCTCACCTTCGAGCGCATGGCGTTCCGGCTGACGGAAGCGCAGCAAAGCCGTGGCGTCGCGGCCTGAAATCGGCCCGAACAGCACTGGCCACAATGTCTACTCTGTGTTTACCTATGTGCCTTTCCCGGAGCCAGACACTGGCCCTCCCAGAACAGCCCGCAGGCCACCTTTACGACCTGCCGTGATGGAGACTTCCTCACATGACCGCGCAAGAAAAACTCGACAGCAAAACCGTCCTGGACACCAACCCGGCCACCGGCACCGCCGTGGCCGAGCTGAATGAAACCGATCTGGCCAAGTTGCCAGAGATCATGGCCAAAGCCCGTGAAGCCCAGGCGATCTGGGCAGCCAAATCATTCAAGGAACGGGCTCGCCATATCACCATGATGCGTAGCTACATTGTCGACCGCGCCGACGACCTGGCTCGCACCGTCAGCGAGAGTAACGGCAAGACCCTTACCGACGCCCTGGCCACGGAAGTGCTCCCCTGTGCCCTGGCCTGCAAGTGGTACGCGAACAACGCTGAAAAATACCTGAAAGAAAAGAACCGTCCCGGCGGCAGCATCCTGTTCTTCAACAAGAAGACCCACATGCTACGTGTTCCTCTGGGTGTAGTGGGCATTATCAGCCCCTGGAACTATCCGCTATCCATCCCCTTCGGTGAAATTGTCATGGGCCTGATGGCCGGTAATGCCGTGCTGCTGAAAGTGGCTGCTGCCACACCGGCCGTAGGCCGCGCCATCGAGCAGATCATCGCTGCCGGGGAGTTACCCGAAGGCCTGTTCCATCATATCGTCGGCTCCGGTTCCAAAGTGGCCACCGGCTTTTTCGATAATGGTGTGGACAAACTGTTCTTCACCGGCAGCGTCCCCGCCGGCAAGACCCTGATGGCCCAAGCCGCCGAAACCCTCACCCCGGTGTCCCTGGAGCTGGGTGGCAACGACCCCATGCTGGTACTGGAAGATGCTGACCTGGAACGAGCCACCAATGGTGCCGCCTGGGCCGGTTACCAGAATGCCGGCCAGAGCTGTGGCGGCGTGGAAAGAGTGTATGTGGTGGACGCGGTCTACGACCAATTCGTGGATCTGCTCGCCAAGAAGACCCGCCAGTTGCGTCATGGCGTGGGTTGCAACGATTTCAATGTGGATATCGGCAGCCTGACCACTGCCGGTCAGCTGCGCACCGTGCAGCAGCATCTGGAAGATGCCCTGGCCAAGGGCGCCCGCATCGAAGCCCAGTCCCGCCCGGTAGGCAACGTGGAAAACGGCTTCTTCCACCCGGCTACACTGCTCACCAATGTGACTGACGACATGCTCACCATGTGTGATGAGACCTTCGGGCCTTTGATTGCCGTGCAACGCGTGGCTAACGAAGAAGATGCCATCCGCAAGGCCAATGAATCCAAGCTGGCGCTAACCTCCTCCGTGTGGACCAAGAACAACAAGCGTGGCCGCGCCATTGCTGCTCGTCTGCAATCCGGCGTCACCACCATCAATGATCATCTTTACAGCCACGGCCTGTCCGAAACCCCTTGGGGCGGCTGGAAGGAATCCGGCATCGGCCGCACCCACGGCCCGGAAGGCCTGGAGGAAATGACCCAGGCCAAAGCCGTCAACTGGGATATCCTGCCCTCCAAGCGCAACATCTTCTGGTACCCCTTCGACGAAGCCACCTACAACGGCATCAAGAACGCCCTGCACTTTGTTTTCCCCAAAGGCATCGGCCAGATGCTAGGTGCTTCACTGAAGCTCACCCCGTTCCTGGTGAAAAAGATGTTTACCAAATGGAAAACGGACTGAATCAGTTGACAGTTAGCAGTTGAAAGTTGACAGCTGCGCGATCCAGATTGTCTGTCATTGAAACGCAAGAGGCCGCGCCCGGTATACGGGCGCGGCCTCTTGCGTTTCAGGTCAAAACAGTTATTCCTCGCGTAGCTGTCAACTATCCACTATCAACTGTCAACTGATCTTATCAAGCCATTCCTGATCCGGCGCATACCACCACGATCCCATCACCGGGCGCGTGTAGTTCAGCAGGCGGTCTTTGACGGTGTCGTCGGCGATGCCGTACATGCGGCGCAGCAGGTAGTCGTAGCGGTCCAGTTCGCAGCAGAAGGCCAGGAAATACAGGCCATGCTCGCTGCTGTCACCGTAGGGCACAGAGCGACGCCACATTTTCTGGGGCACACCGTCCCGGTCCACATCGGTGCGGCCCACGTGGGCATCCGGCGGCATGCGCTCGTCGTCGAACTCCACCGCATCTTCCTTGGTGCGGCCGAACACGTTTTCCTGTTCGTTCACCGGCAGTTGGTTGAATTTCTTCAGGTCATGAACCCACTTCTGGGTCAGCACCCAACTGCCGCCCGCACCAGGATGCGGCTCGGCGATAAAGGCCGCCTTTTCTGCCTTGTCGCCGGTCGGGTTGCCGATACCATCGACAAAACCGGTCAGGTCGCGCATGTCGTGATAGACAAAGCTGTTCAGCTCCAGTTGCGTGGATAGCAGCTCGCCCACTGCATCCCGTACCTGCATACCGGCATCGAATAGATCGCCGCGCTCCTTCGCCTGTACCCAGACCCAAAGATCCCCCTGGGTTGCCGGCACATGGCCCTCCAGGGAAAATGGTGGAAAGCTGAAGCGGGTATCCAACTGCTCCCAGAGGGCTGGCCCGAACGCCATCAACACCGGGGTCTTTTCGCTTTTCAGCGAATTCAGCTGGCGCAATGCGGCTCTCACTGCCTGCATCTCCTGGCCACTGCCAAGGCAGAATTCGAAGAACAGATGATGCTGATAACTACGATCAAAAATCCCCGTTTGCGGTGTCGACACCGTTAACTCCTTAGTACTTATCAATAAACTGCCAATAGTCTAGCAAGGCTACCTGACTTGTTCCCGTGAATATAATGGACCATAGTACGAACTGGCAGACGCAATTCTGAAACAAATTGAAATATGCGCTGGTGTTCCCTGCCCGGGGCTTTCGCTACACTTGCGGCACACTAGTTAACTGAATCCGACTATGACACCTTGGCTTGGCCTGGATCGCCTGGGCTTCTTCCTGATCCGCATTTTCCTGCGTTTGTGCACACGTGCTAACGCGCTGCCTTCCAACCCTGACGAACTGCAACTTGCCCCCAATACCCCGGTGGTTTATGTGCTGCGTGACCGCTCAGCCGCCGATGCAGCAGCAGCGGATCAATCCGCACGACAATTGGGCCTTGCATCTGCATTGCATGGGTTAACGCTGGGCAAAAGCCACCTGAGCCATAGTTACTTCCAGCTGTACCGGCGCAAATTCAGTAATGGCCGGCAGCGAACCCCCGTGTCACCGCCACGGCTGGAAAAACTGGTCAGCGCACTACGCGCCAATCCCGAGGCCGATGTACAGCTGGTGCCGGTATCGGTGTTCTGGGGCCGCCGTCCGGAAAAGGAAAGTTCCCTGTGGCGCATTCTGTTTTCCGACAACTGGTCGCCGGCGGGTTTCATCAAGAAATTCTTTATCATCGTCACCCAAGGCCGGCAGTTGTACGTCCATTTCAGCAAGCCAATGTCCCTGCGCACCCTGGTGGATCAGTGCCCCACGGACGAACAGACCGTGCGCAAGGCTTCCCGCATTCTGCGTGTGCATTTTCGCCGTCAGCAGGAAGCCGCCATCGGCCCGGATCTGTCTCACCGTCGCACTCTCACCAATACCGTGGTGGACTCCATCCCCGTACAGGAAGCCATCCGCGCAGAGGCCCAGCGCCAGGAAACCAGTATCGAGAAGATGGAAGCCAAGGCTCGCCATTACGCCATGGAAATCGCCGCGGATTACTCCCATACAGTCATTCGCTCTCTGGAGTTGTTTCTGAACTGGGTCTGGAACCGGCTTTATGCCGGGGTCAGGTTATACAACATGGACAACCTGACCAAGGTAGCCGGTGATCACGAAGTGATCTATGTGCCCTGCCACCGCAGTCATATTGACTACCTGCTGCTGTCATTTGTGGTATTCCGCAATGGCCTGGTGCCCCCGCACATCGCCGCCGGCATCAACCTGAATATGCCCATCGTCGGGACTATCCTGCGACGGGGCGGTGCTTTCTTCATGCGCCGCAGCTTTCGTGACAACCCCCTGTACGCCACCGTTTTCAGCGAGTATCTGCACACCATCACCGTACGTGGTTACTCCATCGAGTACTTCGTGGAAGGTGGGCGCAGCCGTAGCGGCCGAATGTTGAAGCCGCGCACCGGTATGCTCGCCATGACCCTGCGCAGCTTTCTGCGTGATGCCCGCAAGCCGATTGCCTTTGTGCCGGTTTATGTGGGCTATGAGAAAGTGATCGAATCAGGCTCCTATATCGGCGAGCTGCACGGCAAGAAAAAGCAGAAGGAATCTGTCGGCGGGCTGATGAAATCCCTGGCGGTGCTGCGCAGTCACTTCGGTCAGGTGCATGTGAATTTCGGTGAGCCCATCAAGCTGGTGGACTTCCTCGACGAGCATCACACCGCCTGGCGCAGCGAAGACCTGGCTGCCGATGAAAGCCCAGCCTGGTTCAAGCATGTGGTCAATGAACTCGGACAGGAAGTGGTGGAATCCATCAATGCCGCCGCCGTCGCCAACCCGATCAACCTGCTCAGCCTGGCCCTGCTCGCGTCGCCCAAACACACCATGGATGTGGCCCAGTTACGCCAGCAGCTGAACCTCTACATCGCCCTGCTCAAACAGGCTCCCTACAGTGACAGCGCCTCCATCGCCACGGATGATGCTTCAGCCATCATCCAGTATGGGCTGGACAACGAGTTCCTGGAGCGCATCGAGCACAAGCTCGGCGATGTGGTCACCACCGATGAAAAAACGGCCCTGCAGATGGCCTATGTCCGCAACAACAGCCTGCACCTGTTTATTCTCCCCGGTCTGATCTGCTCGCTGGTGATGAACGCTCGCTCTATCAGCATTGACACCCTGCAGAGCATGGTGCATTTGCTCTACCCCTTCCTGCGCAATGAATACTATCTCCACTGGCAGGATGGCGACGACCTGTCCCGGGCGGTCAGCAAGACGGTGGATGTGCTGGAGAAGGAACAGCTGATCAGCCGCGAAGACCATTGTCTGCACGGCGCCCCTATCCACACCCATGAATCCGACATGCTGGACCATCTAGGCCAGACGGTCATGCCGTCTCTGGAGCGTTACTATCTGACCATTCGCCTGCTGGTTCAGTACGGCTCAGGCATGCTCACCGCCGACCAGCTGGGGGAACTGGCTCACCAGACCGCGCAACGACTGTCGCTGCTCTACGAGTTCAACTCTCCAGAATTTTTCGACAAGGTGGTGCTGAAAAACTTTATCAGCCAGTTGTACGGTACCGGCCTGGTCACCACGAACGATGCCGGCGCCCTGGTGTTTGACGAGAAACTGGAATCGCTTGACGATGAAGCCCGCCGTATCCTCAGCCCGGATATCAGCGACGCCATTCAACGGGTGACGCGGGTGACAGACATTGAGCACCTGGTGGAGCCGGTCTCCTCTGCCTCTGCTTCCTGAGACCGGCAACCGTAGCCGACAAAAAAATACCCGCCAAATGGCGGGTATTTTTATTTCCGGGCACACAGCCAACCGCTAGATGGCAATGGAAATACCCAGGCTGTAGTTGATGCTCTCCAGATCCATTTCCAGTTCCCGGGACAGTGCCACCGTACCGCCAACCCCATTGGCCGTATCACCACTTTCCACGGTACCGGCATCCACATAGAAAATGGAGAAATCCACGGAGGCCGCATCACTGAGCCAGTAGGCAACACCCCCACCAAATTTGAAGGCAAATTCGGTGCTGCCACCGTCTTCAATGGTTGCAGATGCGCCACTAACGAAAACGGTCATATCCTCCAGTTCGTTATCGGCAAGACCGATACCCGCCCCTACATAGGGGTCAAAGGCCCCGGTGCCACGGTCATTCATGAAGTGGTAGTAGCCATTGATCATGAGAAGATGACTGGTGGTCTTGGCCTCGAACGTCCCCGCCTCTGAAGCCCCGCCGGAGCTGACGGTAACGCCATCGTCTTCCTTGGACGCCAGAGAGAAATCCAGTGCAACTTCTGCGCGCAAGTTGGGGGAAAGCCAGGTACCACCTGCTACGCTAAGATAATCCGTACCACCCGGATCGTACCCATCGATGGCCAGAGTCTCGTCTGAAGGACTCGCAACCGTAAAATCCATATCTTGTTCATCGTAATCGGCAAGGCTATAGGCAAACCGCAGGTAGTTATCGGCCATGGCAGATGCCGGCAAAACCAGAGGCAATGCCGCAGTCAACGCAAGCAAACGGAAGGTATTCATTATCTTATCCTCATGCTTAAAGTGTCATTCCTTAACACCAACACATCAGGTGCACCTTTGACGCTATCAAAGCGACATCATTGTGTCTATTTTATGATCAATTCATGAATGCGTTACAGGATGGACTAGTTGCTCAGCGATTCGGGCTACTCATAGACATCAAAACGAATAGCCTTGCCGGCAATCTGATGATGAGGGCTGCGTTTTGCCAGCGGTTCAGCCTTGCCGGGCCGTTTGACCACCACCCGATGCGGATCAAGACCAAGCGCCCATTCCAGCAACGCCGCTTCTTCGTTCTGATCGGGATAGGCTGCCAATTGCTGAAGCCATTGCAGGTCTTTTTTTACCGCCGCCCTTTTGTCCCGCGATGGAAACATGGGATCAAGATAGACCGCATGTAGCGGCGGCAAGGTGTGCGCGCCAGCATCCGCGCAGGGTAGCAACTGCATGGCGGCAGCGAGCTCTGCAGGCGCCCGCCGCAAGCCATCAGCCAGCATGGCATGGAGAATCGGCGAGCGTTCCGCCAGCAATACCGGAAACCCGGCCATGGCGATCAGGGCCGCATCCCGGCCCAGGCCAGCGGTGGCATCCAGAACAGTAAAGGTTTCTTCCCGGGGTTTTCCCAGCGCCTTGATCAACCGCTCGTGGCGGACCCGCTCCGCCGTCAGTCGGTAGCCCTGTTTGCCATCATTGAAGCTGACGCTCAAGGGAGTTTCCCGCCCTTGCGGTCGCCACAGGCTGAGGCGCTCCTCATGCCAGCCCAGCACCAGCGGCAGGGCCAGTTCCACCGCTCTGTCTGCCTCTTCTACCGGCGTACCGGGAAGCCCGTCAGGGCACCCGGGTAACAGACCCAGCACCGTAGCCAGCATGGAATCAGGCCAGCCACGCCAGTAGCGCAACGCCAAGAACCAGGCGGTACACCACAAACGGCAGCATGCCGATGCGCTCAAGCAGACGAATGAAGAACACAATGGTCAGATACGCCGTAATCGCACTGACCACCGCACCCAGGGCCATCAGTCCCCAGTCCACCGCTACCTGCTGCTCGACAAGATCCTTTGTCTTGAGCAATCCCGCACCAAGAATGACTGGAATGGAAAGCAGAAAGGAAAAGCGGGCAGCGTCCTCGCGCTTGTAACCCAGCGCCAGTGCCGCCGTGATGGTAATACCGCTACGGGAGGTACCGGGAATCAGTGCCAGAGCCTGGGCCAGGCCGATAAAAATGGCGCCGATCACACCCAATCGCACCAGACTGAACTGGCGCTTGCCGAACGCATCGGCAGCCCACAGCAACGCGCCAAACACCAGGGTAGTAACGGCAATCACCAGTGCAGAACGCAACTCCCGTTCAATCCAGTCATCACCAAGAAAGCCGAACACCACCGCAGGAATGATAGCCAACACCACCAGCAGTCCCAGTTTCAGGTCGTCGTTCATGGTGCGCTGGGTCACCGCTTTGCCGGCACCGCCGACCATGGCAAAAAGATCCCGGCGGTAGTAGGCCATCACCGCCATCAGGGTGCCCAGGTGAACGGCCACATCAAAGGCCAGCCCCTGATCGGGCCAGCCCAGTACCTGAGACGGCAGAATCAGATGGGCAGAACTGGAAATGGGAAGAAACTCGGTAAGTCCCTGTATCAGGGCAAGCACCAGGGCCTGGAACCAATCCATGGAATGTCCTTATTGAATGGAACGTCAGTAACGGGAACGAGTTGCGAGGGGCGATAATCAAGACGGGTGAAGCGCTTTGAAGCGCGATTCCCGTCTATCGCAACGTTTTACTCTTCTGTGGCGGTGATTTTGTAACCCTGCAAAAATTCCGGGGGCATGCGGCGGGGCTTACCGGAATCCAGTGCCACACACACCCAACGGGTGCGGCCGCGCAGCAGGGTTCGCCCGTCTGATTCGCGAACAATCTGGTAACGGCGCGTGATACTGATGCGCTGGTCGTTTTCCACGATCCAGGTACCGATCTTCAGGTGTTCACCTTCAAAGGCCGGCGCCAGGTAATCCACTTCGGTATGCCGGGCCACCATGCCCCGGTTGAGCTTCTGGTACAGATCCCAGCCCAACCCAAGGCTGGCGGTATGATCCCAGGCAATTTTCTCCATGAAACGCAGATATTCGGTGTTGTTCACATGCCCCATCACGTCGATGGCTTCGGCCGGCACAGTCACCGCCAGTTCATGGACATTGGGAAGGTCCCAGTTGATCATCGTACAGCTCCCTGAATTACCTGATCACGAAGATAGACCGGCTGCGCCAGTTCTGCACTGACACCCTGCCCGCGCTGGAAACCGGATAATGCCAGCTGCGCCACCGCTTTCGCATGAGGATGCACGTCAGCCTCACAGTGACTTGCGCCATAGGCCTGGCAAAGGGCCTCACGATAGACCAGCCCGGAGCCGATAATCATCCAGTCTTTTTGTGGCAGAGATGGCAAAGTATCCGGGTGAAACAGGCCGTCGTCGAACACGGTTCTGGCAACGCTATCCTCACAGGCATAGGCGCCCAGATAGACCTCTCCCATACGCGCATCGAACACCGCGATCACATCCCGGTGTGGCGTCGTCTCCTGGGCGCTGAGTGCACAGGCCGCCAGAGTAGACACCCCGATCACCGGCAAGTCCGCCGCAAAGGCCAGCCCCTGGGTAACCGCAGCCGCGACCCGCACACCGGTAAAGGCACCGGGACCATGGCCAAAGGCAATG
Source organism: Alcanivorax sp. UBA3183 (assembly GCF_002364155.1). Classification (NCBI taxonomy): domain Bacteria; kingdom Pseudomonadati; phylum Pseudomonadota; class Gammaproteobacteria; order Oceanospirillales; family Alcanivoracaceae; genus Alcanivorax; species Alcanivorax sp. UBA3183. The sequence continues at coordinate 288,081 of NZ_DEXN01000009.1, forward strand.
CCGTCCAGCTGGCGAAGCGACAGTTGCGCTTCCGCCAGCAGTGCTTCCACCATCGGCAGCACCCGTTCGGTTTGACGACGTGGCGCCTGCTCGAAATATTCGAGCACCTCGTCGCCATCCATGATGGCCACCGAACAGGTTTCACCGGCGGTTTCCAGAGCCAGAATTCGTGTCATGATTCAATCTGTTCCGTTGTCTGCCCTTCTTGCTGCCGGGCCAGGTAATCGAAAAACCGTTGTACCACGTCCAGCTTCCGGGTGCGGGTCATGTTGGGCAGACTGTTCACAAAGAGTTTTCCGTAGCTGCGCGTCAGCAGCCGGGGATCCGCCACCACCAACAGGCCGGTATCCTTGGGATCACGAATCAGTCGGCCGGCACCCTGGCGCAATGCCAGCACCGCCTGGGGCAACTGATAATCGCGGAAGGCATTGCCACCATTGCGATTGATATGTTCAATGCGTGCCGCCGCCACCGGGTCACCCGGCGAGCCGAACGGCAGTTTATCAATAATCACGCAACTGAGTGCCTCACCACGCACATCAATGCCTTCCCAGAAACTGCTGGTGCCTAACAGCACCGCGTTACCTTTTTCCCGGAAGCTGTCCAGTAACTCCCGTCGACCGGACTCCCCTTGCACCAGCAACGGATAGTCCAGACGGGGGCGTAGCAACTGGGCCGCTTCCCGTAATGCTCTGTGACTGGTGAAAAGGAAAAAAGTGCGACCCTTGGCGGCATTGATGACCGGCACCATGGCATCGCAAAGCGCCGCGGTATAGCCGGGATCGTTCGGCGCCGGCAGGCCGTCAGGGGCATAAAACACCGCCTGGCGTTTGAAATCGAACGGGCTTTCCAGCCGCAGGGTGGTAGCCGCGTCCATGCCAAGGCGCTTCTGGATATGCTCAAAGCGCCCGCCCACAGACAGGGTCGCCGAGGTAAGCACCCAGCTGCACGGCTGACGCTCGCGCTGGGCACGCAGCTGGGCTGCCACGGACAGGGGCGTACTGTGCAGCACCACAGTCCGTTTGAAGGTTTCAAACCAGTACACTCGGTTGGGTTGTTCCCCTTTCAGGTAGGCCGCCAGGCAGTCCACTTGCTCGCTGGCACGACGGGCACAGGCCTCCATTCCCCGGCTGGCCTTGGCCAGGGGGCCAAGGAACATTTCCAGATCGCGCAGGGCCGTTAGCAGGGTCTCGCCCGCTTCGATGACAGTCTCTTTCTCCGCCACCTCGGACCAGGGCTCCCGACGCTCGCCGTCGCCCAGGCTCAGGCGCAGATCCAGGCAGCCCTTCTCCACCGCTGCGATCAACTGGTTCAGGCGCGCCAGGTCGGCAGCGGTCTGTCCGGCTTCAGACAAACTATCACGACCCAGTTCCTGGACCTGCCGGGTGCTAAGGGTATCGCCGAAAAACGCGGCAGCGATTTCCGGTAGCTGATGCGCCTCGTCGAAGATCACCGTATTGGCACTGGGCAGCAGTTCCGAGGCCGAGCCGTTACCGCGCAAGGCCGCATCGGCAAAGAAAAGATGATGATTGACCACCACCAGGTCCGCTTCCTGGGCTTCCTTGCGGGCCTTCATCAGCGGGCATTCCTGATAGTTGGGGCAATCTGTGCCGAGACAGTTGTCGGCAGTACTGGTTACCCAGGGCCATACCGGCGCGTCTTCGGGAATCTGTTGCAGCTCGGCGATGTCACCGGTTTTGGTACGACCAGCCCAATGGGCGACGATCTGCAACTGCTCGGCGGTTTCCCGAGTCAGAAAACGGGCCTCTTCCTGATGCAGGGTCATCCGGTAGGGACAGAGATAATTGGCGCGCCCTTTCAACAGCGCCACCTTGCGCGGCAGCCCCAGAGCTTTCTTGACCAGCGGCACATCCTTGAAAAAAAGCTGATCTTGCAAACTCTTGGTGCCGGTGGACACCAGTGTCGGCCCCTCCGACAACAGGGCCGGCACCAGGTACGCCAGGGTCTTGCCGGTACCGGTTTCCGCTTCGACCATCAGGGTGCCACCGGTGCCGATCACCGCATCCACTGCGTCCGCCATGGCCAGTTGCGGTTCACGGGGCTGATAGCCCGGCAAAAGCGGCGCAAAGCGCGTCAGATCGGTAAGATGGTTACGGGCGCTGGTCACACGATGTCCTGAGGATGACAGAAAGGAAGCAAGCCACAGAGCATAGCATTAGACGCCACAAGCAGCACGCCTCACGCAACGCGGAAAACCCGTCAACGGACGGTTTCTGTGCTCAGGCATCCCACACCAACGGAGGCACCCCATGGACTACACCCTGATCATTCTGGCTGGCGGCCAGGGAAAACGGGTCGGCGGCGCCGACAAGGGATTAGTGGAGCTGGATGGCAAGCCGCTGATCGCTCACCTGCTGGATCACGTGGCACCCTCCCCGACCCGTATCGTAATCAGTGCCAACCGGAATCAGGCCACCTACCGGCATTGGGCCGACCAGGTGGTCAGTGATGAACGTGACGGGTTTCAGGGGCCCATGGCCGGCCTGGAAGCAGCACTGAATGCCAGCCAGGGGCTCTGCCTGTGCCTGCCCTGCGATCTGGTGAAGGCTCCCGCCTCACTGCCCGGCGACCTGCTGAAAAAAGCCGGGCCGGAGCACATCTGCGTGGCCAAGGATCCGATCCGCCGCCAACCTCTTTGCCTGGCGTTGCATGCGGAGCACTGGCGGGACTCCCTGCACACCTATCTGGATAGTGGTGGCCGCAGCGCCTACGGCTGGCTGGATCAGGTATCGGTTCACCTGGTGGCCGTGGCCACGCCTCTGCAAAATCTGAATCACGCGGAACGTCACACGTCTGATGTCTGACGCTAGAAACAACAATGCCCGCACAAGGCGGGCATTGGGGAAAGACTCCAGATAAACGACAGTGTCGTTATATCAGGCAGTCACTTCCTGGATCTGCTTCATCAGGGCAACCTGGTCAGCAGAAGGCTGGGCGGTTTGCAGCGCCATCAGCTTGCTCATGTCGCCTTCGATACGGATCTGGCCACTCATGAAGCCCTGCATACCGGCGGACTGGTCACCTTCGATGAAGATACGCTTGGCCAGATCAGCCGGCAGGATCATGGTAGTCGGCGCGTCAGCGTGATGACCTTCTTCGATCATGCCACCGACCAACGCCATCTCCTTGTCGCCACCATCGCCGGACACAGTGATGTTGATTACCAGATCTGCCAGGGCAGCCGGAGTTTCCACATCACCGGCACCGTCACGGATCTCTTTTACTTTCGCAAACCACTCGTCAGACAAAAATTCCAGGCTCATTCTTATATCTCCTTAACCTATCGTTGTGGCTTCGACACCCCGTGTAATCAGGCATCACCATTCAAACAAGCGTTCGAAACTTACCCGTACCTTATAGAAAGGCCCAGAGGGTGGCAATAGCCGTACAAGCGTCTATCGGGGACAAAAAAACCCGGCGCAAGGCCGGGCTTTTGGGTCGTTGTCATGCAGTGGTAATCAGAGGTCGTAACCACGCTCTTCGTGCAGGGCAATATCCAGACCCTGGGTTTCTTCGTCGCTGTCCACACGCAGCTCCGAGAACAACCCAACCAGCTTGAGCAACACCCAGGTCACCACAGCGGTATAAACGAACGTGGCCACCACGCCCAATGCCTGTACCCCGAACTGATCCAGCATGGTGAATTCCGGCTTGGCAAAACCGTAACCGGAGAACAGCCCCAGTTCCGTGGACGCAAAGATACCGGCAAACAGGGTACCGAGAATGCCGCCTACACCGTGCACCGGGAACACGTCCAGGGAATCATCGATCTTCAGCTTGTGCTTGATGAAGATGACCGAGTAGAAACAGATCACACCTGCAGACAGACCAATCACCAGCGCTGCTGCCGGCCCGACAAAACCGGATGCCGGGGTAATGGTACCCAGACCCGCCACCATGCCGGTGGCGATGCCCAGTGCCGAGGGCTTGCCGAACTTCTTCCACTCCATGGTGATCCAGGCCAGAGAGCCTGCCGCCGCGGAAATGTGCGTGACCAGCATGGCCATGGCAGCGTCGCCGCCGGCGGCCAGTGCAGAGCCACCGTTGAAACCGAACCAGCCCACCCACAGCATGCCGGCACCGGTCACGGTCATGGTCATGTTATGCGGCATCATGCCTTGCCCGGGAAAACCCTTTCGGCCACCCAGCACCAGTGCCGCCACCAGCGCCGCCACACCGGCAGTGATGTGCACCACGGTGCCGCCAGCAAAGTCATACAGACCTAGGTCAGCCAGCCAGCCGCCGCCCCACACCCAGTGGCAGACGGGCACATACACACCCAGCAGCCAGAGCACGGAGAACGCCAGCATGGGTCCGAAACGCATGCGCTCGGCAAAAGCACCCACGATCAGCGCAGGAGTAATAATGGCAAAAGTCATCTGGAACAGGCCGTGCAGGCTTTTCGGCAGCGTGCCTTCCAGAGTGTCTTTACTGATACCGGCAAAGAACGCGTGATCAAGACCACCGATCCAGGCATTCATGCTGCCGCCATCGGAGAACGCCAGCGAGTAACCACAGATCAGCCATACCAGCGATACCGCACAGGTAATGGCAAAACACTGCATCAACACGGATAGTACGTTTTTACTCCGCACCAGGCCGCCATAGAACAGGCTCAGGCCGGGAATGGTCATGAACAGCACCAGCGCGGTGGCCGTCAGAATCCAGGCGGTGTCGCCGGTATCCAGGCCATCGGCCAGGGCCAGGGATGGAAGCATTAACAGTACAGCAAGCAGTTTTTTCATCATCGCCCCCTTAAATAGCTTCGTTGCCGGTTTCACCGGTGCGGATACGAATTACCTGCTCCAGATCGCTGACGAAGATCTTGCCGTCACCAATCTTGCCGGTGCCCGCCGCCTTCATGATCGCTTCGATGGCCTGATCCAGGTCCTCTTCACGCACCGCCAGTTCCAGCTTTACCTTGGGCACGAAATCGACCACGTACTCGGCCCCCCGGTACAGCTCCGTATGGCCCTTCTGGCGACCAAAGCCTTTGACTTCAGTAATGGTCATGCCCTGCACCCCGACCTGGGCCAGCGCATCGCGGACTTCGTCCGCTTTGAACGGCTTGATCACCGCTGTCAGCATTTTCATGGTTGTCTCCTGATCCACGTGCATCTCTGATGCACCAACACAATACGTGCCGAAAAGTTTGCACCGGCATAGGGCATACAAGAATCAGGCCAGTAATATTACTTTTTAATTTCAGTTACTTGGCCGCATTACACCCCAAATGTGCACCACAATAGAACCGTTGCACCACGCAGATGCACAGATTTAATGCATTAAAGCATTCCAGGATGATGCAGCGAGGGAAAATTCAGAAAAAGCAGCAAAGCAATATGCACCAGCAAGACGCAGCGCATCGACATACGAAGGGATTAAGGAAGGAAATACCACGCTTTCCCCAGCCTGGGGAAAGCGTGGCGGCAGATCAATACAGGTAATTGAACATTTTGCGACGGTATTCGCTGGCCAGCGGGTCACCCTTGGGCAGGCATTCGAATACTTCCAGCAGCGCGCTGCGGGCAATACCATCGCGGAAATCCCGGTGCTCACTCAACAGTTGCAGCAACGCCTCCAGGCCAGCCTGGAACTGGCCGGCTGCCGCGGCCTGCAAACCAAAGGCATAGAGATCTTCCGGGTTCGGCTCATCGCTGATGCGTTGACGCAGCTCCGCCAGAGAACGGCTCTCGCCCTCCAGTTTTTCCAGCAGGGCAAAGCGGGCACGGAACGGCCGTAATGGCTCCACGTCCTCGGTGACCTCCGCCAGCACCGACTGGGCCTCGTCCAAACGTCCTTCACCCAACAAGAACTCCACCAGCATGGCCCGGATCGCGTGCTTGTCCGGGCTCTGCTGCAAGGTCTGGCGTAGTGCAGCTTCCGCCTGCTCACCATGGCCGGCGTCGATGGCCATACGGATCTGCTCGATAAACCCTTCTTCCTGCTGTTGCTCGGCAGCTTCCGGGTCCACCACCGGGGCCAGCCACTGGCGCAACGCCCCTTCTGTCTGGGCACCATCCAGCTCGCTGACCAATTGCCCCTGATACACCAGTTTCAGGCTGGGCAGGCTGCGCACCCCGAACTGGCTTGCCAGCATTTGCTGCTCATCCGCATTGACCTTGGCCAGGATCACCTTGCCCTGGTACTCATTGACCAGGCGCTCCAGTATCGGTGCCATCTGTTGGCAGGGCTGACACCAGCTGGCCCAGAAATCCACAATCACCGGCACCTGCCGGGACTGCTCAAGAATTTGCTGAATGTTCTGTTCAGTTGCTTCAATGATGTAGTTGTTCGGTTGCAACGCCTTGCTCCTGAAAGCCCTAAAACTGTGACAATTGTAAGGTATGACCGCCATTAAATCCGGTTAAATCCTGTGCAACTGATCACTTTCACGGGTTAGACTCAAAGAGGCTGAGTCAATTAGGCTTCACGCCATGTACATGACACATGAGTACGCTGGACCGTATTCAAATTTACCTGAGTTCACAGGCTCGGGTTCACGGCAAAGGAGATCACCATGCTTAGCCTGTTGGCTATTGTAGTGTTAATTGCCACGCTGATGACCTTGTTCTATCAGCGCATCAGTCGCGGCATCGGCAGCGCGGTTTTTGTAGTTGTCTGGCTGTTGAGCGCCTTCCTGGCCCCCTGGCTGGTTCACCCGGTTTCACTGATCCTGCTGGCCGCCGGCGTTGCTCTGCTCAACCACGTTGATCTGCGCCAGAAGTTCATCAGCAAGCCGGTCTATAATGCTCTTGGCAAGGTCATGCCCGCCATCGGCGACACCGAGCGCGAGGCCATTGAAGCCGGTACTACCTGGTTCGAGACCGACCTGTTTTCCGGTCGCCCGGACTGGGAAAAATTCGCCCATATTCAGTTTTCCACCCTCACCGATGAAGAGCAGTCCTTTGTGGACAATGAGGTCCAGGAACTGTGCGACATGCTGGATGAGTGGAAAATTTTCCACGAGCTGAGAGACCTGCCAGAGGAAGTCTGGGATTTCCTCAAGCACAAGGGCTTCTTCAGCCTGATCATCCCCAAGGAATACGGCGGCAAGGCATTCTCCCCCTATGCCCAAAGTCGCATCATGAGCAAGATTGCCACGCGCTCACTGACCGCGGCCGTTACCGCCATGGTCCCCAACTCCTTGGGCCCCGGTGAACTGCTCGCCGAGTACGGCACCCAGGAACAAAAAGACCGCTGGCTGCCCGGCCTGGCCAAGGGCGACGAGATCCCCTGCTTCGGCCTGACCGGCCCGGAAGCGGGTTCTGATGCCGGCGCCATTCCCGATACCGGGGTTATCTGCAAAGGCAAGATCGACGGCAAGGAAGTGTTGGGCATGCGCCTGAACTTTGCCAAGCGCTGGATCACCCTGGCTCCGGTGGCCACGGTGGTAGGTCTGGCCTTCAAACTCTACGACCCGGAGAAACTGCTCGGCGACAAGGAAGAGCTTGGAATCACCTGTGCGCTGATTCCTGCTGACACTCCCGGGGTGGAAATCGGCCGTCGCCACTACCCTGGCTCTCCGTTCATGAACGGCCCCATCAACGGCAAGGATGTGTTCGTACCGCTGGATACCATCATTGGCGGGCCAGACATGGCCGGTCGTGGCTGGCGCATGCTGATTGAATGCCTGGGTGCCGGTCGCGGTGTCTCCCTGCCCGCCCTGGCCACTGCCAGCGGCGAAGTCGGTTACCGCATGACCGGTGCCTTCGCCCGTATCCGTCGCCAGTTCAACACGGCGGTAGGCCAGTTCGAAGGCGTGCAGGAAGCCTCTGCCGAAGTAGCCGCCATTGGCTACACCCTGGAAGCCTACCGTCACCTGGTGACCCGTTCACTGGAAGATGGTGCGCCTTCAGTGGTCACCGCCATGGCCAAGTACCACGCCACGGAAATGATGCGTGAGCTGATTAACCACGGCATGGACATCGCCGGCGGGCGCGGTATTCAGTTGGGCCCCCGTAACTTCCTGGCCCTGCCCTATCAGTCCACCCCCATCGCCATCACCGTGGAAGGGGCGAATATCCTCACCCGCTCGCTGATGATCTTCGGTCAGGGCGCCATGCGCTGCCATCCATACCTGTATGACGAATTGCAGGCGATCCAGGCAGAAGACAAGAAGCAGGGTCTACAGGATTTCGACGCCCTGTTCTTCTCCCATGCCGGCCACACCCTGGGCAATATCAGTAGCGGTATCATGCAGGCTATTGCCGGCCCCTACCTGTCCGAAGCACCGGGCAATGCGGACGCCTTCAGTGCCCCCTGGTATCGGCTGGTGAACCGCTATAGTGCGGTGCTTTCCAGTACTGCAGATATGGCATTGGCCCTGCTGGGTGGCGATCTGAAACGTCGTGAGCTGCTCTCCGCGCGGCTGGGTGATGTGCACAGCCAGTTGCTGATCGCCTGTTCCATTCTCAAGTACCACGCCACCCTGCCACGGGACGAGGCCAACGACGCCCATGCCAGCTATGCGCTGCGCCGGTCGTTCAGCAAGGCCCATGACGCGCTGGATGCCTTCTACCGCAACTTCGGTTTCTTTGGTGTGGGGTATGCGTTGAAAGGCTTGTTCTTCCCGTTCGGTCGCCCTTGCAAGGCCCAAGCCCCAAGCGACGACCAGATCCGCACGCTGGGTGACATGATCATGGCGCCCAGCTCGGTGCGCGATGCACTGGCAGAGCCGGCCTATATCTCTCAGGACCCGGCAGATGCTATCGGTCGCGTGGAAGCCACCTTCAACAAACTGCTGGAAGTGGAACCGGCCTACCTGGCGTTCCTGAAAGCCGACGGCAAGGGACAACTGGAAGGCAACAGTGTCCTGGAAAAGCTCCAGGACGCGGCCAGTAAGGGCATTATCGACGCCGATCAGGTAGACCCGGTGAACGAGTACGATGCCATGCGCTACGACTGCCTGCTCACCGACGCCTTCGATATGGACCTGAAGGACGTCAACGTGCATGCAGAACGGCCGATGATGTGACCCACCCAGGCGGAGGCGGCCGCAAGGCCCCTCCGCTTTTCCTTCCCCTATACTCCGAAGCCCCCCGTAGGAGCTATGCTTGTCCCCCAAGGGGGATCTACGACATGCGAACCGAGCGCAGCGAGGCGGCAGAAGCCAACATTTATCCGCCATCGTTTCTGGAGAGACCTGTCGAGCTCTGAGATTCCTGATCGCCCTCCGGGCGATTTCCGCGCAAGCGCGGTTCGCCATGCAAGCATAGCTCCTACAGCGGCTTCGTAGCAGCAGCCTCGTACTGGAGATTATTGGCAAGGTCGCCAACCGGTCCACAGTTTCACAAAAAGCCACGTCAGCGGTGAAAACGCTGCTTTTTCCACCAGTTATTCCGCTGTCATCCCCATATCACGCAGATTTAACATTCATATCACCCTTTTGGCGCTTTTACGGATCGCCGCTTTCGTCTAGGCTTTGCCAAAATTACGCCCCACCTGGGCCCGGCGTATCAGGGAGTCTCTGAATAACTCCTTACATGCTCAGGCTTTCAGGCTGGCTCACAATCTAGGCGCACATTTGAAGGCATGCTGGTTGCCTGTCGAGAAAGTGCAACAACGGGTGTGGGCCAGCCTGTACGCCCCGGAGGGCGAGACCTGGAGGACATATCTGTTGTGCTTTGCCGCTAGGAAAGGGAACCCACCCTGCCCGTCGCGACAAAACACAACAGCTGCACCCTTCAGGCCACGCTGAGTATGCAAGGAGTTATCCAGAGACTCCCACTCGCCCTTTGCCCCTCGGACAACAGGTCAGGAATGACAGTAGTCGTCGAAGAAAATACCGTTCTCGAGTTCAAGGGCCGCATGCTGATGATGACGGTCCTGCAACTGAAAAACCTGGATGCCAACCTGCTGCATCAGGAAGTCAGCCAACGGCTGGAAGATGCCGCCCAGTGGCTGCAGGAAGCCCCGGTGGTGATTGACGTGAGTCAGGACCTGGAGGTGGACCCGGTAGCCCTGATGGCCGCGGTGGACACCCTGCGCAGCCTGGGCGTGAACCTGGTGGCCCTGGCCCGCACGACCGGCATTGATAGCGATACCGCCGCCATGCTTGGCTTGGGTACTCTGAGTCTGTCCGGTGGCCGCGATGTGCCGCGCCGTAGCGAGCCCGCGCCACAGGTAGAAGCAGAAAAAGTCCCCACCGCCACCCAGCGCATCGAGACGCTGGTGGTGGACCAACCGGTACGATCCGGCCAGCAGGTCTACAGCCGTGGCGATTTGATCGTGCTGGCCCCGGTGAGTACCGGCGCCGAGCTGATGGCGGAAGGCAACATCCATGTCTACAGCAAACTGCGTGGCCGCGCCCTGGCCGGCGTCCGCGGGGACGGCAGCGCACGTATTTTCTGCCAGCAACTGAATGCCGAACTGGTATCCATTGCCGGCCATTACCGGGTAGCCGAAGATCTGCCCGAAGCGCACCGCAACCGGGCTGTCTATCTGTCCCTGGAAGGTGACGCCATGCAATTTACCGCGCTGAGCTAGCGCCACAGAAAGACGAAGGTAAGGAGAAAGAGCGTGACGAAGATTGTGGTCGTGACATCCGGCAAGGGTGGCGTCGGCAAAACCACCACCAGTGCAGCGCTGGCCACCGGCCTTGCCCTGCGCGGTTTCAAAACCACTGTCATTGATTTTGATGTGGGCCTGCGCAACCTGGACCTGATCATGGGTTGTGAACGCCGCGTGGTTTATGACCTGGTGAACGTGATCAGTGGCGATGCCAACATCAAACAAGCGCTGATCAAGGACAAGAAGGTGGACAATCTGTTCATCCTTCCCGCGTCCCAGACCCGTGACAAGGACGCTCTCACCACCGAAGGGGTGGAAGGCGTGCTCAACGCCCTGCGCGATGACATGAAGATGGACTACATCATCTGCGACAGCCCGGCCGGCATCGAGAAAGGCGCCCTGATGGCCGCCTACTTCGCCGACGAGGCAGTAGTAGTGACCAACCCGGAAGTCTCCAGTGTGCGTGACTCCGACCGCATCATCGGCATTCTGGCCAGCAAGACCCGCCATGCCGAACAAGGTGACGGGGATATCCCCGCCCGTCTGCTGCTCACCCGCTACTCCCCGGAGCGCGTAGAGAGCGGCCAGATGCTGTCCGTTGAGGATGTGCAGGAAATTCTCGCCATCGAGTTACTCGGCGTGATTCCTGAATCCCAGGCGGTACTGAACGCCAGTAACTCCGGCAGCCCGGTGATCCTCGATATCGATTCCGATGCCGGTCAGGCGTACAGCGATGCGGTAGCCCGCTTCCTGGGCGACCAGCTGCCCCATCGTTTCGTCAACGTTAACAAGAAAGGTCTGTTCGGCCGTCTTTTTGGAGGCTAAGGGATGAGCATCTTCAGTTACCTGCTTCCCAAGAAGCAGACTTCCGCATCAGTGGCCAAGGAACGCCTGCAGATCATTGTGGCCCGCGAACGCTCCACGCGTGGCGGCCCGGATTATCTGCCGCAGCTGCAGCAAGAGCTGCTGATGGTGGTACGCAAGTATGTCCCCGTGGGGGAAGACGCCGTGAATGTGCAGGTGGATCGTGATTCAGGCTGCGAAATTCTCGAGCTGAACATCACCCTGCCGGAAGAAGAAGCCCAGCAGCAGTACTGAGCTGGCACCGGAAGCCGCCGCAAGGCGGCTTTTTTCTTTCTGCCCTATTTCCCCTCACATCTACCACGTCCCGCTACCGGCACTCTCTGTGCCCCATGCGTATACCTGTAAGCGAACACTGCTTTCTCTCAACCTGGCACCACGAGCGTCGCTGGCGACGCGATCCGTGACATCGACGAAGCCACTCTAGGAACGAGCGTAGCGGAGTAACGCACGTATTTCCGTGCGACCCGAAAGGTGAGCGAAGCGAATAACTCCGCTTGAGGGACGAATCAGAGCCTTGGCGAGGAAGCAGGCGATGCGAGTGTCACCTGGTCACTCAAGTGAGCCCGGTTGCTCTGCTGCTTCGGACCGCATCCGGGGGTAGACTCTGCGGATGATTTCCACGCTGACGCGTGGTTCGTCCCTCAAGCGGAACTCCTACAGCGGCTTCGTTATAAACGTGAGGGCCGACACCCCTACGGCGGACCGGACTATTCCGGCAGCACCTGCCATTCCGGTTCGTCAAATTCCCCGATCACCGTAACCTCGCAAACCTTGGCGTGTTTCGCCAGAATCGCCTTTACCTTTTCACTGCGACTGTCGTCCTTGGCATCACGGTGAGCCTTGCTGTCCCAATGGGCAATGGCCAGCACCTTGTCCGGTTCGCCGATCTTGCGGTGCAGGTAGGTACCCCGTGCGCCCGGAGTCTGCTGAATGATTTCACTGGCTTCCACCCAGCCCTGAGCATATTCCTCTACGGTAAAGCCCGGTTTCACCCGAACTTCGAAGATAAATTTCATGGCTGTTCTCCCTGTCGGTAAAACTGTGCCAGCAGCCGGTACAGATCCGGCCAGTCCCGGTGCAACGAGTCCGGCGCCTCGAAAAAGGCTTCACTGCAAACCGCAAAGAACTCACCCGGCCCGGTCAGTGCATAAGGATCGATAGACAGGGGCCGATGCTGTTCATAATCATCGAATAGCCGGTCCCAGGCCGCCGTGAAGGTATCGTGCCACTGGCGCGGATTCATACCCGGATGCAGCGGCGGCGCGCCATTGGCACCGTTACGGCGCATATCGAGTTTGTGGCTCATCTCATGGATGACCACATTGCTGCCCTGCCCGGCTTCAAGCACTGATTCCCATGACAGTATGACCGGGCCCTGATGCCAGGCCTCACCGGCCAGCACCGGGCTACTGGCATGGACCACACCATCCTCAGTCTGCCAGGGCCGATTGGGAATGAAATCTCCCTCATAGAGAATGACCGTATACCAGCCGTCATACCAGTCGAGCCCCAGTTCCAGGATGGGCACACAGGCCATGGTGGCGATACGCAGACACATGGCATCGGTAATGGCGAAGTTGTTCCCCGGTGCGACACTCTTGCGCGCCAGAAAGCGAAAGCTCAGATCCCGCAGTCGAGCCCGCTCATCGCCCTGATACCGCTGCAACACCGGCCAGTCGGCCACCGCCGCTTCCCATTCTGCTTCGGTATACCCCATCTTCTTGACCCGGCGCTTGTCGCGCCAGTTTCGCCAGGCTGCAAACATTGTTACCTCAACGTCGAACACCACACCCTATTCAAGGCCACGCACAATTTGGAGCGCTCGGGCATAACAGCTGTTATCGCTGCTGGCGCTCTTCACATTGCGAGTACCGAGTTGAAAGTAACGACAGGCATATAACAATGCGGATTCTGATCTATTCGCTACTTTCAACTCGCAACTCGGTCCTGCCCTGAAGCGATTCACCCGAATCAATGTCTGTACCATGAATCAACCCGCGCTCAGGATAATGCGTGTCTACTTTGACCTGATCTATGTCGCCTGAACAGTCGTTACCCGGCACAGGCCCTGTGCTACCATCGCCAGCTCTGTTGCCATGCGAATCCTGTTCAGTGCCTGTTAACCAAGCTCACAAAGCCGACCTGCTGCTTCTGGTGGTCACCCTGCTGGCCGCCATCAGCTGGATGTTTTCCCGAGAGGCGGTGCTGGCAATGCCACCACTGCTGTTCATGTCGCTGCGCTTCCTGCTGGCGGCAAGCCTGCTGGCCATGGTCGCCCACCGCCAGCTGCGCCGGCTCAGCGGCCAGCAACTAGTCCGCTGTGTGCGGGTGGGCGCCGTGTTCGGCATTGCCATGAGCTGCTGGGTCATGGGGCTGGCCATGGCCGAACATGTTGGCGAAGGGGCCTTTCTCACCAGCCTGGGCGTGGTTCTGGTACCCGTGATCGCCCGGCTGATCTTTGCCGAACCAGTGCCCGGCAGTACCTGGCTGGCTTTGCCGGTGGCTGCTGCGGGTCTGGCTCTGTTGTCACTGGAACAAGGACTGCATCTGGAGGCCGGACAGCTGTTCTTTGTGGCGGCAGCCACCATCTTCGCGCTCTATTTCAACCTCAACACCCGTGCCGCCAACACCATTTCCACCACCGACCGCAGCGGCAATGCCATTGAACACCCACGCATTCCGGCTCTGGCACTGACCACGGTAGTACTGGCGGTGGTCGGTGTGCTGACGGGCGGCCTGTCCGCCATTTTCGAGCCCTGGGGCGAGGCCGCGGCAAACGCCACCTTCGAGTTGGCAATCTGGGTCATCCTCAGCGCCACCGTGGGTACCGCCCTGCGCTTTCTTGTGCAAACCTATGCGCAAAGCCTGTCACTGCACAGCCATGGCGTTGTCATCATGGTTCTGGAACCCATGTGGACCGCACTGATGGCGGCGGCCTGGTTCGGCGAGCAGATGACGCTGATGCAGCTAGCCGGTTGCGCCCTGATTTTCCTGTCACTGCTGGTCAATCGCTGGCGGGCAGTGAGAAGCCTGCTCAAACAGGCTCTGTCACGCGTTTCCACTCACCATTAAGTTGCTCACTCCCGACGAAAAGGATGTCTTATGGGACCCGATATTCTCTCCCTGATCCCCGCTATCGCCCCCGGCACTCTGGTGGCCATTACCGCCTTTGTGCTCGCCGGAATATTCATGCAGCGTGCCCGCACTGCGGCCATGCTCGTGATGATCGCCGGCCTGCTCACCCTGCTGCAGAATGGCTGGATCATCTTCAACCAGACCGTATTGCTGGAATGGATGTTTGATGACGTTATCAGCTCGGATACCTACTCACTCATCGCAACCGCCGCCTACAACCTGTTCTACCTTGTCATCAGCGCCCTGCTGCTGTTTGCTGCCTTTGCCGGTCGCCAGTCTCTCAACGCGCCCAGATCCACCGCTCCTCAGGTCGAGCCCCGTCCCGAAGGTAATCTCCCCGCCCATCGAGGCGGGCTGGTGCTGACCTTCGGCCTGCTGGGTGTCCTGTTGTTTGCGCCGCTGGGCATCGTCGCCTGGATACTGGGCAACAAGGATCTCCACGCCATGGGCAGCGGTAACATGGACCCGTCAGGGGAAGGCATGACCACCGCCGGCAAGGTGCTTGGCATCATTTCCACTGTCCTGATGGTGGTCGGTTTGCTGGTGGCCATGGCTGTAATCAGCATTATTGCCGCCAACTTCCGGGGCTTCTGATTCTTGCTCGCAGGCCCAGGCAAAAGCTCGGGGCGGTTTCCATAAACCATCGCGGTAATGCCACAGCCATTCACTGTATGCACATTTGTGTATCGCGCTGTGACCCAGTTCCTTCTCTCCATCCCCAGTTGGCGCACCATTTGTTTCTGGCAGGAAATCACCGTTTATCATTTGCACTGCCATCGCAATACCGGTTACTGGTATTGCCTGAGCGTTCAGCCCTGATAACCAATAACAAAACGATGGGACAATGAGAGCAATCAACCTGGCAGTTTTCTGCCTTCTCGGCACATTGCTGACCCCCAGTCTGCAGGCGGCTCCTGCTGACTGCGGGGCAGATTCGTCACGCCCCCTGGTTCTCTCCAGCCAGGACCAGCAATTGCTGGAGATACTGGGAGGACATGCCAGTAACAGCCACACCCCTACCCTGATCCGCTACAACGACCAGACTCCTGGCATCAACCAGCCAATTCTGGGCAACTATGCCCGTCTGCGCCTGGCAGCCATGGCTCTGCGCGATGGCGATACCGAATTCGCCCGGCAGCAATTGAATCAGGTGGAACAGAACAGTCCCGCGGCGGTGGATGCGGCACTGCTATTGGCGGAAAGCTATCGTCGTGACGGGGACCGCGAGCGGGCCAGGACCTGGTTCGTGCGTATTGCCGCGCGTTTCCCCGGTAATCCCAGAGCCGTCTCCGGGCTGGTACTGGCCGGCGATGACTGGCGCAAACAAGGAGCCGTTGAGCAGGCCCTGCCGGTCTACAACCTGGCCCTGAACAAGGTGGCGGAAAACATGAAGGCGCTGCAAACCCTTGCCGACGACCCGGATCGCCTGTATCGCTCGCTGACCAACAGTGTTGCCGGCAACAGCACCACCGTGATGGACCAGCTGGTACTGGCCATGATCCGCGACCGCGACAGCCAGGTTCTGGATGCCACCGGCAAGCTGATCAATGCCAGCAATGTCCGCAAATGCCTTCGTGAGCAGGAAAAAACCTTGCGTAACGCTATCCAGCACGCCACCGCCCGGGACCTCTCGAATGGCGCTTTTCGCACTGCCGCCAAGATGGAAAGAACCGCCACCGAACAGGAAATTGCGGATCTGCAGCGGGTTCTGGCCAATGCACCGGATGCGGAAGACTTCCGGGCCCGTCTGACAGACGCCCGGGATCGCCTGCAACGTATTGAAGACCGCCTGGAAAGACTGGGCAGCACGGCCCTGCCTCCAGCACTGGAAAAACGAAAGAAACAGATGCAGAAGGACAAACAGCGGGTGGAAACGGAGATTGAGGATGCCAGGCAGCAGGTGCGCCAGGCCTTGAAAGCCCAGCTACCGGAGCTACAACGGTTTTACCGCAACCTGGCCGGGGAAGCGCAGCTGGGCAAGGCCCAACTGCTGCAGGCAAGAGGGTGAATCATCAGCCCGGAATGCGGTTTTAGCCCTTGTGGCTTTTCAGCAGACTATCCACCTTGTCGATGTACTTCTGCTTGGCGTCGTCCGCAGACATGCCCTTGAGCTTGGCCCAGGCGTCATACTTGGCCCGGCCCACCATATCCAGCATGCCCGGACGTTTGCCACTCACATCGCCAGCACTGCCCTGTTTGAAGTGGGCATACAGAAACAACAGATCATCGTTGCCGGGCTTGCGATCCAGGGTTTTCACATCTTTTTGGGCTTGTTCAAAACGGGCAGTATCGGTCATGATGCTTCCTGTTGGTTGTGATCATTATTGAATATCGCGACAGGCTTTATTCGCGATCAGGCTGTCAAAATACTGCGCTGTCACAGCCTGCGAATCAAGGAGCCTCTGGATAACTCCTTGCATGCTCAGTCTTTCAGGCTGGCCTGTAATCTAGGCGCAATGTTGAAGGTGTCCCCTCAAGGGGGATCGAGATGTGTCGACCCATCAAGACATTGCAACAACGAGTGCGGGCCAGCCTGGGAGACCCGAAGGGCGCGGCCTGAAGGGCCCATCTGCTGCGCTTTGTCGCTAGGAAAGGGAACCCACCCTGCCCGTCGCGACAAAACACAACAGCTGCACCCTTCAGGCCACGCTGAGCACGCAAGGAGTTATTCAGAGGCTCCTCAAACGGAATAATAATCAGGTAACGCCATGCCCGCAGCATCGGAAGCAGCGATCAGCAAAAACCAGGAAGGCGTCCTGCGCAACGCACTCGACAGCCTTCTGGTCACCTTTGATGGGGAATTGGAAGCCCGCTACCGGGAACATGCTCATCGGCGCGCCCAGGACCTGATAAGCCATTCGGTCTATCTGCTCGGGCTGTTGTACCTGGTGGTGGTGCTGCCGGTAATGCTGCTGGTAGATACCGCTGAGATGGTCGCCTGGCGCAATTACGGGGTCTATCCGATCGCGGTGTCACTGCTGGCTCTGTGGTGCAGCACCCGGCTGTCCTGGCTCACAGCCCACACCATCGGCGTCATGTATCTGGCCCTCGGCATTGCCCTGGCCGGCACTCTGCTCGGCGCCATCCGCTTTCACGGTCTTTTCCCCGGGCAGATTTCCGCCTTTGAAACCATCTATATCCTGATTATCGGTTTTTCCATCTTGCGCTTGCCGCCGCGGCAAACGCTCATCAGTTGCCTGTGTGCCCTGGCGGTAACCCTGCTTGCTGCCCTGTTTCAACAACTACCTCTGCCGCTGCTATCCATGCTGCTTTACTTCGTCATTCCGCTGATTATCTGTGCGCTCAATGGCTACATTCTGGATGTCAGTGCCCGACGCAATTTTGCCAACAATCTGCTGCTGGAAAGTGAATCCTCGCAGCTGGCCCGCTGGCGGGAACAGGCGGAAAAGGACACCCTGCGCCAACAGCAGCTCAACCTGTTTCTGGAACGGATTGCCGGCAACCTGACACCGGCGCAGCTTCTCGAACGGGTGCTTGGCTATCTGATAGAACAGATCGGCGCGAAAGCCGGCGCCGCCTACACCCTGGAAGAGCAGGAACTGGTCCGGCAGGCTAGCTGGGGGCTCAATGCCAGCGCCTCGGAACGCCGCAAATTCCCCCAGGATGAAACCCTGCTCGGCGCAGCGCTGAACCAGAAACTGCTGATACAGCAGCATACCGTGCCGGAAGGCTATCTGGATCTGGAAGTCGGGGAAGGCAAACGCAAACCCGCCACCCTGCTACTGTGGCCAATACATCAGGGAGAGTTTGCGTTGGGTATCGTGGAAGTGGCCGGCTCTCAACCGTTTTCTGACGCCGATGAGGCCCTGCTCAACGAGTTGCACCGGCCACTGGCCTTTGCCTTGCAATCGGCCCAGCGCCGCCAACAGTTTCTCAGCCGCCTGGACGAGCAAGACAACACTGCTCAGGCCTGATTCTTTTGTCGAAGCTCCAGCAACGGGGCGGACAAGCGCTCCGGGCGGCGCGGCACGATATCCGCCAGTGCCTGCACAATCCTGGCCATGTCCTGCTCCATGTCACCGGTGGGCATGAAGCTGCCAACAATGCGAACCTGACGACGCTGGTAACAGAAACCGATCACCACAATGGGGATCTGCATCTGTTCGGCTATCCGGTAGAAGCCAGTTTTCCAACGCTCTGCCCCTTCCCGTGTCCCTTCCGGTGCAATGCCCAGCCAGAACGGTTTTTGCCGCATCACAGAGGTAGTCTGATCCACCACATCGTCGGCACTGTCCCGGTTTACCGGTATCCCGCCCAGCCAGACCATCAGCTTGCCAAGGCGCCCCTCGAACAGGGTGTGTTTAGCCATGAACTTCACATGGATTCGCAGGCACTGAATCGCACTGATACCCACCACACCATCCATATTGGAGGTGTGCGGCGCTACCGCCAGAACCGCGCGCTCCACATTGGGCAGTGTGCCGACGATCCGCCATCCCATGGCCGAAAGAATCACCCGGCCCAGGCCGGCGAGCAGCCAATGCCCCCGTCGTGGCACTCTTTCACCCAGGGTTCTCGCCTTGATCGGCGGTAATTCTGTTTTCATGCAAATACCGTAAATGTCTGGCGGCTCAGCGCCACCGCTTTGCCTTCCCCGTCCCAGATTGTCGCCTGACTCTGACCGTAACCGTCACTGCTCTGGTCCGTCTTTACCCGATACTGCCACAGGGTATCCGCAGGGCGCGAGAGCGGATCGTCGAGCAGCTCCATGGTCCAGGTCAACGAACTGGCCGGGGCCGGCTTCTTCAACATGGGCAACACCGACGGCGGCCAGGTATCGACCAGCGCGATCAACGCCGCCGTGCTCATGACCTGCGGTGGCGTGCGAAAGCCCATGTAGCCACTAAAATCGGGCACTTCACTGCCACTGAAAGGCGGCATTCCATCGGCATAACGCATCTGGAAGTGCTGCAGAAAATCCGGCGTCAGACCGGCAATGAAGGGCAGCTCGATACAACGATCCGGCGCCGGCAGGGTCGGCGCTGCCGGCGGCGCCACGATCACACGAGACTCGCGGGCCCCGCCCAGGCTCACCAGCATGGCGGCCACCACCTGCCCTTCCTGACGGGCCGACACCATAGCCTGCATCACCGATTTTCCTTCCCGGAACACCTCACTGTGTAGACTGATCGGCCCCGGCGCCATGGGCGCCACAAAGGACAGGGAAAAACTGCGCAACGTTCTGCCCGCGGCGACGGTTTTCTCCAGGTGATCAAACAACACGGCACCTACCAGCCCACCAAACAGGGCACGGCCCTGGCCCCAACCTTCCGGCATCATGCCATTCCCCTGGCCATCCACCGTGGCCAGGATCTCGTCAAAATTCATTTCCGTCTCCCGTCAGCGAATGCCTTTAATAACACTGCAACCCGATGGGTGAAAGCCATTAACCCGTCATTGGCCAAGCCGGCTAAGACATCCTGCTGGAATTTGTGCAAATATCCGGCAAAAGTGGTGATTTGGCCATGCGCGAACTGGCCCTTCCCGGTAGCATAGGCGCCTGTTTTTTCAGTTCCGCCAGTACGGAGTAATCGGCATGACCTGGTTGAAATCCCGACGTCTGCACTATCTGTTGGCCATGACAGCGCTCTTCTTCAGCCTGATGGTCATCCTGCGGGCCATTTTCTATTTTGGCTTCTCCGAGGTACCGGGTAACCCGGATTATGAAACCGGCGCCATTCTCAGCGCCCTGGGTATCGGTCTGCGCTTTGATCTGCGTCTGGCCCTGCTGCTGATGCTTCCCCTGGCTGCACTGGCCTATCTGCCGCGCTTCAATCTGCTTAACAGCCGCCTGATGCGTCTCCTTGCCCATGGCTATCTGATCATTGCGCTGGCTCTGCTAGGTCTCACCTATATTCTCGACTTTGGCCATTACGCCTATCTCGGTGAACGGCTAAACGTTACCGCCCTGCGCTTCATGCAGGACACTCGCGATTCCACCCTGATGGTGTGGGAAAGCTACCCGGTGATCTGGATTACCCTTGGCCTGGTTGCCGGCGTGGCCGGCAGTTACTGGCTCGCTCGTATCGCCGAACGCAAACTGCTGCAGCGGACGGCTGCCGGCATCTCCGGATTCCAGGCCACCGTCGGTTTTCTGGTCTGCTTTACCCTGTTCTTCTTTGCCATTCTTGGCCGGGTCAGCAACATCAACATCCTTAACCCCATTCCGCTGCGCTGGAGTGAAGCCTTTGTGTCCGGCGACCGGGCCATCGGCGCCCTGGGTTTGAACCCGGTCCTCTACTTTCGCGACACCCTGCTGATTCCCGTGTCCCCTTTCGACAAGGAACAGGTCGCCGAGTATTACCCGCTCATTGCTGATCATCTCGGCATTCCCGAGGATCAGCGTCAGGATCTCAATTTCGTACGAACGGTAGAGGTGCAGAGTCACAAGCTTGACCATGAGCGCCCGCCGAATGTGGTCTTTGTGATGCTGGAATCTCTGGGTGCAAGCCGTGTCAGCAGCTACGGCTTGCCGGTGGAAAGCAGCCCCAATCTGGACCAGCTGGGACGTGATGGCTGGCGCTTCGAAAATTTCTATGTGCCCGTGACTGGCACCGCCAAGACGATCTGGGCCACCTTTACCGGCATCCCTGATGTGGCTCCCACCGAAAGCGCCAGCCGCAACCCGCTGACCAGCCACCAACGCACGGTGCTGAATGAATTCGAGGGCTACCGGAATTTCTATTTCATTGGCGGCAATGCCGGCTGGGCCAACCTGGACGGTCTGGTGCAACAAACCATCGATGGCCTGGAGCTGTATCAGGAAGGTGACTGGCAATCGCCGGACGTGGACGTATGGGGCATTTCCGATCTGAACCTGTTCCGCGAATCCAACCAGATTCTCGCCGACCTGCCGGATGATCAGCCGTTCTTTGCCTTCATCCAGACCGCCGGTAACCACCGGCCTTTCACCATCCCGAACAATAACGGGGATTTCCAGCCACGCACGGACCTGTCCGATGAGGAGTTGGCCGAATACGGCTTCCGCAGCGCCGCCCAGTTCAACGCGGTACGGCTGCTGGATTACAACGTGGGCGAATACATGAAATGGGCTCGGGAAAGCGATTATTTCGACAACACCATCTTTGTGTTCTTTGGTGATCACAGCAACCGCATCACCACCCTGCCCCACATGCCGGCCATGGATCAGCTGGGGCTGGAAAGCAACCATGTGCCGCACATCATTTATGCACCCCGCTACCTGAAACCCAGAGTGATTGAGGAATCGGTGGGCCTGGTCGATGTGCTACCCACCGTTGCCGGTATGCTGGGACTTAACTACCGCAACACTACCCTGGGCCGGGATTTCCAGATTCCCGCCCCGGAAGGGGATCGCGCCAGTTTTGTGGTGCTGCGAGAAGGGCCTACCCCCATCTACGGCATGGTCACGAAAAACTTTCTGGTGCGAATCAATGCCAATGGCAACAACGCCACCCTGCATGATCTGCACAGCGACACCCCCAAACAAGACGTGGCTGCAGAGCACCCGGAAGTCTTCGAACGGCTGTTCAAACTGGCTCGCGGGCAATACGAAACCGCTCGCTACATGTTCTACGACAACGTGGACGAGTAATCCGCAGGCCCTTGTCCGCTACCCATAACGTCCTCAGACTGAGGGCGTTATCATTTATGGGCTAAACCGAGTGCAACCACGGGAAACCACCGATACCGTCATCATCGGCGCTGGCGTCATTGGCCTGGCCATCGCCAGTGAACTTGCACCCTCCAGATCTGTTGTATTGCTCGAGCAGGAAAGCCGTTTCGGCGAACATCTTTCTTCCCGCAACAGCGAAGTCATCCACGCCGGCCTCTACTACCCGCCAGATTCCCTGAAAGCTCGCCTGTGCCTGCGTGGCAACGCCCTGCTGTACCAGTACTGCCAGGAACAACAGATTCCCTATCAGCAGTGCGGCAAGCTGATCGTCGCCTCACAGAGCCAGCAAGAGGCGCTGGACAATCTGTACCGTAACGCGATGGAGAGTGGCGCCACAGGACTGCATCGGTGCAACCAGTCATGGCTGCGTCAGCAGGAGCCATGGCTACAGGCCAGTGAAGCCCTGCTCAGCGAGCACAGCGGCATCCTTGATAGCCATGCCTTCCTTTCAATACTGGCTCAGGAAGCGGAGCGCCAGCATGCCCTGCTCTGTTATCGGCACCGGGTGCAGCGGATTGACTGTGGCCCAGGGGATTTCCTGCTGCAGGTAGAAAGTGACGACACAACCTTTGAACTCCGTTGCCAGCACTTGATCAATGCCGCAGGCCTCCATGCCGTTCCCTTGCTGAAAGACTGCAACGGCTTTCCCGCAGAAAAGATTCCCGAACAGCGGCTGGCCCGAGGCAACTATTTTTCCCTCAGCGGGGGCAGCCCCACCCGGAGGCTGGTCTACCCGCTACCGGAAGCAGACGGACTGGGTATTCACCTCACCGTAGACCAGGCCGGCAATGCCCGCTTCGGCCCGGATGTGGAATGGATCAAGCACAGGGATTACCAGGTCAACATCACCCGGCTACCGCAATTCGAAGAAGTGATACGACGCTACTGGCCAAGCCTGGACGCCGACAGACTCACCCCTGCCTACGCCGGCATCCGCCCCAAGCTGTTTATGGAAGGAGAACCCTATCGGGATTTTCTGATACAGGGAGAAAAGGAGCACGGCATCAAAGGCATGATCAACCTGCTCGGCATTGAATCACCCGGGCTGACGGCGGCACTGGCCATTGCGGAAGATATCGCCAACCTCGGTTAAGTTTACGTAGGCTCAGTGCACCCTACGCTCAGCGGAAATTGAGAGCGGCATCAGTGATGACGCCCCATGACCCTTCCCGCCAAACGCGTCACCCAGCTAGCAGGCAATACCCGCACCAAAGAGACCATGATTCGATACAAGGCACCGGGAACCACCACCGCTTTCCCACTGGCCAGCGCCTCCAGCCCGGCCGCTGCCACTACGTCCGCAGGCATCATGGCTTTTTCCAGATCCGGGTCCATCCGCTCACGGGCGATGGACGAAAACTCGGTGCGGGTGCCGCCGGGGCACAGTGCCGTCACCACAATGCCCGCTGGCTTGAGTTCTTCGTGGAGAGCACGACTCAGATGCAGCACACAGGCCTTGCTGGCTGCATAGGTGACCATGCCCGGGATCGGAAACCAGGCAGACACCGAGCTCACATTGAGCACCCAGCCCTGGCCCCGTTGCGCCATGGGCGCGGCAAACCGCTGAGTCAGCGCCAGCAGGCTGCGCACGTTTACATCGACCATGCCCAGCTGATCCGCTACCGGTAGAGACAACAGCGGCTTCTGGAAACCAAAACCCGCATTGTTGATGAGAATATCCACCTGCCGCCCGGCTGCCTGCGTCTGGGCATACACCGCCTCGGCCGCTTGCGGATCAGACAGATCAGCGGTAATCACATCAACGGTGACCGACGCCAACTCCCCGGCAAGAGAATCGAGCCGCTCAGTGCGCCGTGCTACCAGAATCAGGTTGCAGCCTACAGCAGCCAGTTGCCTCGCCATCTGTTCACCGATGCCGCTGGAGGCGCCGGTAATTAACGCGGTTTTTCCCGAAAACATTTTTTGCTCCCGCTTTCAGCTTTGTCTGTCCTGACGAAGTTCAAGACACCAGTAGGAACGGAGCGTAGCGGAGTAACGCCCGCCAGGGCGGCCCGCAGGGTGAGCGCAGCGAATAATTCCCTTCCAGGGGACGAACCTCGCGAAGCGAGGCGACCGAAGGGAGTGATTTCCAATTCCCAAGTGACAGAGACAATTCCAGGTACGTTTGTATTATCTGAACCGTTTTCCTCGCTGTCGCTCGGTTCGTCCCTCAAGAGGAACTCCTACAGCGGCTTCGTGGGAATTCAGAATCTCGCGTAACGTTTGGGTTTTCGCCACTCCATTGAGCGCAGCTTGTACCTGAAAACAAAAAACCCGGCACAAGGCCGGGTTTTTTGTTGGTGCGGGAAGCAGGCTTTTTACAGCTTGCCGTCCAGCTCCGGTACTGCTTCGAACAGGTCAGCCACCAGGCCGTAGTCCGCCACCTGGAAGATGGGGGCTTCTTCGTCCTTGTTGATAGCAACGATGACCTTGGAGTCTTTCATGCCGGCCAGATGCTGAATGGCACCGGAGATGCCCACAGCAACGTACAGGTTCGGCGCAACGATTTTACCGGTCTGACCGACCTGCATGTCGTTGGGTACGAAACCTGCGTCGACGGCAGCACGGGATGCACCCACGCCAGCGCCCAGCTTGTCAGCCAGCTTGTACAGGATTTCAAAGTTCTCACCGTTACCCATGCCACGACCACCGGAGATCACGATCTCGGCAGAGGTCAGCTCGGGACGGTCAGACTTGGCCAGCTCTTCACCCACGAAGGAGGAGATGCCAGCGTCTTTTACAACGTCCAGGTTCTCAACAGAGGCGGAACCGCCTTCTGCTGCAACGCCATCGAAGGAAGTACCACGTACGGTGATCACTTTCTTCGCATCGCCACACTTAACGGTAGCAATAGCGTTACCGGCGTAGATCGGGCGCTTGAAGGTATCAGCGTCAACCACGTCGGAGATTTCGGAAATCTGGGCCACGTCCAGCAGAGCAGCGGCGCGGGGCGCGAAGTTCTTGCCGGTAGTGGTGGCAGCAGCCAGGATGTGGCTGTAATCGGCGCCGACTTCGGCAACCAGATCGCCAATGTTTTCGGCCAGCTGATGCTCGTAAGCATCGTTGTCAGCGCACAGTACCTTGGAAACGCCATCAATCTTGGCCGCTTCTTCAGCAACAGCGCCACAGCCTTTACCGGCTACCAGCACAGTGATGTCGCCGCCGATCTCTTTGGCAGCAGCAACCACACTCAGGGTGACCTTGTTGAGCGCGGCGTTATCGTGTTCGGCGTAAACTAATACACTCATCAGATCACCTTCGCTTCGTTCTTCAGTTTCTCGACCAGCTCGTCAACGGAGCCAACGATGATGCCAGCCTGACGCTCGGCCGGAGCTTCCACACTGACAGTGGTCACACGCGGAGTCAGGTCAACGCCCAGATCAGCGGCTGTTTTGGTATCCAGCGGCTTCTTCTTGGCTTTCATGATGTTTGGCAGAGACGCGTAACGCGGCTCGTTCAGACGCAGGTCAGTGGTAACCACTGCCGGCAGGTTCAGCTCAACGGTCTGCAGGCCGCCGTCGATTTCACGGGTAACCTTCACTTTACCGTCGGCCACGTCCACTTCAGACGCGAAAGTGCCCTGCGGCATACCGGTCAACGCAGCCAGCATCTGGCCGGTCTGGTTGTTGTCGCCGTCGATAGCCTGCTTGCCCAGAATAACCAGCTCAGGCTTCTCTTCGTCAACGATGGCTTTCAGCGCTTTGGCGATGCCCAGCGGCTGAACGTCTTCGTCAGTTTCTACCAGGATAGAGCGGTCAGCGCCCAGAGCCATGGCAGTACGCAGTTGTTCCTGAGCGGTCTTGGGACCGATGGAAACAGCAACGATTTCGGTAACCACACCCTTCTCTTTCAGACGTACCGCTTCTTCTACAGCGATTTCACAAAAGGGGTTCATGGCCATTTTGACATTGGCGAGATCAACACCAGTGTTGTCAGCCTTCACGCGAACCTTGACGTTGTAATCAACGACTCGCTTGATGGGTACAAGAACCTTCATAGGATCCTCGGAATGTTCCATTGGGTGACATGTAGAAGGAGGCGATAATTGACGCCGTTGCCGGGTCCACCCCCGCGAAAGAGCCGCTATCTTGAACGCTAGGTTAAAGCAGGTCAATAGGCCGAAAATCTGTAAGCGAATGATTTTGCTGCAAATAGACCACACAAGGTGTCCACTTTTCGTGACTTTGCAGTCGGCCATTTCCTTGTAAATCAACCAGCTAGCAAGGGATAATCCGAACACCTGTTTGAAATAGCTGCAGTGCGCCGCCCCGCCGGATCAACACCCGGTAACAATGCAGCGGGCGTTGCGGCCAACCCAGGCAGTGGTGCGGTTTCGCCTATCTCTATATACTCCGCGCCACCCCAAGGCTGGCCCCAGGCAGCTGCTGAGAAAGGTTTTTCTGTGGCAGAGTGTTTCAGAACCCCTTTCTCAGTGGCTTCAGGGCCGAACACGCAATCGATAGCGAGGAGACAGGCTGTGGAACGCGAATCTATGGAAGTCGATGTAGTCATCGTCGGCGCCGGTCCTTCCGGTCTGGCAACCGCCTGCCGTCTGGGCCAGATCGCCCAGGAAACCGGTCAGGAAATCAGTGTGGTCGTGGTAGAGAAAGGCTCCGAAGTCGGTGCCCATATTCTCTCCGGTGCGGTGCTTGAGCCGCGCGCCCTGAACGAGCTGTTTCCCAACTGGCAGGAAATGGGCGCTCCGGTGAACACCAAGGTCACCGGCGACGAGATCTACTACCTCACCGGCCCGGAAAAGGCACAGAAAGTGCCGAACCTGTTCGTACCCAAGACCATGCACAACGAAGGGAACTACATCATTTCCCTGGGTAACCTGTGCCGCTGGCTGGCAGAACAGGCCGAAGGTCTGGGCATCGAGATCTTCCCCGGCTTTGCCGCCAGCGAAGTACTCTACAACGAAGATGGTTCGGTGAAAGGTATCGCCACCGGCGATTCCGGCATCGGCCACGACGGCGAGCACAAGCCCAGCTATACCCCCGGCATGGAGCTGCACGCCAAGTACACCATCTTCTCCGAAGGCTGCCGCGGCCACCTGGGCAAACAGCTGCAGGAAAAATTCAACCTGCGCGAAGGCACCGACCCGCAGCATTACGGTCTCGGCATCAAGGAACTGTGGGACATCGATCCGGCCAAGCACCAGGAAGGTCTGGTAGTGCACACTGCTGGCTGGCCGCTGACCGAATCCGGCTCCCCGGGTGGTGCGTTCCTGTACCACATCGAGAACAACCAGGTTGCCCTGGGTCTGATCACCGACCTGGCCTACTCCAACCCGCATGTCTCTCCGTTCGACGAGATGCAGCGCTGGAAGACCAACCCGGAAATCAGCAAGCACCTGGAAGGCGGCAAGCGTGTCTCCTACGGCGCCCGTGCCATCTCCAAAGGTGGCCTGCAATCCCTGCCGAAGATGACCTTCCCCGGTGGTCTGCTGGTGGGCTGTAACGCTGGCACCCTGAACTTCGCCAAGATCAAGGGCACCCACACCGCCATGAAGTCCGGCATGATTGCCGCAGAAATCCTGGCAGAAGCCCTGAAAGGCGGCCGTGGCAGCGACGAGCTGACCGAGTACAAGGACGCCTTCGACAAGAGCTGGGTACACGAAGAACTGCACGCTCAGCGCAACTTCGGCCCGGCCCAGCACAAGTTCGGTAACTTCATCGGCTCTGCCTTTGCCTTCGTGGACATCAACCTGTTCAACGGCAAACTGCCGATCACCATGCGTGACACCACCCCGGATCACGCTACGCTGAAGCCGGCAGATCAGAGCAAGAAGATCGACTACCCGAAACCGGACGGCAAGATCACCTTCGCCAAGTTGGACAGCGTATTCCTGTCCAACACCAACCACGAAGAAGATCAGCCGTGTCACCTGACGCTGAAAGACCCGAACGTACCGCTTGAGGTGAACCTGCCCAAGTGGGACGAGCCGGCCCAGCGTTACTGCCCGGCGGGTGTGTACGAAGTGGTCGAGGACGAGAACACTGGCGACAAGCGTTTCCAGATCAACGCCCAGAACTGCGTGCACTGCAAGACCTGCGACATCAAGGACCCTACCCAGAACATCAACTGGGTGGCTCCGGAAGGCACCGGCGGCCCCAATTACCCGAACATGTAATTGACCGCACGGCTTCCGTGTTGCAAACAAAAAAGGCGCCTTCTCAGGCGCCTTTTTTGTGTCTGGTCAGTCGCCGGGAATCTGAAGACTTCGCTTTGCAAGCAAAGCTCCAACGGTAAATCGCTGCCCCGTTGGAGCCTTGTTCACAAGGCGAATCAGGCGCCTTGCTGTGCCTTCACATCCGCATCAGACGCAACGCTCAGACCGGTTTCCTTTGCAGCCGCTGGATCACACGGGCTCGCTGCTCCGCGCGATTCTTGCGCAGGCGATACCAGGCCAGCCGAATGCGATAGTCCAGAGCGTCCATCAGTTCCAGTGGTGGCATGGCCGGCATGTGCAGGTCCGGCTTGCGGGACTGAATCCGCTGGGGAGCTTCCAGTGTGTGGGGGTCATTGCGTTTCATGGTCTCCTCCCTGTTCGAGAACGTTGTGGAGTGGCTGGGTTGTGATTGGCCTCCATGATGCAATCGAGTTTACTATCAGTAAATCGAAAAGATCTTTACCTATCGTTCAATTTTTCTGAAAGGTGAAACATGCCATCGGACAGCCCTCTTCAGCCTCTGCTGGACACGGAAATCCTGCGCAGCTTCGTGGCCATCGCCGAGACCGAGAGCTTCACCCAGGCCGCTGCCGAAGTGTTCCGTACCCCCTCTGCCCTGAGCATGCAGATCAAGCGGCTGGAACAACAGGTAGGCCAGCGACTGTTCCTGCGCGAAGCCCGCCGGGTGAGCCTGACCGCCGAAGGCGAAGCCATGCTTGGCTATGCCCGACGTCTGCTGAAACTGAACCAGGAAGCCATCAGCCACTTCACCGCCCCGGAGCTGGAAGGCACCGTACGACTCGGTACTCCGGATGATATCGGTACCCGCATCCTGCCCCAGGTACTAACCCAGTTTTCCCGCTCCCATCCTGCAGTACAGGTGAACGTGATTGTCGGTCGCAGCGCCGACATGCTGAAGCAGCTGGATGCGGGCAAGCTGGATCTGATTATGGTCACCACCGGCAAACAGGCCCGCCCGGCACGCGGGGAAGTGGTGCATAGCGAACCGCTGGTCTGGGCCGGCGCACAAGGCGGCATCGCCGTCAGCCAGACTCCCCTGCCCTTGGCACTGGCCAGCCAGGGGTGTCCCTGGCGCAAGATGGCCCTGGAAGCTCTGGACCGCAGTGATCACCGCTATCGCGTCGCCTACACCAGTGAACACTGCGCCGGCCAGGAAGCCGCCATGCAGGCCGATCTGGCCATTGGCCCCTTCCCCCTCAGCCTGATTCAGCCACCCCTGCAGCAACTGGGCGATGAATACCAGTTACCGGAGCTGGGCGATTACCAGATCGCCATGCTTTATCGGGGTGAAGAAGGCTCTGCCACCCATGTACTGGCCGGCCATGTGCGCGCGGTTTTCCGGGCATTGCGGCTATAAGTGGTCAGAAAAAGCCACAATGATACAAATAATTAATTTTGTCTCATTGTTTGATGGCGCACTCCTCGCTAGCATGAAATGAAACAGGCGTATGAACCACCACGCTGACTGCGAGGACAGAAAAACAATGACAGCTCAAGCCAACCTGGAAAGCCGCCAGGCCCGACTGGAACACGAATGGCCCACTCCCCTCACCGCGAGGGAACTGGATCAGCAATTCCCCGGTATCTTCGATGGCGCCATGCTGTTGGCCGGTGGTGCCAACATCATCCTGCAACTGGCCCTGCCAGCGGTGGGGTATGGGGTAGCGGAAAGCCGCGTGGAAAGTGGCTCAATCCTGCATCATCCGATCAAACGCTCGCGCACCACCTTCACCTACCTGGCCGTCGCCATGATGGGCACCAGTGAAGAGAAGCTGGCCTACCGCAGGGCAGTGAATCGTTCCCATGCCCAGGTACACTCCACCGAAGACTCACCGGTGAAATACAACGCCTTCGATGAAAACCTGCAGATGTGGGTCGCCGCCTGTCTCTACTGGGGCTTCGTGGACACTCACCAGAAACTCCATGGGCCAATGAGCCGGGAGGAACAGGAAACCTTTTACCAGCTGGCCCACCCGCTGGGGACCACCCTGCAAGTGCGGCAGGATACCTGGCCGAAAGACCTGGAGGCGTTTGACGCCTACTGGCAGGAGGGCCTGCAGAAGCTGCACATTGACGAGCGTATCCGCCAGTATCTGATGATGATTGCCGACCTGACATTCCTCAGCTCGCCAACCCGGTTTCTGTTGGGGCCTTTCAACCGGTTTGTGACCACCGGTTTCCTGCCAGCCGAGATCCGTGAGCAAATGCAGCTGGAATGGAATGACAAAAAGCAGCGCCGTTTCGAGCGTACCGTGCGCACCATTGGCCGCATCAGTCTGCTGCTGCCGCGCGTCATCCGGCAGGCGCCCTACAACCTGGTGTTATGGGATTTCCGCCGCCGCCTTAAGCATGGCAAGCCGCTGGTTTGATACCACCGCTCCCCGTTGGAGCCTTGCTCGCAAGGCGAAGCGCTGAATCTGACCCTTCGCTTTGCAAGCAAAGCTCCAACGGCTTAATCCAAAAAGACAGCCAGTTCCGGCGCCGTAAGCTCCCGCCACTCACCCGGTTTCAACTTTTCATCAAGCACCAGATTACCAATCGCCAGCCGATGATCTTCCCCCGATAAAATGGACACGCTTCATTTCACGCTGCCATTCTCTCGTATTCTGCCGGGGCCACGTAGCCAATGCCAGAGTGTAACCGTTTCTGATTATAAAACTGGTTGATGTAGCCACGCAGAACCGCTCGCAACTCTTGCTCATCCTTAAACGATACGCCATGGATCACTTCAGCCTTCATACTATGGAAGAAGGATTCCATATGCGCATTGTCCGTGCATTGTTTAGGCCGATTCATACTGGGCCTGATGCCGTGCCTGCCTAACTCGTTCTGGATCAAGTACGCTCCATACTCCACACCACGATCCGTATGAAATATTAGGCCCGAAGACGGCATTCGCACCCGTAAGGCATGGCGCAAGGCCCTCAGAGTCAGATCAGCTGTCTTCCGGTCTCCCAGCGACCAGCCAATCACCTTCCTCGAATAGACATCCAGCACGACCGCCAGATACCGCCATTGCCGGTTAACCTTGATATAAGTGAGATCCGCTACCCACTGTTGATTTACCCCGGTTGGTGCCGGCATATTCAGGCGTAGGTTCTTGTGGCGTTGATAGAATCGCTCCACACCCGGCACCCTGCGGTATAGCTTTGCTACACGCCCGACCAGCGAAGCCTCCCTCATCAGCCTCTCAACACGTTTACGGCCAACCCGGATGCCTTCGTGACGCAAGGCCTGATGTACTCTCGGACTGCCATAGACGCCCCGGCAATCCTCATGGATCCGGCGCACCTTCTTCAGTAAGCGCCGATCATCTCGGACTCGTTGTGGCTCCTGCCGCTTGCACCACGCATAGTAGCCACTTCTCGACACACCCAGCCAATTGCAGAGGTACCTGACGCCTAGTCTTCGTCCGTGTTCCTGGATGAATCCAAATCGCTCTGATGTCGATCCGACAGATACCGTTGCCACTTTTTTAGAAGGTCATTCTCCTTCTGCAAGCGGGCATTTTCCCGTTTGAGCTTATCGAGTTCTTTCAGCTCCTCGGCGGAGGGGGCTTTCTTTTCTTTCATTACACCAACACGCTTTCGACCATCTGGCTTGATCTTGCCTTCTCGATATTCCTTGCGCCACCTCGAAAGCATCATCGGGTGGATATCCAACCCAGCCGCCACTTGCTGGACCTGAATGCCTTCCTGACAGCTAAGCTCAACAGCCTTTACTTTAAAGTCCGTCGAATACTGCCAGGTCTTTCTCGGATTATTGTATCGGGCCATATACCACCTCCTCTGGTTAGGAGAAGGTGTCCACTAAAGCGGGGGAACTACACGATGCAACGTCAGCACCTTGTT